>NZ_RAVW01000440.1 GCF_003611585.1 Corallococcus exercitus | reverse complement strand
GCCCGATGCCGCAGCCGGTTCCGCCCCCGCCGCCCGCGCGCAACCTGGCCGTCGTCGACCGTGAGCAGGTGGAGCGCCGCATCGACCGGCTGGAGAACGCGCTGCGCGACGCGATGTCCCGGACGAAGGACGCCAGGGGCCGCGAGGCCATCCGCGCCGCGATGGAGGAGCTGGACAAGCTGAGCGAGTACGTGGACGACGCCGCGCCCTACGGCACGGGCCTGCCGCCCCCGGTGGTCAACCAGCCGGCGCCGATGCCGCCCCCGCCGCCGGTGGTGCGCCCCATCGCGGACGCGCAGTTCCGCAACATCACCCAGGCGATGCTCCGCGAGGCCTTCCCGCGCGAGAAGCTGCGCATCCTGTCGCAGGTGGCTCCGAACGAGAACTTCCTCGTGACGCACGTCATGTCCGTGCTGGGGCAGTTCTCCTTCTCCAACGACAAGCTGGAAGTGGTGCGCATGATGCGGCCCACGCTGCTGGATCCGCAGAACAGCTACCAGCTGTACCAGGCGTTCCCCTTCGCCAGCGACAAGGAGAAGCTCCAGGCCATCCTGGAGAGCGGCGGGCGCTACTAGCCTTGCCCTGAGTCAGCGGGAGAGCGCGGACCAGATGGCCCGCGCCTCCGGCGAGTCCACGGTGGCATGGACGCTGGCCACCACCCGTCCTTGGGCGTCCAGCGCCAGGACATAGGGTGTGTCGCTGGAGGCAAGCCCCAGCGCCTTCGCCATGCCGCCGTTCTTGTCCAGCCAGGTGTCCTTCCAGAAGGTTTGTGGCACCTGGCCCTTCGCCTTGCCCCGCGCGGCGCCCTCGCTGACGAAGAACGGCAGCTTGAGGGTGATGAGCGACTGGCGGCGCACCGAGTCCTTCACGTGCTCGTCCGCCGCGTCGAACCATCCGCGCATCCGGTCGCCCGCGTCCTTGTCGGTGATGACGACCAGCAGCGTGGGGTGACCCTTCAGCTCCTCGCTCGCGTGAGGGCCGGACGTCAGGTCCCGCGCGGAGAACTCCGGCAGCGGCTGTCCTTTCGAGGGCAGCGCGAACGCGCCCGGGGCCGTGAGCAGCGCTCCGGCCAGCACCAGCCCCCCAAGCGTGGAGCGTCCCCACCGCGAATCCTCGGGTCGGCGTGTCATGAAAAGACAGGTGTTCACGCGAGCACCGGTTCCCTAGCAGCCGGGATGCCTGCGCACGTCAGGCTGCCTGCCCTGGTTGGGATCGGGTAGCTTTGGACTCCCCCCTCTCTTTCCGGGAGTCCCCCCTTTGAGAACTGTTTCCCTCGCCCTGCTCCTGCTGCCCCTGACGGGCAGCGCGGCCGTGAAGAGCGTCACCACCGTGGCCGAGTTCCAGACCGCGCTTTCGTCCGCGAAGGCCGGAGATGAGATCGTCCTGGAGGACGGCACGTACACCTTCAACGCGAACGTCAACTGCGCGGCGGAAGGGACGCAGGCCGCGCCCATCATCGTGCGCGCGAAGAACCGCTACGCGGCCCTCATCCGCTTCAACGCGCTGGAGGGCTTCAAGGTGTCCGGCCGCTACTGGACCTTCGATGGGCTCACCGTGGAGGGCATCTGCTCGAGCGACCAGAACTGTGAGCACGCCTTCCACGTCACCGGCCACGCGGAGAACTTCGTCCTGCGCAACAGCCGCGTGCGCGACTTCAACGCACAGCTCAAGGTGAACGCGGCGCAGAACGGCAGCGGCGTCTGGGAGATGCCCCACCGCGGTCTCATCGAGAACAACGAACTCTACGACACGCACGTGCGCGCGACGGGCACGCCCGTCACCAAGCTGAACATCGACACGGGCGACGACTGGGTGGTCCGCGACAACGAGCTGCACGACTTCGGCAAGCAGGGCAGCATCTCCTACGGCGCCTTCATGAAGAGCGGCGGCAAGCGGGGCCTCTTCGAGCGCAACCGCGTCCTCTGCGCGAAGGACCGGCCCACCGAGGGCGACACGCGCATCGGCCTGTCCTTTGGCGGCGGCGGGACCGGGAACGCGTACTGCGCGCCGGCCTTCGACCCCAACGTGCCGTGCTCGCCGGAGCACACGGACGGAATCATCCGGAACAACATCGTGGCGAACTGCTCGGACGCCGCCGTGTACCTGAACAAGGCCGCGAACACGCGCGTGCTGTTCAACACGTTCATGAACAACGGGCTGGGTGTGGACTTCCGCTACGCCGCTTCCACCGGCCAGGCCACCGGCAACGTGATGTCGAGCGTCGTCCGCAACCGCGACAGCTCCACCGGCACCTTCAGCGCGAACCGGACAGGCGTGACGAGCACTGAGTGGAGCGCCTGGTACGTGGCGCCGGACAAGGGAGACCTGACGCTCAAGGGCGACGTGTCGGCCCTCATCGGCGCGGCCCCGAGGAACACGCTGGCGCCGGAGGACTTCTGCGCCCGTCCGCGCCCTGCCTCGGCCACGCTGGGCGCGCTGGAGCACTCGCTGGGAAACTGCGCGGCGGGCACCGGCGGAGGCACGGACGGAGGCACCGGCGGAGGCACGGACGCGGGCACGGGCGGAGGCACGGACGCGGGTACCGGCACCGGCGCGGACGCAGGCACCAGCCTGGACGCCGGCACGGGCGGCATCATCCCGGACGGGGGCTCGGGGCCCGAGAAGGATCCGCGGGACGACGATGACGGCGGTTGCAGCGCGAGCCCTGGCCTGCTGCCCGCGCTCCTCGCCCTGCTCGCGCCGCTGGCCCTGCGCCGTCGCGCCCGTCGCTAACGAAGGCGGCTCATGAGGAGGCTGGCGCTCCAGCCTCCTCGCGGCACCCGCTTCAGAACGCGGTGGAGACGAACAGGCCCGGGCGGATGGCCAGGATGCCGCCCGCCACGAGCGCCAGCGACACCAGCGTGCCCACCAGCACCGGCACGTAGCCAGGCACGGGCCGCGGTTCAGCGGACGCGGAGGCCTCGCCGCTGGCCCGCAGGCGGCGGCGGGTGGCGCCCAGGGGGCCCTGGATGGCTCCCACGGCCAGGACCATCATCACCATGTGCCCGATGAGCGCCGGGTAGTACCCGCGCGTCACCAGCACCGCGATGCCCACGAGCACCTGGAGCTGCAGCAGGCCGGAGTAGGACGCGCCGACGATGCGCCCCACCTTGTCGAACGGGCGCTTCGTGGCGACCGCGAACGCGAAGAACGCGAGCGCGATGACGCCGGACAGCAGCACCAGGTAGCGAAGGCCCGAGTGGAGATGGAAGAAGAAGGTCATGGGCGCGAGGGTTTAGCACCCGCAGGGCGGGACGCGACGTTTCCGAAGCTACGACGGGTCCGGCTTGGGCGTGCGCTTCGTGCTGGGAGGCAGGGGCGGCGCGGAGATGCGCTCGGCGGGGGGCAGCTCGCCGGTGAGGCTCTTGAGGAAGGCCACCAGGTCGTCCACCTCGCCGTCCTTCAGCGTGCGGCCCAGCTGGTAGCGGCCCATCAGGCGCACCATGGTGGGCAGGTCCTTCACGCTGCCGTCGTGCAGGTACGGCCCGGTCATCTCCACGTTGCGCAGCGTGGGCACGCGGAAGTAGCCCCGGTCGTCCTCGTTCTTCGTCGCGTCGAAGCGGCCCGCGTCGGTGAGCGCCGGATACGCCTCCACCAGCCCCAGCTTCTGGAACGACGCGCCACCCACCGCCGGGCCGTTGTGGCACGTGGTGCAGCCGGTGGTGACGAAGGCCTCCAGGCCGCGCTGCTCCTGCGCGCTCAAGGCCGAGTGCTCGCCCGCGAGGAAGCGGTCGAAGCGCGACGGCGTGGTGAGCGTGCGCTCGAAGGCGGCCAGCGCCTGGGCCGCGTTCGCCAGCGTGACGGGCTTGCCCCCCTTCGGGAAGGCGGCGCGGAAGCGGTTGGCGTACTCGGGCATGGAGGACAGCGTGGCCTCGACGCGCTTCGCGTCCGGCATGGCCATCTCCACGGGGTTCATCATCGGCCCTTCCGCCTGGGCCTCCAGCGTGGCGGCGCGGCCGTCCCAGAACTGCGCGATGTGGTGGGCCGCGTTGTAGACGGTGGGCGAATTGCGAGTGCCCTTCTGCCCTTTGTGCCCGTCCGACAGCGCCTTGTTGTCCACGCCGAAGGTGGTGAGGCCGTGGCAGCTGTTGCAGGACACGTCGTGGTTCTTCGACAGCCGGGGCTCGTGGAAGAGCATGCGCCCCAGGGCCACCTGCGCCTCGGTGTCCGTGGGCAGCGGCGCCTGGTTGCGAGGCGCCTGGAAGAAGTGCGCCGCCAGCTTCGCCACCGCGTCGGCGTCCGGCGCCGCGGGCTTCGCGGCCGCGACCTGCGCCGCCGCCGGAGCAGGCGCTGTAGGCTTTTCATCCGGAGCCGCGCCGGAGGAGCGCTCACAGCCCGCGAGCGCGCCCAGCGCCGACAGGGTGAACCCGAGAAGCAGTCGATTTCGCGTCATGAGCAAGGCCTCCCGTCAGCGACACAAGACGGAGCGCACCGTACCAGCGCCCCAGACGGCTGGCTTCGGGACGGAACGTCGCACCCACGTTCAGCGCTTTCCCATGCCATCAGTCCGGCAGCGCCTGTCCGGACAGCGGCCCGACGGGCACTGGACGAGGGTGCTGCGGAACAACCCCGGCGCCGCTACCCCTTCTTCTTCAAGGTCCCGGCGGCGTGCCGGGAACGCGGACCGGCGCATCCGCCTGGAAGCGGGGCGCCACGGAGGACGGCGGATGCAGGACGACGACACGGGCGGCAAGGGGCGGGAGGTGGACGTGCTCGTCTGCCGCAAGTGCCTGACGAAGAGCGCCCGGAGTGGCGGCCAGGACCTGCCGCGCTGGCTCCAGGGGGAGCTCGCCGAGCGGGGCCTCGCCGGGCAGGTGCGCGTCACGCCCACGGGCTGCATGAACCAGTGCCCGCGCCGGCAGGTCACCGTGCTCGTCTCCGACACCGAGGATCCCCAGGGCCGCATGCTGCTGGTGGACCCCCGGCTGCAGCGCGACCTGCTCCTGAAGTTCGTGGAGCGCCGCGCGCGTCCGGACGCGCCCGCCGCCACGCCCGACGGCGACGCTCCGGGGCGGGGGCAGGAGCACCTCGGTGATGAACCGGTCCACGAGGAACGCGGCCAGTAGCCCCGTGGCGGTGCCGGCGGTGTCCCACGCCAGGTCCTTCACGGAGAAGACGCTGCCGCGAGCGCGGTCGTAGACCTCCTTGCCCAGCCCCACGCCCAATCCCAGCCCCACGCCGGTGAGCACCCGCGCGCCCATCGAATCGAAGAGGACGGCGCCCGCGCCGTAGCCCACGCCCGTGGCGGCGGCACACGCAGCGAAGTGTTTGGGCTTGTCGTTGCCAAACCAGTCATCGCCGGACGCGGCGAGGGAGGAGGCCGGGGCGGCGAGGAGCGCGAGGGCGGCGAGCGCGGCACGAGGGGACATGCATCCATCCTGTAGCATTCCCCGCACGAGGACGGGACCTGGGCTGTGAGTGAAAACCGGGCTTGTTTCCACGCCTGCCAACCCCCACGGCTGGTGCGTTTTGGAGACGGGGCCCGCAGGTGGGCTTATGCTCGACTGGCTTTGAAAAGCTTCGGTCCCTCGCTCAGCTTCCGGCAGGCCCGTCACCCCGCGCTGGATGGCGCGCGGGGGTTGGCCGTGCTCGCCATGGTGATGGGTCACACGCTGGACGCGCTGCTCGCGCCCGCCTTCCGGGACCATCCGTGGGTCCAGGAGTACTGGAAGCTGCGGGGCATCACCGCGCCGCTGTTCCTGCTGGTGAGTGGCTGGGCGGTGGTGATGGCGCTGGGCACGAAGCCGGGTGCCGCGAAGGACTCCTTCGGCCGCCGGTTCCGCCGCGCGCTGTTGCTGTTGTTCCTGGGCTACCTGTTGCACTGGCCGGGCTGGGGCGCGGTCCGCGACCTGGGCTTCTCCGACGCCATGCTCAGCAAGGTCTTCCAGTTCGACGCGCTCCAGTGCATCGGCGCGTCGCTGATGCTGGGCGCGATGGCGCTGGTGGTGACGCCGAACCGGGGCGCCCGGGCGCTGCTGCTGGGCGGGCTGGCGGTGGGCATCCCCCTGGCGAGCGCCGGAATGTGGCACGCGGGCGAGCACCTGCCCGTGCCGCTGCAGCAGTTCATCGGCAACGGGGAGGGCAGCCGCTTCCCGTTCTTCCCCTGGGCGGGCTTCTTCTTCGCGGGCGCGTTCGCCGCGCACGGGCTGCACCTGTTGAAGCCGGGGCTGGCGCAGGGCTTCGCGCTGCTCGCGCTGGGCGGAGCGCTGCTGGCGCTCACCCGCTGGATGCCCATCGAGTGGACGCCCACCAGCCCCACGATGGTGCTGTACCGCGTGGCGCAGGGCCTGCTGGTGCTGGGCGTCGTGAACCTGCTGCCGCAGCGGTTGAGCGGCATGCTGGCGCCGCTGGGACGGCTGTCGCTGTGGATCTACGTCCTGCACCTGCCGGTGGTGTACGGCTGGGCGGACATCGCGGGCCTCGCGCAGCGCATCGGTCCCCGGCTGGGCATGGCGGCGGCGCTGGGCGTGTCCGTGGCGCTGCTGGTGGGCTGCTACCTCATCGCCCGCTTCGGGCGCTGGATGCGCGAGCAGGCCCGCCCCTGGCGCGCGGGTTCCACGACGCTGGGCGCCAGCGTCGGCACCGCGCGCCTGGGCCAGTAGAACGGCTCAGCCCTCCGAGCCGGTCCTCGGCAGCTTCGCGGGGGGCTCGGTCGCGTTGCCACGGGCCACCAGCTCGCGCGCCACGGACTCCAGCGCGCTGATGCGGCGGCCCGCGCGGCCCCGCGCCCACGTCCCCACCTCCGGCGCCTTGAGCAGGCCCACCGCCTGCTCCACGCCGCCCGCCTTGCCCTTGAGCGCCCGCGCCGTGGCGAGCCGCACGTTGCGCGCGGACCGGCGCGCCAGGCCGCCATTCCACAGCAGGTCCAGGGCGAAGGTGGTCCACACCGTCAGCTCGTCGTCCGGACGCAGGAACGCCTCGAAGCGGGCCAGGGCCTCCGCGCGCGGCTCACCGGCGCGCAGCTCCTCCTCCGACAGCTCGACGTGCAGCGGCGTGCTGTGCGCCAGCGGCTGCTCCGGCGCGATGACCGCCTCGAAGCGCTCGCCCGTGGTGAGGCGGACCGCCACCAGGTGCACCAGCTCCGGCGGGATGCCCATCTCCAGCGAGTGCGCGTTCGCCTCCGCGTAGAAGAGGACCAGCCGGTCCGCGGCGTCCGCCAGCGAGCGCAGCTCCAGCGGCGGGCGCCACTCGCTCTTGTAGAGCCGGCGCCGGTTCGGTCCCGTGCGCGTCTCCTGGCGTTCCAGCTGCGTGTCCACCATGTACTCGAACGCGCCCAGCATGCGGTCGAAGTAGTCCGGCTTGCCCTCCAGCTGGCCCAATATCTCCGCCACCGCCTCGATGGTGGAGACGCAGTGGTCCGCCGGCTCCGCGCGGATGCGGTAGTTGCTCGGACGGCGCGGCACGAAGCCGATGCGCGGCAGGGCCGCCAGCACCGGGTTGCGCATCACCACCTTCTTCGCCTGCGGCCAGGTGCCGTCCACGACGATGAGCGTCTCCGGCGGGTTCGCCTGGGCCTCCTCCACGGAGATGGCGTCCTCGCCCGGGAAGAGCACCGCGACGCGCTCGGGATTCTTCGCCAGCTCCTCCAGCCGCGCGTGGCCCGTGAAGTCCACGCCCCGGTGCAGCTCCGAGTTCGGCAGCGACAGGTGGGCCATGCGCGCCGTGCCGATGGCCACGCGCCGTTCCCGGGGATGCTGGAGGAACACCACGCGCGTGCGCGTCTGGAGCTGGGGGACGTGCGCGCAGTAGCACGCGCTTTCAGGACGCAGACACTTGATGCAGAAGGTACGCACGCCCGGCCCTTTATCAC
>NZ_RAVW01000043.1 GCF_003611585.1 Corallococcus exercitus | reverse complement strand
CGCCCATGCTTCGCCCATCCAACCAGACGGGTCTGACATGGCTGCGACGGCCCATGGTCCTGAGCACTGCCGGGACAGCGCGGCCCCTGGCCGCATGCGCTGCGAACTGGTCCGACAGTCGGACCAGTTGGGCGAAGGCGCTTCCGGCAGGCGCCTCCGCCCATTGATTGGCTCGGCGTGCCGTCCGTTCCGTCCCCTATAGCGGACCGGCGCTGTACTCCGTGCGGGCGAGTCTTCGCGGACGACTGCGGGCCGCAGGATGGTGTCCCGCGGGCGGCCCTCCTCGCTAGGAAGGCGTCGCGCGCATGGCGAGCATGGGGCGGTACACGGCCCGGTAGGACCAGGCCAGGAAGAGCTCCGCCGCCAGGAGGATCACCGCCAGGCCCAGGCCCGCCGGCGCGAGGAGGGCGTGCGTCAGGAAGATGTTCACGATGACCGGCGCGATGATGGCCAGCGCCAGCGGGACGAAGCGGTTGGCCAGCAGCAGCGCCCCCGCCACCGTCTCCGTGCCCTTCACCAGCCAGAACAGGAAGCCCGTCGCCTTCATCGCGATGCCGAAGGCCACCGCCGGATCCGCCGGGTTCAGGTCCTTGGGCGTGGGAATGAACTCCAGGAACCCATTCAGGCCGAAGACGAAGAACACCAGCCCCATGAACACGCGGGCCGCCGTCGGCAGGTAGCGGGCGAACGACTTCTTCTTCGGGGTGGCCTCCACCCCGGGGGTGGAGGAGGAAAGCGTGGCGTCCATGGCGTGCTCCGTTCAGGTGGAAAGCGCGGGGCTTCTACTCCCACGTCGAACCAGGGGCTCACCAATCGACACGCCCCCGCTTTTTATCGGTGCGGCAGCCCGCCTACATGGGCGTACGCCCGGGAGCGCAACCGGAGGACCTGGTAGGTGGCGCCGCAGAGGAACAGGCCCAGCCACGTCGCCAGGGCCGCCTGCACCAGCGGGGACTGGGGGCTGTCAGCCAGGGGCTTGGTCGCGGGCAGGCGGGTCAGCGTCTCGTTGATGCCGGGCACCATCAGCACCATGAAGCTGGCGGAGTACGTGAGGGTCCGCACGTACTCCGTGGCGCGGCCGAACACGCCCAGGCCCGGGGCCGCCGCGCCCACCGCCATGAGCAACAGCGCCAGCAGGCCCAGGCCGTGGCCGGGGTTGAAACCGCCCGTGCTCGACAGGCCGAACGACGTCACCACCGACGCGACCATGCTGGCGACGTAGGCCTTTCCGACGCGCGTCCCCGGGTCGATGCGCCCGTCGCGCACGAAGGCCCAGACGCCGAAGACGATGGGAGGCACGCTGACGAGCGTGTGGAGGATGCCCAGGGTGGACAGGGGGTTCGCCATGAAAGGACTCCGGATGAGAGGGTTTGGAATTCAGGCCAGCAGGTATTCGCGGATCATCACGCGGGCGCGGTGCAGGCGGCTCTTCACCGCCGCCGGGTCCAGGGACAGGCGCTCGGCCATCTCGCGGATGGACAGCGCTTCGAAGTCGCGCAGCACGACGACCTCCAGGTACTGCGGCGGCAGCGACTCCAGCGCGGATGCCATGTCCAGCCGCAGCGTGTCCGGCGTGTGGGCGGACATCCATTGGTCCACGAGCGCTTCCTCGTAGGGGTCCTGCTTCAGCACCGTGCGGGCCAGCCGGCGGCACTCGCGCTGGACGATCTTGAACATCCACCCGGAGAACGACGCCAGCTTGCGCACAGCGGTCAGGTGGCGGGACATCACCAGCAGGGTCTCCTGGACCGCGTCGTCCACGTCGCTGATGAGGCAGCGCTTCTGCGCATAGCGCCGGAGGCTGGGCTGGTGCACCTGGAGCAGGTGCACCATCGCGTCGCGGTCACCGGCATGGGCCGCGAGCAGCAACGCGTCGGGGGTGGGGGTCGTATCCATTCGCAGGATAAGAGGCGGCCACGGGCCGAATGGATTCGCGGCCCTGCTGATTTTTCTCCGTTCGCGCCCAACCTCCGGGAACGACTGGGGTTTCACCGCCAGAGGTTCGTGCGCGCCAGCTCCAGCACCTCGGTGGTGCGGCCGTTGAGCAGGGCCTTGATGCCGAACAGGGTGAAGCCCGCGGCCATGGACGCGGTGATGCGCGGTGGCATCACCAGCTCCGCCTTGCTGACCACGGCGTCCACCAGCACGGGCCCGGGCGTCGCGAGCGCCTGCTGGACGGCTTCGTCCACCTGCCCCGGGTCCTCCACGCGCAGGCCCTTCATGCCCAGCGCTTCCGCCAGCTTTGCGAAGTTCGTGGGGTGCATCGCGGTGCCCACGCTGAGCATGCCGCCCACCTGCTGCTCCATGGCCACGAAGCCCAGCGAGCTGTTGTTGAACACGACGATCTTGATGGGCAGCGACAGCTGCACCAGGGTGAGGACGTCCCCCATCAGCATCGTGAAGCCGCCGTCGCCGGAGAAGGAGACGACCTGCCGGTCTGGGAAGGCCTTCTGCGCGCCAATCGCCTGCGCGAGCGCGCTCGCCATGGAGCCGTGATTGAAGGAGCCCACCAACCGCCGGCGGCCCTTCATGGTCGCGTAGCGCGCGGCCCACACCGTGGGCAGGCCCACGTCGCAGGTGAAGATGGCGTCGTCGGACGCCTGGAGGTCGAACGCGCGGGCCACCTGCGGCGGGTGGATGGGCTTGCGGCCCACGGTGCCCTGCCCCAGCGCGTCCAATTCCTCGCGCGTCTTGCGGTAGTGCTCGAGCGCGCGCTCCAGGTGCTTCGCGTCGCGATGGGCCTCCAGCTTCGGCAGGAGCGCCTGGAGCGTCGGGGCCACGCTGCCCACCACGCCCAGGTCCACGCGCGTGCGCTTGCCGATGTTCTCCGGGCGCACGTCCACCTGGATGACGCGCGTGTCCTCGCGGTCCGGGTAGAACTGCCGGTAGGGGAAGTCCGTGCCCAGCATCACCAGCACGTCGCAGTCGATCATCGCCCAGTACCCGGACGCGTAGCCGATGAGCCCCGTGAGCCCCACGAAGTGGGGGTTGTCCTTCTCCACGAACTCCTTGCCCCGGAGGGCGGAGACGACAGGCGCCTGGAGCCGCTTCGCCAGCTCCACCACCTGAGGCCCCGCGTCCTCGCAGCCCGCGCCGCACAGGAGCGTCACGCGGCCCCCGGCGTTGAGCAGCGCGGCCATCTGCTCCAGCGACGCGGCGGGGGGCATCACCTGGGGGGCGGACAGCCGCAGGGACTCCGCCGTGGGCGGCCGGGCCTCCTCTTCCTTCTGCTGCGCGACGTCGCCGGGAATCACCACCACGGACACGCCGCGCTTGCCCAGGGCATTGCGCACGGCGATCTCCGCGGTGCGCTGCATCTGGTTGGGGGCGGAGATGAGCTCGCAGTAGTGGCTGCACTCGCGGAAGAGGTTCTCCGGGTGGGTCTCCTGGAAGTAGCCGGTGCCCAGCTCCACGGAGGGAATCTGCGCCGCGATGGCCAGCACCGGCGCCCGGCTGCGGTGGCAGTCATAGAGGCCGTTGATGAGGTGGGTGTTGCCGGGGCCACAGCTGCCCGCGCACACCGCGAGCTGCCCGGTGAGGTGGGCCTCCGCGCCGGCCGCGAAGGCGGCGGCCTCCTCGCTGCGCATGGGGACCCATTCGATGTCGCCGCGCTTGCGCAGCGCCTCGGTGATGGCGTTGAGGCTGTCGCCCACCACCCCGTAGATGCGCTTCACCCCCGCGAGCGCGAGGACCTCCACGAACTGATCCGCCGCCGTCCGCTTCATCATCCACCCCTGGCCCCGGGCGTCTTCACCCGGGGCGAAGATGTGCACCGTCCCATCGCCCTGCGACCGGCCGTGCGGCCGGGCCCCGCGTCAGGCTGGCTGCCCGGGGCGGGAGGGACGGCCGGGCCGCCACCATTCGCCGCGCTCCGCGCACCGTTCGCCGCGCCGTTCGCGTCACTGGCGGCATGGCCCCCGAGGGCAGGCCCCGGCCGCGACATCCTGGGCCCATGCGAAGACCCTTGCCGCTGTCCGCTGTCGCCGTGCTGCTGTTGTTGGCCCTGCC
Source organism: Corallococcus exercitus (assembly GCF_003611585.1). Classification (GTDB taxonomy): domain Bacteria; phylum Myxococcota; class Myxococcia; order Myxococcales; family Myxococcaceae; genus Corallococcus; species Corallococcus exercitus. Next base: position 30,305 of record NZ_RAVW01000043.1, on the reverse strand, counting down.
CGCCTCCGCCGCGGAAGACCCCGGCCGTGCCCACGTCCGCGCCGCCGCCGAGGCCATGGGCGGCGAGGCCCGGCTCCGCGCGCTCACCGGCCTGCGCATCCGGGGCGTGGGCCACTGGAACCTGCTGGAGCAGTCCGAGCGCCCCACGCCGCCCTTCCTCGTCATGTACGAGCAGTTCGACGAGGTGCGCGACCTGCGCCGGGGCCGCCTGCGTCAGCAGTCCGAAGGGCGCGGGATGGTGATGGACGAGTGGAGGCGCCTGACGATGCTGCTGGCCGACGGCGTGGCGGCGGCGGAGGTCGATGGGAAGTGGCGGCCCATGGGCGGCGCGCAGCTCCAGGACCTGCAGGAGCGGCTGGCCTTCGCGCCGGAGCACGTGCTGCTCGCGGCCCTGGACGCGAAGGACCTGCGCGCGCAGGCGGACACCGTGTTGCAGGAGGTGCCCCACCATGTCGTCGCCTTCCACCTGGACCGCGCGAGCGTGCGCCTGTTCCTCAACGCCCGCACGGGTCTGCCCACGGCGGTGGAGACGGTGGACGCGCATCCGGAAGACGCTTTCTGGAGCGTCTGGGGTGACGTGCGCACCGTGCTGTCCTTCCAGGCGTGGTCCCTGGAGTCCGGCGGCCTGCGCTACCCGCGCCACTGGGAGTGGGCGCGCAACGGTCAGCCCCACCACTCCGTCACGGTGACGGCGGTGACGGTGGATCCGCCGCTCGCGGACGCGGACTTCGCGGTGGCGGACGACGTGAAGCAGGGCTTCGAGGCACGTCGCGCGAAGAAGCTGGACGACACGCCCGCGCTCCGTCCGGACGCGCCGCCCGTGGAGCTGGCGCCGGGCGTGGTGCAGCTGCCGGGCGCGTGGAACGTGGCGCTGGTGGCGCAGGACGACGGCGTGGTGGTGGTGGAGGGGCCGCTCGCCTCGGGCTACTCGGCGCGAGTGATGGAGGAGGCCGCGAAGCGCTTCCCGGGACTGAAGGTGAAGGCCGTGGTGTCCACCAGCGACGCCTGGCCGCACGTTGGCGGGCTGCGGGAGTACGTGGCGCGGGGCATCCCGGTGTACGTGCTGGACCTGAACCGCGCGCTGGTGGAGCGGCTGGTGGCGTCGCCGCGCACGCTGCTGCCGGATGCGCTCGCGAGGAAGCCGCGCGCCGCGAAGCTCCAGGTCGTGGACGGGCGGCGGGTGCTGGGCAGCGGGAAGAACCGGATGGAGCTCGTCCCGGTGCGGACGGAGACGGGGGAGCGGATGGCGTTCGCGTGGCTGCCGGAGCACCGGCTGCTCTACACGTCGGACCTGGTGCAGCCCCAGCCGGACGGCGCGTTCTTCAACGTGCAGCAGGTGGACGAGACGGTGGAGGTGGCCGCGCGCGAGAAGCTGCCAGTGGCCCGCGTGTTCGGCATGCACCTGAAGCCCACGGACTGGAGCGCGCTCACCACTGCCGTGGAGAAGGCCCGCGCGCGCTGAGACGCGCTATCGGGCCCGGCCCAGCCGCCGCTCCAGATGCTCGCGGCGGCTACGGCTCACGCGCAGGCGCTGGCCGCTTCGCAGCACCACCACCTGCTCCGTGGGCGAGGGCCGGTGTACTTCCTGGATGCACTCCACGTTGACGATGGCGGAGCGATGGATGCGCACGAAGCGCTCCGGATCCAACCGGGCCTCCAGCGCCGCCAGGCTCTCGCGCAGCACGTGGGCCTTGCCGTCCGCGTGCAGCGTGACGCAGTAGTCGTCCGCTTCGATCCACTCGATGTCCGCGACGGGGACGAGCACGGAGCGCAGGCCCACGCGCACCAGCAGCCGGTCCGCGGGAGGTTCGGCGGGCCTTGGCGCCGGGCCCGCGTCCGCGAGCAGATCCGCCAGCCGCCGTCCCAGCTCCGCGGCCTCGCCCGCGCGCAGCCGCTGTCGGGCCCGGGCCAGTGCCTCATCGAAGCGCGTGTCGTCGAAAGGCTTCACCAGGTAGTCCACCGCGTGCACGGTGAAGGCCTTCACCGCGAAGGTGTCGAACGCGGTGATGAAGATGACGGCGGGCATGTGCTCCGCGCCGACCTCGCGCAGCACACCGAAGCCATCCAGCTCCGGCATCTGCACGTCCAGCAGCACCAGTTGGGGCCGCTGGGCGCGGATGGCCTCCACCGCCTCCCGGCCGTCACGGCACTCGCCGCACACCACGGCATCCGGATGGCGCGCCAGGGCCTGACGCAATCCCTTACGGGCCAATGGCTCGTCATCCACCAGCAGCACCCGCAGCTCAGCCATGCGCCACCCTGGCGGTGTCCGGCATGGAGCGCCACGGCAGAAGGACCGTGGCCACGGTGCCCTGCCCTTCCGCGTTGGCGACGCGCAGTTGCCCCGCCTCGCCGTAGAGCTGTGACAGGCGCGCGCGCGTGTTCGACAGGCCAATTCCCTGGGCCGCCTCCAGGTCGAAGTCCCGAGGCAACCCAGGACCGTCGTCACTCACGGTCAATTCCAGAGCGTCACCGCACCGCCGCGCGCTGATGCGCAGCACCCCTGCCGCGGAGCGCATGCCGATGCCGTGACGGAGCGCGTTCTCCGCGAGCGGCTGGAGCACCAGGTGAGGCACTCGGGCCTCCAGCGCATCCGGCTCCACGGCCCACTCCACGCGCAGCCGGTCCGCGAAGCGCAGCTGCTGGAGCTCCAGGTAGCGTGACAGCACGGCCACCTCGTCGCGCAGCGGCACCTCCTGGGTGGCGCCCTGCTGGAGCAACTGGCGGAGCAGGTCGCTCAGCAGCACCAGCATGCGGGCGGCCTCCTCCGTCTCCCGCTCGCGAACCAGCACGACGATGGCGTTGAGCGTGTTGAACAGGAAGTGCGGCTGCAACTGCGTCTGGAGCGCGAGCAGCCGGGACTCGGCCAGCTGCACCGCGAGCGCCGCGGCCTGCCGCTCGCTGTCCCGCGCCCGCTGGGAGGCCCGGGTGGCGGAGGCCACCGCCAGCACCGTCGCGTAGGCCATGCCCATCATCGGCAGCCAGCCCCACCACGCACGCAGCCAGCGCGCGGCCCAGGCCGCGTCCCTCCCAGGCATGGGCATGAACCCGGCCGTCGTCGCCGCGTACACACCCGCGAAGAGGGCCCCCACACCCAGGCACGCCGCCAGGTGCACGAGCACCGAACGCGGACGCGGCGGGCTCAGGGGCTCACGCGCCGCGAGCCGGGTGAGCCATGGCGTCAGCGGCAACCACACGTACCAGGCGGGCACCTGCGCCGCGAGCACCCGCCACAGCGCGGGCGGCGCGGGCATGTCCCGGGTGAAGGTGTACGTCTCCAGCGCGGAGAAGAGCGCGGGCGCGGACCACGCGGCGGCCCGCTTCGCCCAGGCGCGCCACGTCTGTCCAGAGGTGTCTTCCACGAAGCCCAAGAGGGCCGCGAGTCTACCGGCGGACGCGGCGGACTTCACGGCCTCCGGAACGACTCAGGGAAAGCCGCTCAAGACAATCTTCCCCAGCGTGCGGCCCGTCTCCACCGCCGCGTGCGCGCGCCGCAGGTTCGCCGCGGTGAGCGGACCGAAATCCTGGGTCATGGTGGTGCGCAGCGTCCCCCCCTCCACCAGGTCCGCCACGGTGTCGAGCAGCCGCTGCTGGGAGAGCGGATCCGCGTCATAGAGGGCACGGGTGAACATCAGCTCCCAGTGCAGCGCCAGGCTCTTGCGCTTCATCGCGTTCACGTCGAGCGGCGTCTGCGGGTCGTCAATGACGCCCAGGTGCCCGAACGGCGCCATCAGCTCCACCAACTGCGCGAAGTGCTGCTCCGTCGCGGTGAGCGCCATCACGTAGCGCACGCCGCCGGGCACCAGCGCCTGCACCTGCGCCGCCAGCGGCTGGCGGTGGTCCACCACGTGGTGCGCGCCCAACGACTTGCACCACTCCACCGTCTCCGGCCGCGACGCGGTGGCGATGACCGTGAGGTCCGTCAGCTTGCTGGCGATTTGAATGGCCATGGACCCCACGCCGCCCGCGCCGCCCACCACGAGCAGCGCGTCCTTCGGGGTGCCCGTCTTCCGCTGGGGCACGCCCAGGCGCTCGAACAGCAGCTCCCACGCGGTGATGGCGGTGAGCGGCATCGCGGCCGCCTGCGCGAACGTCAGCCCCCTGGGCTTGCGGCCGACGATGCGCGCGTCCACGACGTGCAGCTCGGAGTCCGTGCCGGGCTTCGCGATGGAGCCCGCGTAGAAGACGTCGTCCCCAGGGCGGAAGCGCTTCACGTCCCGACCCACGGCCTCCACCACCCCCGCCGCGTCCCAGCCGAGCACGCGCGGTGAGGCCTCCACCTTGTCCTTGGGCGCGCGCACCTTCACGTCCACGGGGTTCACTGACACGGCGCGCACGCGCACCAGCAGGTCGCCGGGGCCGGGCGTGGGGTCGGGCAGCTCCACGTCGACGAAGGCTTCGGGGTGGTCACTGGGGAGATACTTCGTGAGGGCGACAGCTCGCATGGGGGGCTCCTTTGCGTGCAACATCGGCCCGAAGGTTGAATCCGACAAGTACGCAGGATTTCCGCCCATACGTACAAAAAGGGAACCATGGCCCGGCACAAGACCTACGACTGCTCCTCTGGCTGTCCGGTGTCCGCGACGCTGGATGTGATTGGAGGCAAGTGGAAGGGGCTCATCCTCTACCACCTGCTCGAAGGCACGCTGCGCTTCGGGGAGCTGCGCAAGCGCATCCCGGACGTCACACAGCGGATGCTGACGCAGCACCTGCGCGAGCTGGAAGAGAGCGGGCTCGTGCACCGGCAGGTGTACGCGGAGGTCCCTCCGCGCGTCGAATACAGCCTCACGCCGCAAGGCCAGACGCTGCGCGGCGTGATTGCCGCGCTCAAGTCCTGGGGAGAGACGTACCTGGGCCGGAAGGCTCCGGAGCAGGCGGCCTCGAAGCGCCGGCTCGCCGCCGTCGCGGGACGCTGAAGGAAGCGCCCGCCGCCGTCACTCCCGCAGGAGGAGCGTGAACTTCGGGTTCGAGGCGGTGTTCGCGGGAGGCCCCTCCCAGCGGATGGCGTCGCCCCGGCACTCGTAGGACGTCCAGCACTCGAAGCGCACGCCGCCCTCGCCGCACGCCACGTTGGTGACGGCGTCGGCTTCCAGCCGCGCGGCCTCGCCCTTCAGCATCTCCTGGAGGGCCGCGGGCGAGTAGTTGGTCCGGTAGATGCCACTGGTGCAGGTGGCCGCCTCGACCTCGCCCAGGAACTTGAACTTCCGCTGGGGCAGCTCCTCCGGCTTGACGATGGCGATGTTCGCCGCCCGCCGCCGCAGCTCCGGATCCCTCAGCGAATTCGACGTCGTGCAGCCCTGCCCCATCGCCAGGACCGCGACCCACAGCACTCCACGAAGATGAATGGACATATCCCCTCCGGAGCGCTGCTCTAGCGCAGTCCGGCAGGGAAAGACAAACGCGCTACCCCGCCGCGCGCACCAGGCGCAGCACCAGCACGAAGTGCAGCCCCGCGCCCACCAGCGTCATGGCGTGGAACACCTCGTGGTAGCCGAAGACGCCGGGCCGGGGGTTGGGCCGCTTGAAGGCATACGCGAGCGCGCCCAGCGTGTACGCCAACCCGCCACCAAGGATGAGCACGATGGCGGAGGTGCCCAGCGCGCGGAAGACGTCGCCGAAGTACGGCATCATCGTCCACCCCACGCCGATGGCCAGCGCCGCCGTCACCCACTTGGGCGCGCCCACCCAGAACATCGATTGCAGGATGCCCAGCAACGCGCCCGCGTAAAGCCAGGCCATCAGCGTGTTGCCCACCTCCGGCGGCAGCCCCAGCAGGATGACCGGCGTGTACGTCCCCGCGATGAGCAGGAAGATGGCCGCGTGGTCCGCCCGGCGCATCCACGCGCGGGCCTTCGGGGACCAGTTCACCCGGTGGTACGTCGCGCTGATGGTGAACAGCCCCACCAGGCTCAGCGCGTACAGCGAGGACGCCAGCACCGTGCGCGGCGTGGGCGCCATCGCCACCAGCACCACGCCTGCTCCCACCGCGAACGCCGCCGCCCACTGGTGCAGCACGCCCCGCAGCTTCGGCTTCTCCATTCCAGGCACCGCCGCGCTCACGCGCGCTCCATGGCGGACTCGACACCCTTCGAAACGAAGCATTTCATGACGGTGCCGGCTCCTCGCCGTACCTACGGGATGGTAGGTTTCGGTCCGGTAAGTTACCGACGGGTAGGTTCGAGGTCAACTTGAAGAAGAAGCAGCGGCTGACGGGCGCGGAGCGCCGGGTCCAGTTGATGGAGATTGGAAGGGCGGTCTTCGCCTCGAGGGGCTACGAGGCGACCTCCATCGAGGAGGTCGCCCAGCAGGCAGGCGTGTCCAAGCCCATCGTCTACGAGCACTTCGGCGCGAAGGAGGGGCTGTACGCGGCCATCGTGGACCGGGAGATGGACGACCTGGTGGCGCGCGTGTCGGCGAGCATCGCGCAGGGCACGCCCCGGCAGCGCTTCGAGGACGCGGTGCTGGCGTTCATGGCCTACGTGAAGGAGGAGCCGGCGGGCTTCGCGGTGCTCACGCGGGACTCGCCCACGGCGGCCGCGCGGCGCGGACTGACGCGCGTCATCGACGACCTGGCCCAGCGCGTGGGGGACGTCTTCCGCAGCGAGTTCGAGCTCGCCGGCTACCCGTCCAAGGTGGCGCCCATCTACGCCAACGCGCTGGTGGGCATGGTGACGCAGGTGGGCCACTGGTGGGCCGCGGAGGGCAAGTCCTTCTCCACGGAGAACGTGGCCCGCCACGTCGCGGCGCTCGGGTGGATGGGATTGCGGCACCTGCCCAAGGACCCCGTCCCTCCCGGCGCGAAGCGCGAAACCAGGCGACGAGGCTGAAGCAGCGTACGTGTCACCAGGACGTCGCGTGTGTGAGCAGGAGCGCTCCAGCCCCGGCCGTGGCCGTTTCACGAGTCCCCGAGTCTCCTGAATTACCCAGGAATTTTACTTTCTGGGTGAAATCACACCCCTTGGAAAGCGCCCCCTCGCGCGCGCCGGAGCTCCCTCATGCGCATCCGTCATTACGCCTCGCTCGCCTCCTTCCTGTTGCTTGGAGCCGCCTGCGGTCCGACCGACACCGTCGAAGAGTCCCCGAAGGCCGAGGCACAGCAGGACAGCGCGCTGGCGGCGAAGCCGGTGCGTGGCGACGGCCTGCGCCGGCTCCAGGCGGAGCGCCCCGGCTTCTTCAAGGGCGCGGGGGAGCTGACCTCGCGGCGCTTCCACGTGGATGCGCGGGGCCAGGCGCATGAGCGCCTCACGCAGACCTTCCAGGGCGTGCCTGTCTTTGGCGCGGCGGCCATCGTCCACCTGGGCGCGAACGGCGCGGTCGAGGGCGTGACGGACCGGCTGGTGCGCGACCTGAAGGTGGACACCACGCCCCGGCTCAAGGCGGACGAGGCCATCCAGCGCGCCGTCGCGGGTGTAGAGCAGGCGGGCGGCGTGCTCACCGGCGCGCCCCGGGCGGACCTGCAGATCCTCGCGGACCAGAAGGACACCCGCCTGACGTGGCGCGTGCAGCTGGCGACGGTGGACGTGGACGGCCTGCCCTCCATGCCCAACGTCTTCATCGACGCGCGGACGGGCGACACCGTCTGGGGCTTCGACAACCTGCAGACCAGCCGCAACCGCAAGACGTACACGGCGAAGAACCGCACGACGCTGCCGGGCACGCTGGTGCGCAGCGAGGGCCAGGGTCCGTCGGGCGACGCGCTGCTGGACCAGGCCCACGACAACGCGGGCTTCACGTATGACTTCTACTCCAACGTGTTCGGGCGGGACAGCTACGACGGGCTGGGCACGACGCTCACCTCCAGCGTCCACTACAGCAAGAACTACGTGAACGCGTTCTGGGACGGGACGCAGATGGTCTACGGCGACGGCGACGGCGTGCAGTCCAGCGCGCTCACGGTGCTGGACGTCGTCGGCCACGAGCTCACGCACGCCGTCACCGACACGTCCTCGGAGCTCATCTACGCCAACGAGTCCGGCGCGCTGAACGAGGCCATGTCCGACATCTTCGGCGCCTCCATCGAGGCGTACCGGGACGGCGCCGTCAGCGGCAATACCTGGAAGATTGGCGAGGAGTGCTGGACGCCGGGCACCGCGGGCGACGCGCTCCGCTACATGAACGACCCGGCCATCGCGGGGGACTACGACTACTACCCCACGCGCTACACCGGCACGTCCGACAGCGGCGGCGTGCACTGGAACTCCGGCATCGCGAACCTGGCGTTCCACCTGATGGTCAACGGCGGCACGCACCCGCGCGGCAAGACGAGCAACGTGGTGCCGGCGCTCGACTCCAACAGCTACGCCAGCATCCAGAAGGGCGCGGCCATCTTCTACCGCGCGAACACCGTCTACCTGACGCCGGGCGCCACCTTCTCCGACGCGCGCGGCGCCACCGCGCAGGCCGCCGCCGACCTGTACGGCTCCAGCGCCGCCACCTCCGTCAACGAGGCGTGGACCGCCGTGGGCGTGGCCGCTCCGCCGACCTGGACGACCATCGCGACGCTGACCAACGTCTCCGGCGCCCGCAACAGCAACACGAACCTCAGCTACGTGAAGCCGACCGGCGCCACCTCCATGCGCTTCCAGCTCGCGGGCGGCACGGGTGACGCGGACCTGTACGTGAAGTTCGGCAGCGCGCCCACGACCACCAGCTACGACTGCCGCTCCGCGGGCGCCACCAGCGACGAGTCCTGCACCATCAACGCCGCGCAGTCGGGCACGTACTACGTGCTCATCCGCGCCTACAGCGCGTTCTCCGGCTCCACCTTCACGGTGAGCTCCGGCCAGTAGGCAGGCCGTTCACGGGCCTCCAGCGCGGTCGCCTCGGCCCAGGCGACCCCGCAGGGGGCCCGTCCTGTTTCAGGCCTTCGGGGGCCGCGCCTTCACGGCGGCCTGGATGCCCTCCAGGGCGCCCGGGTCCTCGATGGTGGTGAGGTCGCCCGGCTCGCGGTCCTCCGCCACCGCCTGGATGCTCCGGCGCAGCAGCTTGCCGGAGCGCGTCTTGGGCAGGTTCGCCACCACGTACACCGCCGCGGGGCGGGCCACGGCCCCCAGCGTGCGGCCCACCGTTTCCATCACCTCACGGGCAAGGGCGTCGCGGTCCTCCTCGCGGTGCAGGCGTGCGGGGTCCCTGGGCACGATGAAGGCCATCACCACCTGGCCCTTGAGCTCATCCTTCACCCCCACCACCGCCACCTCCGCGATGGCCGGGTGGCCGCTGATGGCCTCCTCGATCTCACGCGTGCCCAGCCGGTGGCCCGCCACGTTGATGACGTCGTCGGTGCGGCCCAGGATGAAGTAGTCCCCATCCTCGTCGCGCATGGCCCAGTCGAAGGTGTTGTAGAGGGGCGTGTCGAAGCTGGTGAAGTACGTGGAGACGAAGCGCGCGTCGTCGCCCCACACCGTGGACAGACACCCCGGTGGCAGCGGCGGCTCAATCACAAGCACGCCCTTCTGGTTCGGCGCTGTCACCTCCTCCCCGCTCAGCCCGTCCACCAGCTTCACCCGGTAGCCGTAGATGGCCGTGCCCGGTGAGCCCAGCTTGCGCTTGCGCGGCTCCAGCCCGGGGACGGGCCCCAGGATGGGCCAGCCCGTCTCCGTCTGCCAGTAGTTGTCCAGCACCTGCGTGGACGGCAGCGCGTCCGAAATCCATGCGTGCGTGGGCGCATCCAGCGGCTCACCCGCGAGGAACAGGTAGCGCAGGCTGGAGGTGTCGTGCCGCTTCAGGAACGCGGCGTCCTGCTTCTTCAGGATGCGGATGGCGGTGGGCGACGTGAACATCACGCTCACCTTGTAGTGCTCGATGAGGCGCCACCAGACGGCGGCGTCCGGCCGGATGGGCAGGCCCTCGTAGAGCACCGTCGTCATGCCGTTCAAGAGCGGGCCGTAGACGATGTACGAGTGGCCCACCACCCAGCCGATGTCGGAGGCGGTGAACATCGCCTCGCCGGGCTGGCCCGTGTAGATGTGGCGCATGGACGCGGCCAGCGCCACCGCGTAGCCGCCCGTGTCGCGCTGCACGCCCTTGGGCTTCCCGGTGGTGCCGGACGTGTAGAGGATGTAGCTGGGCTCCGAGGACTCCAGCCACTCCACCGGCACCTGGGCGCCCTCATGTCGCGCGCCCAGCGTGCCGAAGTCCACGTCGCGCCCCGGCGTGACGGGGCCGCCGGGCACGAGCCCCCGGTCCAGCACCAGCACGTGCGCGGGCGGATGCCGGGAGAGCGACAGGGCCTCATCCACCAGCGGCTTGTAGGGGATGACGCGGCCCGCGCGCATGCCCGCGTCCGCCGTCACCAGCAGGACGGGCTTCGCGTCGTCGATGCGCATGGCCAGGCTGTGCGCCGCGAAGCCGCCGAACACCACCGAGTGGATGACCCCCAGCCGCGCGCAGGCGAGCAGCACGAAGACAGCCTCCGGCACCATGGGCATGTAGACGATGACGCGGTCGCCGCGCTTCACGCCCAGCGAGCGCAGCATGGCCGCCGCGCGGTTCACCTCCGCGTGCAGCCGCGCGTAGGTGTACTGGCGGCGCTGGTCCGTTTCGGAGGATTCAAAGACGAGCGCCAGCTGGTCCGCGCGGGTGGCCAGGTGCCGGTCCACGGCGTTGTGGCACAGGTTGGTGCGACCGCCGACGAACCAGCGCGCGAAGGGAGGACGGGAGGCATCCAGTACTTCGTCGAAGGCCCGCTCCCAATCAATGAGGCGGGCCTGCTCCGCCCAGAACGCCTCCGGCGCTTCGATGGAGCGGCGGTAGAAGTCCAGATAGCGGCCCATGCGGACGCTCCTTCGGGAAGGGATGTCCCGGGACGATAGGGGCGGGCCCGCGCGGGTGGGAAGGACACCTTCCGGAAACGGCGCGGGAATAAACGCTGTGACGGTCGTAACCCCTTCAGCCATTTCCACTGAAGGAGTGCACACCATGAAGCGTTTCAATCAGGCCCTGGGCATGTCCGCCGCGCTGATGCTGCTCGCCGTCCCCGTGGCGTACGCGGGTTCGAAGACGGCGTTCCCCGTGAGCATCAACACCGCGAGCCGCACGGCGTACGGCGCGATGGGCACGGTTCGCAACAGCGCGGACGCCGTCCAGAGCATCTATTGCCGCACCTTCGCGGACACAGCGGCGGGAGAGTCCGTGCGGTGCTTCGCCACCAACGCCGCGGGGGTCAACGTGAGCTGCGTCTCGTTCTCGCCGGTGCTCGTGCGCAGCGTCCAGTCCGCCAGCGACTCGGCCTACCTCTACTTCGCCTGGGACGCGAGCGGCGTCTGCCAGACCATCGACGTGCTCAAGGGTTCGCACCTGGAGCCGAAGTCGCCGTAGTCCCGCCGCTTGCGTCACGCCCCCGGAGGCACCCGATGAAGACCTTCCTCCAGACACTCCTGTCACAGGTTCCGGGCATCGCGCTCGGCATCACCGGGGGCGTGGCGCTGACCTTCGCCACGCTGGAGTCCCGCGTGGAGCAGATGCTGGACGCGAAGCTGGAAGCCCACGCCCAGCACCTCCGCGTCCTCCTGCAATCCCGTCCCGCACCTCCCTCCGTGGTGATGCAGGCGCCGGACTCCCGCGAGGAGCTGCGGCTCATCCGCGAACAGCTCGCCGTGCTCGCGGCGAGGCAACCCGTGGCGGAGTCTTCCGCGGAGTCAGAGCAGGACCTGCGCCCCGCCCCTACCCCCGAACAGGTGGAGGCGTCCCGTCAGGGTCAGCAGGTCCTGGCGGACGCCATCACGCGGGGCCGCTGGACGGAGGATGATCAGCGGCGCTTCCACCAGGCCCTCCGCGCCGGAACGCGCGAGGAGTTCCAGGCCATGGAGCAGCGGCTGTCGCTGGCCATCAACAGCGGGCAGCTCCGGCCGACGCTCGGCGACGAGCGCTAGGACGCGGAACGACGCGCGTGCGTCCACTCCCGGCAAGCCACACGCCCCCGCCCCCTGGCACGCAAGCCGGGGGACGGGAGGTGTCACGGCGAAAACGGCTAGCGCGCCTGGGCGCCGCCGGCCTGGGCGGTGGCCTCGTTCAGGATGGTGTAGCCGCTGGCGGAGCCCTTCACGTCGATGCCGGAGAAGTGACGGTAGGGATAGGCACCGTCGCCGATCTGCTCCACCAGCTCCAGCGTGTCACCGGTGAGCTGCTGGCCGTTCACCAGGGTGGTGAAGGTCTTGCCCTTGAGGCTCATGCGCCAGTTGCAGGCGCCCTCCTCCGCCTGCGGCGCCGCGCTCTTGCGCACGGCGAACGGGAAGGGCAGGTGGTAGAAGTCGATGTTGGCGAAGCCCCAGGCCATGTACACGTTGCCCATCCAGTCCGTGAAGATGACGACGCGGGCCGCGGGCTCCTGGGTGCCGCCGCCCTGGTACACGCCGTCGCGGTACACGTTGACGCGGTAGCTGGAGCCGCCGGCCGTGCCGGTGAAGGCGGGCGCCAGGGTCAGCTGCGTCCCGGTCGAGTTCGGCGTGACGCTCAGCGTGCTGACCACCTGGTCCGTGTCGCGCGCGGCCAGCGAGAACCGGCCCTGGCCCTGGCCCAGGGTCATCCGCGTGGTCTGCTGCCAGCCTTGCGCGTCGGAGAACCGGCTGGCGACGCCGTCCGCCTGCGGGTTCACGAGCCCGGAGACCTGGAGCCCTTCCGCCGTGGCGGTCAGCTGCGCGGTGCCGGTGGCACAGCTCTGGATGCCATTGAACCGCGAGACACAGCCCTGCGCCTGCGACTCCTGCGTGTCCATGGGAGCCTGTGCGCCGTCGTCCGGTCCCTGGCAGCCCGCCAGGGTCAGGAACGCCGCCATCGCGAATGCCGTCTTCATCGTCCGCATGTCTTCGACCTCGAAAAGGGGGTGTGTTTCACCCGGGGGTGAAACACCGGGCACGAGACCTTCCGCGCCCGGCGGCCAGCGCTCCTGCACCCTCCGAGCCAGTAACCTGCGAAAACAAATGTTCCTGTTTACGCAGCAAAACGCGCTGACGCAGCAAGTCGCTGTAACCCCGTGTGCCACAAGTGTCTGGGTTTGTAGCGTGCGCCGTCACGGCGGGACGGCCCCGTGGGGGCTCCCACTGTTACGGGTCGGCTAGACTCGCCGCATGCACGCCGTCACTTCCGACCCCGCGGTCCTTCCGCCCCGGCTTCCCTCGGGGCTGCCCTGGGTGGGCCAGGGGCTGGAGTACCGGAAGGACCCGCTGGGCTTCTTCCTGCGCTACGCGGGCGCGGGCGCGGTGGTGCGGACCCGCTTCGTGGGGACGCCCATCTACCTGCTCAACACGTCGGACGCCATCGAGCACGTGCTGGTGAAGAACTTCCGCAACTACCCCAAGGACGCCTTCCAGAAGCGCGCCCTGGAGGCGGTGGTGGGCCAGGGGTTGTTCACCAGCCACGGGGACGTCTGGATGCGGCGGCGTCGGATGATGCAGCCGGCCTTCCACAAGAACCTGCTGGCCGCGCACGGGAGCGTGGCGGTGAGGGCCGCGAACACCTGGCTCGAGTCGCGGCGGGAGGGAGAGGTCTTCGACGCCTACACGGAGATGATGGCGCTGACGCTGGACGTGGTGGCGGGAACGCTCTTCGGCGCGAACCTCTCCGCGCGGGCGCGGGAGCTGGGACGGGCCATGGAGGCGGTGATGCTGCACGCCCAGTTCCTCTTCGACACGCCCCTCCCGCTGCCCGCCTGGGTGCCCACGCCAGGACAGCGGCGGTTCCAGGCCGCCCTGCGCACCCTGCACGCCGTCGTGGACGACGTGGTGGAGCGCCGGAGAAGGCAGGGGGCCCCCGGAGACGACCTGCTGGGCCTGCTGCTGGAGGCGCAGGCCGGGGAAGGCGAGCCCCTGACGGACGCGCAGCTGCGCGACGAATGTCTGACCTTGATGATCGCCGGCCATGAGACGACGGCCGCGGCGTTGGCGCTCAGTCTGTGGTTGCTGGCGCGCCACCCGGAGGCGGAGGCCGCGCTGCGGCGGGAGCTGGCCACGGTGCTGGGAGGCCGCGAGCCCACGGTGGCGGACCTGCCGTCGCTGCCGTTCTGCGAGCAGGTGGTGAAGGAGTCGCTGCGGCTGTATCCGCCCGCGTGGGGGATGAGCCGGGTGGCGGAGGCGGACGACCGGATGGACGGTGTCCTCGTCCCAGCCGGCACGGTGGTCGCGTGGTCACAGTGGGCGCTACACCGGGACGCGCGCCACTTCCCGGAGCCGGAGGCCTTCCGTCCCGAGCGCTGGGCGGACGGGCTGGAGCGGCGCCTCCCACGCTTCGCTTACTGTCCCTTCGGAGGAGGGCCCCGGCTCTGCATCGGCGCGGGCTCCGCGCTGATGGTGATCCGCCTGGTTCTGGCCACGGTGCTCCAGCGCTTCCACTTCGACGCCGCGCCAGGGCCCGCACCCGAGGTCCTCCCCGCCATCACCCTGCGTCCGAAGGGCGGCATCCCGCTCACGCCGAGGAAGGTGTCTCTTGGGGAGTGAACACTTCCCGCGCCGTCCATCCCGGGGACAGGCGATTTTCCGGCCCCGGACGCTTCCGGTTCCGGGGGGGCGGATCCACTTTTGGGGGTGAGGAGTCACACACCCCATGGATGCGGAAGGCACATCGGAGCTGGGGGCCGCGAAGGTTCCCCTCGTATCCACCCAGAAGCAGCAGCGCACGCGGCGCGCGCCCCGGAAGCTGAAGCCCTCGCGGCTCCAGGCCGTGGACTTCCGCTCCGTGGAGGAGCGCATGGACGCCGGCCGCGCCCTGCGCAAGCGCTGTCCCCGTGGCAGCCACGCCGCGTGGAAGCCCTTCCGCGGACGCGACCCGCTCGCGCAGCTCAAGGAGTCCGACGCCACACGGCTGCCGTGGCTGGTGCCCGTGCGCCATGAGCGCATGTCGGAGTCCCCCTTCGCCTTCCTGCGTGGCACGCCCCTCGTCATGGCGCGCGACCTGGCCCACACGCCGCACAGCGGCCTGCGCAGTCAAATCTGCGGCGACGCGCACCTGGCCAACTTCGGCCTGTTCGGCACGCCCGAGCGCAACCTCATCTTCGACCTCAACGACTTCGACGAGACGCTGCCCGGCCCCTTCGAATGGGACGTGAAGCGCCTGGCCGCCAGCTTCGTCATGGCGGCGAAGCAGAACGGCCTGGGCGCCCGCTGCGGGAAGAAGGCCGCGCGCAAAGCCGTGGAGTCCTACCGGCTCACCATGCGGGAGCTGACGACGAAGAGCCTGCTGGAGGTCTGGTCGCTCCACGTGGACGCGAAGGAGCTGAAGCACTCCGACTCCGAGGACACCGCGAAGCTCGCCGCGGAGGCCGTGGAGAAGGCGAAGCGCCACACCAGCGCGCACGCGGTGGAGAAGCTCACCGTGGAGCGCAACGGCCAGCGGCACCTGGCCTACCAGCCGCCCCTGCTCTTCCCGCTCACGGCGGTGAAGATGGACGTGTCGCAGTCGGAGCTGGAGCGGCGCATCAAGCGGCTCACGGTGGGCTACCTCGCGTCGCTGGACGGCGCGGTGCGCGACCTGTGCCTGCGCTACCAGCGCAAGGAGTGGGGCTTCAAGGTCGTGGGCGTGGGCAGCGTGGGGCTCCAGGCCTACGTCGTGCTGTGTGAAGGCAATGGCGGGGAGGACCCGCTGGTGTTGCAGCTCAAGGAGGCGAAGGCCTCCGTGCTGGAGCCCTACCTGGGCCCCAGCGAGTTCCACAGCGCGGGCGAGCGCGTGGTGGTGGGCCAGCGGCGCATGCAGGCCTTCTCTGACCTGTTCCTCGGCTGGACGGAGGTGGAGGGCATGGGCGCCTTCTACGTGCGCCAGCTGCGCGACATGAAGGGTGCGCTGGACGCGGAGAAGATGGACGCGCCCGTGTTCCAGGACTACGCGGACGCCTGTGGAGCCACCCTGGCCCGCGCCCATGCGCGCACTGGCGACGCCGCGCTCATCGCGGGATACCTGGGCACCAACACCCACTTCGATGAAGCCATCGCGGAGTTCGCCTGTGCCTATTCGGACCAGGTGGAGTCTGATTACGGTAACTTCATCGACGCGCAGGCGAAGGCGCTGGAAGCCCTGACGCACTGAACGGCTTCGTTGAAGTCGCCGCTCCCCAAGGCCAGGATGCCGCGCCTCTCGATTTTCCGGGAGGTGCCCTTGGGGAGTCCATGCGATTGGGTGTAGCCGTTTTCCTGCTGCTCCTGTCAGGGTGCGCGACCTCTCGCGTGGTCCACATCGATACCGGAAACGGTCAGAGGGTCGTCCACGAGGCGGAGGAGGTGGCCCCGGTCCAGGTGAGCGAGGACGCGTTCACGTCCGCCCTCACGCAGCTCATCCTCGACATGCGCATGGACGTTGCCTTCCGGGAGGCGGAAGCGGCGGACGCGCGAGGGTGGGTGCGCTCCAGGACGCTGCTCGCGTCCTCGGCGGGACTGGCGGACTCCGGCTCGGGGAGCTCACCGGAGTCGTTGTACGCGCGCCTCTGCCCCTCCGCGGATGACTGCCTCTCCCTGGTGGGCGGCACGGGGCTGACGTTCTCGCGCAAGGACCGCACGCTCATGGCCTTGTCCTTCGCGCTCGACAGCGTGTGGGAGGGCGTCGAGGCCGAGGTGGGCAAGCTGCTCAACCCGGCGGCCCTCAAGGCCATGGTGACGTCGGCCGCGCTGAGCCTGCTTCTCACCCTGACGCTGCCCGAGCCTGTCACCAAGGCCATCGCCGTGGCGCTGACGGCCGCCATGGTGGCCTACCTCGGCATCGTGCCCGTCTGGGAGATGGGCCGGGGCTTCGTGCGGCTCTGGGACGACGCGGGGACGGCGACGAGCGTCATCGAATTGCAGGACATCGGCCACCGCTTCGGAAAGGTGCTCGGCACGAATGGCACGCGCGTCCTGGTGCTCCTCGTCACGGCGGCGCTTGGCGGAAAGAATGCGATGGCGGCACAAGGGCCCCGGCTCCCGGGCTTCCCTCAGGCCGCGCTTCGAGGACAGGCCGAGGCGAGCTTCTCACTCGGGGCGGCGCTGAACGGGGGCGTGACGTCCATCTCGCTGCCCGCCGCGGGTGTGCTCAACGTGGCGCTCGCGCCAGGGGCCGCCGCGGCTCTCGCGATGTATTCGAACGGCCAGATTCCGGGTGATGCCGAAGGGCCCGTTCACCACATCTGCACGAACAAGAATCTGGTTTCGGCTGCGACAGGCGGTCCCTGGACGCCGTTGTGCGAAGAAATCTTCGCCCGGGCTGGGCTGTCCTTGGATGATGTCGCCAACAAAGTTCGTCTCGGCGGACATCAGGGGCCACACCCGCGCGGATACCATGAGGCGGTGTTGCGAAGACTGAATGATGCGCTAGGAAAATGCAGGAACAAAGACGCGTGCCGAAAGCTACTGGTCGAGGAGCTTGCAAAGATTGCAAATGACCTTCTGACGCCGGATTCCGGGCTTCGGCGTCTGATTGCTCCCAGCGAGGGTTGATGGATGTCTGACGACAACTTCTACGACATCGGGATTGCGGACGTTCATCAGTGGGTCCTGGAGTTGCCTGCTCCGGCATCTGGCGGTGAGTTGGATGACCCCTGGATGTTCGGGGACGGAAGGCGCCTGCCAGACCCCGGCCCCCTCGCGAGCAGACCTTTCCGTAAGGGGCCGCAGCGCTCCTTCTCGGTGGCGAACTCGGGGAGAACTCCTATCGGGGATGAGCAGGTTGCGAATGTCTTTCGCAGGCTGGCGCCCGATGACGTCCAGACGTTCCCCATCAAGATTGAAGGGACAGGCAAGCACCTCTATGTCATCAACGCGACCAAGTGCTTCAAATGTGTTGATGAAGAGAACTCCAAGGAGGTGCAAATCTATCCTCCAGACGGAGTTGCGCCTGAGAGAGTCGGAACGTACCGCGCAATTCATGGTCTGCGTATCGACCCTGCCAAGACAGAAGGAGCCCGGGTCTTCCGGATACAAGGCTATTCCTCCGCGCTGATCGTATCCGAGGAGATCAAGACGGCGCTTGAGGAGGTGGGGAACCTGGGAGTGTCATTCGAACGCGTGACGGGGCCGCACAATACCCACCCTGAGTGAGCAGCGCGTTACGCGACCGTGACGCCCCGTAAGACAACAGAGGCATGCGGGCAAGGTTGCTGGAGGAGCCTGCCGGATTACCAACGAACTTCTAACGCCGGGCTCTTCATTGCGCAGTCTCATCGTGAAAGTGGAGGGCTGAGGTGGAGCGTCACTTCTACTGGCTGGGTATCGCTGACGTACCGCAATGGGTGGTCATGACTCCTGCACCTACAGGCGGTGGTGAGTTCGATGAGCCTTGGATGTTCGCGGACGGTCGCGAGCTTCCAGACCCTGGGGCCATGAGAACCCAGATTTCACATCCGGGTGCAAAGCGCGCATTTGTGTTCTCCGTGATCGAGCAGGCCCCCATCGTCAGCGAAGCCGTCGCGAACGTCTTCAGGGCCATCGCGCCAGGCGATGTTCAACTGTTCCCGGTGTCGATAGAGGGAGAAGCCGAGCCGTACTTCGTCGTCAATGCGACCCGGATGATTGATTGCATCGACGAGGCACGATGCCGGGAGGTGCATCACCGTCCCCAGGACTCATTCCCTGAATACGAAGGGGAGTACCGCTGGATCTACGGCCTGCGGATCGACCCCTCGAAGGTCGGGGGCGCGCATGTCTTGCGCCCCAGGAAGTTCAAGACCGCGTTCATTGTCTCCGAAGAGATCAAGAGCGCGCTTGAGGAGGTCGGGAACCTGGGCGTGTCATTCGAGCGCGTGACGGGGCCGCGCGACACGTCCCCCGAGTGAGAAGCGCTGCCCCTGGAGCATGCCGCGGCACGGACGGATGCGCTCTTCCAGCCAGGCGCGCTCAGCCCGCCAGCCGTGCCCAGTCGTCCTCGTGGGTGAAGAGCCTCACGCCCAGGCGTGCGCAGACGTCCGCGTGCGCCTGGGAGACCAGGGGGGCCGTTGCAGTTGCCATTCCCCAAGGTCAGGATGCCGCGCCTCCGGATTTTCCGGGAGGCGCCCTCGGGGACTCCATGAGATGGGTCGTCGCTTTTTCTCTGCTGCTCCTGCTGTCAGGGTGTGCGACCTCCCGTGTCGTCCATCTCGATACCGGGAACGGTCAGCGGATTGCCCCAGTGTCTTGCTGGGGAAGTTGCTGGAGTCCACCACGCTGGCCCAGCAGGCCGCGAACAACACCAAGGAACAGTTCGCGAACTCGCCAGATCTTCGGGAAGAGATCATGAGTGCCATCATCGACGCGCTCGACGCGCATGCGCTGATGAGCAAGCAGGCGCTGGACTCCGAGAGCGTCCGGAATGGCATCAAGGACATCCTGCTCAACCACGCGATGCTGTGGGAGGCCCTGCGGTCCAAGGTGCGCACGGGTGGAGAGGACCCTCAGCGGTAGGTTCGCATGGGCCAGGACATGCGCTTGGAGCTCCGGATGCGGCTTCCATGGCTGGTGCTGTCCTTGTTCTGGGCGCTGGCCGGGTGTAGCGGTGCGACGAAGGTCGTCCGGCTCGACACGGAGCGCGGTGCGCCTGTCGTCCAGGTGCCCCGCGCGCCTGGAGCCGCCGGGCGCGTCTTGCTGGATGAGGAGGCCCTGAAGGATGCCGTGGCTCGGCTGGCGCGGGACATCCGTTTGTCGCCGCGTGCCCAGGAAGCCGCCCGGCGCCTGTTCGAGGTGGAGCCCCGGAGCGGTTCGTACCTGGTGGATGTGCAGCGCCGCCGCATCACCCCGCTCGGGCCCGGTGAGCACCTGTCCTCGGAGCAGACGCAGCCAGACGTGGAGCTGACCCGCGCCTACTTGCGCTGGTGCGGACGGACCGGACGGGCCGGTGACTGTCTGGGCCTTCTGAAGGAGAGCCCGGTCATCACGGGGGACGCGCGCTTCGCCCTGGCGCTCGCGCTGGCGAAGGGGGCGGTGCTGGAGGAGCTGTGGGACGCCGTGAAGGACATGGCGAATCCGGAGGCGCTGATGCAGGCCGCTCTATGGACGGCAGCCACCTACGCACTGCTCTGGACGGTACCGGAGCCCGCGACGAAGGGCGTCGCGGCGGTGCTCTCGGCGGGGCTCATCGCCTACGTGGGCATCGACACGTTCTGGGCGCTCATCCAGGGCTTCCGGCACCTGATGGCCGAGTCGGATGCGGCGCTGACGTTCGACGAGCTGCGCGGCGCGGGAGAGCGATTCGGCAAGGTGATGGGCCGGCAGGCGGCACGGGCCTTCGTGATGCTGGCGACGGCGGCCATCGGAAGCACGGGGGCGACGCTTGGGGCAAGGCTTCCGGGCCTGCCAGGGGCGGCCCAGGCCGCGGTCCGGGCCGAGGCGGAAGCCGGCGTGGTCTACGCGACCGTGGGACAGGTCGAGACGGTCGCCATCGCCGCGGACGGCTTCACGGTCGGCCTCGCGCCGGTCGCCGTGGCCATGTCCTCTCACGGTGCGGCAGGCGGCACTGGAACGCCCGGTTTGAAGGCGTGGAAGTCCTTCAGCGGTTTCAAGAAAGCGATGGGACCCGCGGGCAGCGGGAAACAATGGCACCACATCGTCGAGCAGACGCCCGGGAACGTGCAGCGCTTTGGACCCGATGCGCTTCACAATACCGAGAATGTCATCGCAATCGACGAGCAACTCCACAAGCTGGTCAGCTCATACTACTCGTCTAGACAGGCTGTCTCCGGAGGTCAGATCGTCCGAGAGTGGCTTCGGACGCAATCCTACGAGCAGCAGCGCGCATTTGGACTGCAGACCTTGAAGGATTTCGGAGCCATCCCATGAAAGCACGTGACCTCAAGGTGCTAGGGACAGAGGAGCTGATTGCGCGCTTTCGCGAGGTTTCAGCCAGACACGGCCATTTGTTGAACGCGCGCGACACTCGGGCTGCAAACAAGGACTACCTTCTCGCGGCAGCCGTCAGGAAAGAGCTGCGTACCCGTGGGCCCGATGCGGAGAAGCTCCTGCTGGTATTGCTGACCGATCCGGAGCCAGGGACGCGGTATTGGGCCGCGACGGCCGCCTTGGGCTTCGCTCCCAGCGAGGCAGAACGTGCGCTTGCCCTGTTGGCGGAGCCGCCGCCGACGCTGCTGAGTGTGAGTGCGGCGACGACCCTGCGCGCATGGAAGAACGGAACCCTTCCCCTGGAAGAGTAGAACCGCTCAGCCCGCCAGCCGTGCCCAGTCGTCCTCGTGGGTGAAGAGCCTGACGCCCAGGCGTGCGCAGACGTCCGCGTGCGCCTGGGCGGCGGGGCCTCCCACCCAGAGGGGCAGCCCCTTGGGCAGCGCGCCCTGGAGGCGCGTGAGCACGTCCTCGAACACCGTGGCGCCCCGGTTCATCACCGCCGACAGGCCCACCACGTCTGGCTTTGCTCGCGCCACCGTCTCGCTCAGGTCGTGCGCGGGCACGCGCTGCCCCAGCAGCGTCACGCGCATGCCCGCGTAGCGCAGCCGCAGCGCCGCGCCCAGCAGGCCAATCTCATGCTCCTCGTCCGGGAAGCACGCCAGCACCGCGTGCCTGCGCCCTCCCCGGGGCGCGCCATGCAGCAGGCTCACCAGCCGCTCGCGCACCACCTGCGTCACCAGGTGCTCCTGCGCCACCGACAGCGCTCCCGCGTGCCAGGCATCGCCCACCTCGCGCTGCACCGGCACCAGCACGTCCTCGAAGGCCTTCAGCGGCGGCAGCGCCGCCAGCACCTCGTCCAGGACGCGCGCGACGCGGGGCTGGTCATACGCCTCCGCCGCGGCCATCACCTCCGCGCGCCACTCCTCCGGCCGCGCCCCGAGCCGCTCCTCCGACCTGTCGGGGACCGGTGGGGGCGGCACGTCCAGCTCCGCGCGCAGCTGGGGCAGCAGCTTCGCCGCCTCGCTGATGGCCACGCCCTCGTCCGTCAGCGCCTTGAGCCGCCGGAGCAGCGCCACGTCGCGGTCGGTGTAGACGCGGTAGCCCGCAGGCGTGCGCTCGGGCACGAGCACCCCGTAGCGGCGCTCCCAGGCGCGGATGAGCTCCACGCGGACTCCCGACAGCTCCGCGGCGATGTGGATGCGATAGGTGCGCTCAGCCATGGTGTGCGTGCTTCAAGGTCGGTTCTGCGCGTTTCGCGCCTGTTGCCAGACAGCGATGAGCTCCTCCGTGGACTCCGCGTACTGCGCGCCCAGCGTGAAGAGGGTCTTCAAGTGCTCCCGCGCCCCCGGCCCGCCTATCACCACCGGCACGGGCGCGCACGCATGCATCGCATCGGACAGGACATGGACGAAGTCCTCCGCGTCCCGCCGGCGGATGAACGACAGCGCCACCACGTCCGGGCGCAGCTGCAGGCAGGCCCCGTGCAGCGCCTCCGCGGGCGTGTCCGCCCCCAGCAGCGTCACCCGCCAGCCCCGCGCCTTGAGGTGCACGCCCAGCGCCAGGAGCCCACCCTCGTGGTGATCCCTCGCCGGACAGGCCAGGAGCCCCCGGGGCCCCTCACCCACGCGCTCCATCCCCGCCAGCAACATGCGCAGCCGCTGCCGCACCAGCGCGGACGCCATGTGCTCGCGCGCCACGTCCAGGCGGGAGGCCATCTCCCGCAGCAGCGGAAGGAGGACGGTGTCGCAGTAGGTGGTGGCGTCCAGCCCCACCTGGGCCTCGGACAGGACCGCGTCCGCGGCTTCCGTGTCCAGCATCATCACCGCCGCCCAGAAGCGCTCCATCCGCCCCGACGCCGGAGGGACGGACCGCGCGGGTTCATCGCGCACCTGGGCGATGGCCTCGCTCACCGACAGGCCCTCCCCCATCAGCTTCGCCACCCGGCGGACGGCCTCCACCTCGTCGCGTGAATAGACGCGGTAGTTGTTCTCGCTGCGCTCCGGGCGCGGGAAGCCATAGCGGCGCTCCCAGGCGCGCAGCGTGGCCTCGCGGATGCCGGTGAGCCGGGCGATGGTGCGGATGCGCAGGCTCATGGGCCCAGACCTCGCGCGCGGTCCCAGCGCTCCGCCACGCCGCGTGCCCCCGCCATCTTTCGCGTGAAGCCCTCCAGGCCCGTCGCCTCGGAGACCCGCCGCACCACCGACTCCAGGCCGCTCTGGAAGCGCGCCAGCGGCCCGGCCTCGTGCGGCGTGCCGATCTCCAGCAGCACGTCCGGCCGCTCGTGTTCGAAGAAGGCGTAGCGGATGGCGACGGGCACGCACTCCGCCTTCGCCGCGCGGGCCAGCAGCTCCACGCCGCGCTCCAGCTGGAGCGGGAGGACGCCGAAGGGGCGGTGCTCCCCTTCCGGAAAGACACACACGGCCGCGTGCGGCTTGCGCAAGAGTTCCTTCGCGTACCGCAGCGAGGACAGCGACGACATCGCGTCCTGCTTGCGGATGCTGAACGCGCCCATCTTCGTGTGGAAGGGGTAGCGGCGCAGGTTCTCCTCGTCCATGAGGCAGTAGCCGTCCCAGCCCGCCACCTGGCAGAGCTGGTGCAGCACGAAGCCGTCCCACCAGTTGGTGTGGTTGAGGTACACGAGCCGGCCCACGCCGTCGGAGGGCAGCTCGCCGCGCACCCACAGGCCGCGGAACGTCGAGCGGACCTTCCACCCGATGTACCGGTCCACCGCCCACCCGAAGGGCCCACCCTTGGCCGCGCGGATCACGACGCCCGGGCCTCCTTGAGCCGCAGGAGCGCCGTGAACAGCGCGAGTCCCAGCGACACCAGGATGCTGGTGATGAGGAAGAAGAGGATCTCCTCCAGAGGCACGGCGCCCACGTACACGCCCACGTGGCGTCCCTCGCCGAAGTTCCAGATGCCGGTGGAGATGGCCAGGTGGTCCGCGACGGACAGGTACACGCCCACGACCAGCGCCGGGGGCAGCACCGCGCGCAGCACCTCGCCCGAGCGGGACTTGTAGTGGCTCACGAGCACCGCCAGCTGGAGGGCAATCACCGGCAGCGTCCACGCCAGCAGGTGGATGAGGTACGCCCAGCGCGTCTCCATCATGGCGACACCTCGCGAGGCTTCAGGGGCCGCTCCGCGCGGGCGGGCTCCTGCCCTGGCGATTCGGCTCGAGGCTTCCTGGTGAGCACGCGCTCCAGCCGGTCGCGCGCCCACAGGCCCACGAGCAGGGTCTGGAGGCCGAAGAAGAGGTACTCCTCCAGCGGCAGGTAGCCCAGCTTCACGCCCCAGATGCGATCCGGGTCGAAGCCCCACAGGCCCCACTTCACGGCCATGTTGTCCCACGGCGACGTGGCCGCGTAGACGATGACGAGCAGCGCGCCCAGGGGCGCGAGCCCCCGCCACGACAGCGTGCGGCGGTAGCGCACGAGCAGGAACAGGATGGGCAGCACGACGAAGATGCCCAGGAAGCGCGCGTAGGTCATCCCGGGCCTCCACTCCACCGCGGCGCCACCCGAATCATGCGTCCCCCGGCCTCCAGCGCGTAGGTATGGCCGCGCCAGGTCACCCGTCCCTGCCGCGTCAGCGAGGCCACGAAGGCCGCGAGCAGCAGCAGCTCACCCTGCACCCAGTCCGTCAGCGCGTGGCTCCTGTCCGCCTCCGCGGGAACGCGGCTCAGCGCGGCGAGGCGCAGGGACAGGAGCGTGCGCACGGCGACGAGGGCCGCCACCGCGAGCCACACGGCGGGCTCCTGGAGCCCCGCGGCCAGGAGCACCAGCGGCACGGTGGGCGTGAAGAGCAGCGGCACGGTGGGATACAGGCCGGGCCGGTGGCTCGCGAGCACCTGCATCCAGCGCGTGAAGCGCTCCAGGGGCACGCTCCAGGACGTCCCGTTGGCCACGGGCACCCACGCGGGCGCGGGGCTCAGCGCCACGTCCAGGCCGCGCGCGTGCAGCCGCTTCGCCAGCTCCAGGTCCTCGCCGATGTGGTCCGACAGTCCGGCCAGCTCCTCCACCGCGCGCGGTGACAGCCCGAGCGCCTTGCCGCACACGGCCTGCGCGCCCACGCTCATCGCATGCAGCGCGCGGAAGCTGTGATGCGTGTAGCGCAGCAGTCCCGCCATGGCGCGGCCGGCCGCGTCCATCGCGCCCACGGGCGTGGGGGCGGCGGTGCTCAAGGCGGCGCCCGCCACGAGCGGAGAGGCAAGGCCCTCCACCAGCGCGCCCGTCACCGCCACGTCCGCGTCCACCGCGAGCACCACGCGTCCGCGCACGTCCAGCGACTCCAGCGCGTAGAGCAGGTGGCCCACCTTGCGGTTGGGGCACACCGGGTCGCTCGGAAGCCAGCGCACGCCCTCCGCCAGCCGGGGCCGGTAGGGCGACAGCACCACCTGCTCCAGGGGTCCCGCGTAGTTGATGGGGAGCTCCAGGTTGTCCAGCTCCAGCGGCGTGGGCGCGTCCACGGGGCGCAGGAGCAGCACGGAAGGCAGCGAGCCTCCGGCCGTCACGGGAGCACGGCGGGACAGCCGCGCCAGGGCCACCGCGCTGAAGCCTCCGGCCAGCGCCGCCCACCCGAGCGTGAAGAAGCCGAGCGCGTTCATGCCGTCCGCCCCATGCGCGTGCGGAAGTGCGCCATCCAGCGGATGAACGGGGAATGGAAGCGGCGGAAGTCCGCCACCTCGCCCATCGTGTCCAGCGTGTCGCGCCTCGACTCCAGCCGCGCGTAGAAGGGCGACGACTCCAGCAGGCGCGGTTCGCCCACCGGTTCGTTGCCCGCGTGCAGCCTCGCGGGGACCCGCAGGCCCCAGCCCGTCAGGCTCGTGGGGTGCGCCACGGGGCTCGGGCCGCGCTCGCACACCACACCGTTCGGTCCCGCCATCATGCGCAGCGGCGCCACGCCGTCCGGCAGGTGGTAGTCCACCACCGTGTGGTTCGCGTGGTGCGTGCGCGCCCAGTGCCAGCCGGACAGCCGCGCGCCCAGCAGCTCCTGGCCGTGGTTCGTGTCGTGGTAGCCCAGCCCCTCGGCCTTCAGGTCCACCGAGGACACCTCCAGCGTCGCCTCCGACCTTGGCGCCAGCGCCTGCCAGTAGTGCGGCAGGCCCGGCATGAGCTGCACCTCCGTGCCCCGCCCCGTCATCGGCCGCAACGTCAGGCTGGCGCGCACCGGGCGGCCCCACGGCGCCGTCGCGTCGTCCACGTCCATGCGCACCGAGCCATCCACCGCGTGCGTCAACGTGGAGCGGCCGATGCGCAGCCGTCCCGGCCCCTGCAGCTCCACGCGCGGGTACTCGCTCAGCACCCACAACTTGCGCACACCCTGGTGGTAGAGCGCGAAGTTCACCGCGCTGTACGCCAGCGGATGCCCTCCGCGCCGCGCCGCCACCGAGTAGCGCGGCGAGAACAACGACCCCAGCATGAAGATGCACACCGCGCTGTACGGCCCGGCCGTCACGTCCGCGTAGAACCAGCGGTACGCCCCTGCCCTGTCCGGCAACGCGGGCAAGGCGCACGACTCCGCCGCGGCGGGCAGGACGCTCTGCGCGAGGACGGACTTCATGCGCCCTCCCGCAGGTGCGCGGACGCCATCTGCGCCGCGAACCGGCCCGACAACATCACCAGCGGCACCCCGCCGCCCGGATGCGTGCCGCCACCCGCGAAGAACAGCCCCGGCGTGCCGCCCCGGATGCGCGGCCTGCGGAACGGACCGAAGCGGCCGTGCGGCAGGAAGCCGTAGATGGAACCGCCCGGGGCCCCGCGCGCCGCCAGGTCCACCGGCGAGCGCTGGCCCACCACGCGCACGCGTCCCTTCAGCGCCGGGTAGTGACGCACGAGCTTCTCGAACATCTGCTCGCGCACGCGCTCCGCGCTGGACTCCCACTCGCGCCGCGCCTGCTCCGCCCGGCCCTCCTCCAGCGGCATGGCCGGCGCGTTCACCATCACGAACAGCCCCGTGCGGCCCAGCGGCGCCATGCCCGGGTCCGTGGCGGACGGGTTGCAGACATACACCGTGGGGTCCGCGGCGAGCTGGCCAGCGAAGAGCTCGTCGAACTCCTTCCGGTAGTCCCCGCCGAACATCACCGCGTGATGCGGAACCGCCGGCCGGCCCTCCGCCTCCAGCAGCAGCACGAAGCCGGACAGCGACAGCGGCTCCGACTCGCGGCGCAGCGACGCGAGCGGATCCGCGTTCACCACCACGCTGTCGAACACCTCGCCGACCGGCTCCACGCGGTAGCCCCCGGAGACGCGCTCGAAGCGGGCGCGCGTGTCCAGGTGCACCGTCACACCCAGCCGCCGCACCGCCTGCCCCAGCGCCTCCACCAGCGCGCCGATGCCGCCGCGCACGTGGTGCACGCCATACGCATGTTCGATGTGCGGGATGAGCGCGAACGCCGCGCTGGACGCGTACGGAGAGCCGCCCGCGTAGGTGGCGAAGCGGCCCACGTACTGCTGCAAGTGGTGCGTCTGGAAGTGCTTCGCAGCCAGCGCGTGCAGCGTGTCCAGCTTCATCCCCGCCAGCATCGCGCCGATGCCCCGGCGGGCCACGCGCGCCATGAAGCCGGCCATGCCCTCGAAGGGGGCCTCCAGGTAGGGCTCTCCCGCCGCGCGCCAGATGGCCGCGGCCTCCGCGTAGAAGGAGTGCACGCCCTTGCGCTCGATGGGGCGCAGCTCCGCGGCGCTCTCCGCCATGCGCTCCAGGTCCTTGTACGCCGTGAAGCCGCACCCGTCCGCGAAGTGGTAGGTGCACTGCGGCTCCAGCTCCGTGAACGGCGGCAGCAGGTCCAGCGCGCCCAGCTGCTCGAAGGTGCTCCGCACCAGCGCCGGCAACGTGAGCAGCGTGGGTCCCGTGTCCAGCGTGAGCCCCTCCACCATCACCGCCTGCGCCTTGCCGCCCAGGGACGGGCTGCCCTCGAACAGCGTCACCGCGTGCCCTTCCTTCGCCAGGAGGCCCGCGGCCGTCAGCCCGCCAATGCCGCCGCCAATCACCGCCACGCGCGAGGCCTTCATCGCGAGCCTCCCGTGCCCGTGGGCAGGAGCGGCACCACCGGCGAGGGCGGCAGCGCCAGCGGTGCTTCCGGCAACGCGGCCCGGGGCCGAAGGAACACGGTCGCCGTCAGCGCCAGCTTGCGCCCCGTCGTCGTGTGCGCCCGGCCGCTGAACACGTCGTCATCCCGCGCCTCGATGTCTCGCAGGATGTCGCCGTAGATGGCGCCCATCAGCCGCACCATGCGCTGGCTGCCGAAGCCGGTGAGGAAGCGCACGCCCGCCGCCGCCCGCGCGTAGTACGCCCGCGCGCGCTGGATCTGAAAGCGCATGAAGTCGCGCCACTTCGCGTCCACCCGGCCCGCGCGCAGGTCGTCCTCGGTGATGCCGAAGGCGCGCAGCTCCTCCGAGGGCAGGTACACCCGGCCGCGCTCCAGGTCCTCGCGCACGTCGCGCAGGATGTTGGTGAGCTGCATCGCGCGGCCCAGGTCCGCCGCCGGCTCCACCGCGCGAGCATCCTCGCAGCCCAGCACCGGCGTCAGCATCAACCCAACCACACCTGCAACCCGGTAGCAGTAGAGGTCCAGCTCCTCCCAGGTGTCATAGCGCTGCTTCGTCAGGTCCATCTCCATGCCGGAGATGAGGTCCTGGAAGGGCTGCTCGGGGATCCGGTAGTGGTGGATGGTGTGGCGCAGCGCCGCGAACTCGCTCGGGTCCCACGGCGACGGCGCCTCCGCGGAGGGCTGGCGCGCGGACGGCGGGCCCAGCTCCTGGGACGCCAGCTCCGGCAGCGACAGGTACACCTCCGCCACGCGCTCGCGCGCCCGGGCCAGCCGCGTCGCCAGGGACATGGGCGCTTCGCCCGGCAGCGCGCTCTCGCCCGCGTCCACCAGGTCGTCCAGCCGCCGGCAGAAGGCATACAGCGCGAAGGCCGCCTTCCGCCGCTGTCCGAAGAGCAGGTACGACGCGAAGAAGAAGCTCTTGGCGTGGTGGCGCGTGACGACCCGGGCGCGCTGATAGCCCTGGGCGATGAGCGCTGGATAAGCGGTGCCGCTCATGCCGCCACCTCCACCGCCGCCGGGGCGCCCTCGCGCGGCGACAGCGCCACGCCCTGCTTGTGCGCCCACGCCATCAGCCGCTCGGTGACGAGCCGCGCGGAGATGAGCACCGTGGGCAGGCCCGTGCCCGGCTGCGTGGAGGCCCCCACGAAGAAGAGGTTCTTCACGTTCGGGTCCACGTTGGCCGGACGGAAGGGGCCAATCTGGAAGAAGTTCTGCGCCAGCCCGAATGCGCTGCCGCGCGCCAGGTTGTACGTGCCCGCCCAGTCATCCGGGGTGAAGACGCGCTCCACCTCGATGTCCGCCTCCAGGTCCGGGTACCCCAGCTCCGCCAGGCGCTGGAACACCTTCGCGCGCACCTTGGGGCCCTCCACCTTCCAGTCCAGGTCCGCGTGCTGGTGCGGCACCGGCACCAGCACGTAGAGCGAGTCCTTCCCCTCCGGCGCCAGCGAGGGGTCCGTGCGCGTGGGCACGTTGACGTAGAAGCTGGGGTCCTCCGGCACGCGGAAGCGCTGGAAGATGTCCTCGAACGAGCCCGCGTAGTCCCGGCCGAACATCACGTTGTGATGCAAGAGGCCCGGCACCCGCTTCTTCATGCCCAGGTAGAGCATGTAGCCGCTGGAGGTGAAGCGAAGCTTCTCCCCGCGCTTGAACGGCGCGTCCTTCGGGTCGAGCAGCTTCTCGTACGCGTACGGCAGGTCCGCGTTGCACAGCACCGCGTCCGCGGCCACCACCTCGCCCCCGACAAGCCGCACGCCCGTAGTGCGCCCGCCTTCGGTGAGGATGCGCTCCACGGGACGGCCGTAGTGCAGCGTCACGCCCTCCTCGCGCGCCAGCCGCTCCAGCGCGAGGGGAATGGCATACAGGCCGCCCTTCGGGAACCAGATGCCCACGCCCAGTTCGGTGAAGGGCAGCAGGCCATACACCGCGGGCGACTCGAAGGGAGACACGCCCAGGTACATGGTCTGGAACGTCATCGCCGCGCGCAGCCGGTCGTCCTGGAAGTAGCGGCTGACGTCCGCGTACATGCGGCGGTGCGCGCGCGCCTTGAAGATCTTCGCCAGCACCCCGGGGGAGAAGTAGTCGCGCACGCCGTTGAAGTTGCGGCCCACGAAGTGGTCCAGGCTGATGCGGTACTGGTCGCGCCCCTGCGCCATGAAGGCCAGGTAGCGCTGGAAGCTGCCGGGCTCCACGCGCTCCAGCTCGCGGCCCATGGTGCACAGCTCGGACGTGAAGGTGACGTCGGAGCCGTCCCGGAAGTGCACCCGGTAGTTCGGGTCACAGCGGATGAGCGTGAGGTAGTCCTCGATGCGGCGGCCCAGCGCGCGGAAGGTCTCCTCGAACACCTCCGGCATGAGCACGATGGTGGGGCCCACGTCCCAGGTGAAGCCGTCCACCTGGAGCTGGTTGCACCGGCCGCCGGGGCCGTGCGTCTTCTCGAAGACCTGGACGTCGAAGCCCTGCCGCGCGAGCCTCGCCGCCGCGGCCAGTCCTCCCACCCC
>NZ_RAVW01000439.1 GCF_003611585.1 Corallococcus exercitus | reverse complement strand
GGATGGGGATGGTGGGGCTGTGCTCGCTCGCTTCCGGCTGTCGGGAGCACGACACCGCGGACACGGTGACGGAGACGCCGGCGTCCATGCAGGCCCGGGACTCCGCGACCGGCGGGCTGATGGTGCCCGCCACGCCCGTGCTGGCGCAGAGCACGGTGGACGGCGACGGTCCCCGAAGTGGTGACGCGCTGCCGGCGGCGAACGCGCAGGTGCCTCCGAACACGGCACCTCCACCCGGCGCCCGGCCACTTCCGGGCCCCCGCGTGAGCGAGCCCGCGCAGGACACCACGGCACAGGCCCCCGCGAATGCTCCGGCCCGTCAGGGTGCTCCGATGCCCCGCCAGGGCACGACGACGCCGACCGCGAATGCCCAGCAGCGGGCCCAGGCGAACCCGAACGCGTCGCGGCCCCAGCAGGCCGCCCCGGTGAACCCGAACGCGAACGCCCAGCGGCAGGCACAGGCAAACCCGAACGCGAACACGCAGCGGCAGGCACAGGCGAACCCGAACGCCCAGCAGCAGGGCCAGACCAATCCGGACGGCGCGCCCGCGACGCAGGCGCCCGCCGAGGGCCGGGTGATGATTGGCGCGCAGGCCGTGCAGGCCAGCGACGACGAGGCTTGGTACGAGGGCGCGGCCAAGGCGGCGCAGGCGGCGGTGACGGAGAACTCCTCCAACCGGCCGCTGGAGCAGGTCATCATCGCGTCCAGCACGGTGAACGGTCGGGTGACGCGCGTGGGCAAGGACACCCTGCACGTGCGCGACGGCGAGGGCACCGTCTACGAACTCCAGCTCGACCAGCGCAGCCGAGGCCTCCGCCAGGGCCAGCGCGTGCCCCTCAAGGAGCTCCAGGAGGGCACCCCGGTGCGCGCGCAGTTCGTCCTCATGGGCGGCCGCACCGTCGCGCGCGACGTGCAGGTGCGGCGCTAGGTCCGCAGCCCCTTCGATGCCTGAAACGACGACACCCGGGAAGCCATGGAGGCTCCCCGGGTGCCTGTCTTCATCCCGGACTCCCCTCACGCGAGGGGAGCCGGGCTGGAAGCGGATGCGGCTAGTAGACGGCCTTGAGCGTCACGCCCGAGTAGGCCGTGTACCCGCGGACCTTCACGTAGTACTTGCCCGCGGTCGTCTTGGTCAGGGTGCAGGTCTCCGTGTTGCCGGACAGGTACGGACGGCAGTCGTACGCGGTGGTCGTCGGCGAGGAGCCGAAGCGCACGTACAGGTCCGCGTCACCCGTGCCACCCGAGGTGGTGATGGTGACCGTCTTGTTCGCCGGCACGTCCAGGGTGACCCACTCGTTGGTGAAGGAGCCGGAGGCGCCGGAGACGCCCGTCACCGGGACGTTGCTCTGCAGCACGTTGCCGCCACCCGTGCCGCCCGGCGTGTAGCTGCCCTTCAGCGACACGTTCGAGTACGCGGCGTAGGCGTTCAGCATCACGTAGTACGTGCCCGCCTGGATGTTGGTGATGGTGCACGTCTCCGCGTTGCCACCGACGTACGGACGGCAGTCGTAGGTGGACAGGTCCGGCGCGGCGCCGAAGCGCACGTACAGGTCGGCGTCACCCGTGCCACCGGAGATGGTGAACGTCAGCGCCGTGGCGCCCGCGGGGACCGCCAGCGAGTAGTACTTGCTGTTGCCCGTGGTGCTGTCGGACACCGTCACCGCCGTGCCGTTGGTCAGCGGGGTGGAGGTCGGGGGAGGCGTCACGACGCCCACGCCCACCGCTTCCCAGGCCGTCTTCACCGCGTCCTGCGTGGCCTGGTCGTAGCCCAGGTCCGCCGCCGCCTGGATGGTCAGCGTCTTGGCCTGCGCGAAGTTCGTGCTCGCCGTGTAGAGGTCGGTGTTGGCCTTGTACCAGATGCGGCCGGCCTTCTCGACGCCGATGGCCGGCACCGTGGGGCCGCCCGAGCGGCGCGGGTGCACGCCACCCTTGGAGAGCAGCGCGAACGCCAGGTTGGGCACGCCGGAGCTGTAGTGCACGTCCGTGCCGGACGTCACGTTGGCCGCCCAGTCCTTGGACGCGCCGTCCTTCGCCGGGTCGTCCATGTAGCGGAGCGCGTCGTTCGCCGTGCCCGGCGTCCAGACGTCCTCGCCCACCATCCAGATGGCCGCCGCGGTGCTCCACGTGCCGGAGGCCCAGCTCTCGCAGATGGCGCCGAAGGTGTCGGACATCGCCTCGTTGAGGCCGCCGGACTGGCCGGAGTACGTGAGGTTGGACTCCCGCTCCGTCACCGCGTGGGTCAGCTCGTGGACGGTGACGTCCGCGTCCTTGCCCAGCTCGATGGAGTTCACGCCGTCGCCATCGCCGTACACCATCTGGGTGCCGTCCCAGTAGGCGTTCACGTAGTTGGTGCTGTAGTGCACCGTGCTGATGAGCGTCTCACCCGCGTTGTCCAGCGAGTCGCGGTTGAACAGCGTCTTGTAGCAGTTGTAGGTGTAGCCCAGCATGTCGTAGTTCGTGTCGACATGCGAGTCACCGACGGCCGCCTGGCCCTCGCTGCGCTTGAGCGTGCCCGGGGTGCTGGTGCCGTTGTTCGCGCTGTACACCTTGCGGTTGAGCGCCGTGTGGATCTCCGGCGCGCGCAGCACGATGGAGCCGTCCACCGCGCTGACGTAGACGCGGTCGCGCAGGGGCATCTGGTCGCTCTCGCCCGTGATCTTCACCTCGTACGCCAGGCGCAGCGCGCCTTCCTCGGTGCGCACGTACACCAGGCGGGGAGCACCCTGGGCCTCCAGGCCCGTGCCCACCGTCGCGCTCAGCGCCGCGTCGCGCGCGGACGCGGCCGCGATGCGCGGCAGCGCGGAGACGTTCAGGCCGTCGCGCGCGGAGCCGTTGGCGCGGAACACCGTGCCGTCCGGACGCACGTGCACCACCAGCTCACCGCCGATGACCTCCAGGCCGTTCTTCGTCTGCTTGAAGCGCAGGTGCTGGTTGCCCTGCTCGTCGGTGCTCGCCTTGCGCAGCACCATGTCGTCCGGGTTCAGCCGGAACGCCGGCGCCACGCCCGCCAGCGCCTGGCGGCTCGCGTCCAGCGTGTTCAGCGTCCGGGCCATCCGGCCCAGCTCGCCGGTGATGTTGTCCGGGATGCCGTCCGCGTGCACGCCCACGACCTGGGCGCCAGCGAGCGCGTTCAGCGAGCTCTGGATGTCCTCGCCCGACTTCTCCTGCTCAGGCGCCTGCGTCTCCTCGCCCGTGGAACCCTGCGTACCGCACGCCGTCAGAGCCACGCCGAGCCAAGCCGCGCCAATCGTCTTCAACAGTCGATGAGCCAACGCGATACCTCCATGAAGAAACAGCGGGGTGATACGTGACACACTCGAATTCATCAGGGCAACTACTTTTTAGAGAAAGTACGTTTAGTCACTTTCCCCCACCCTGCCGAACAAGCCAGGACATCCTGAATTGCAGATTAAGCATGCTTCCTGCTGCTTCCGCTTCTTCAGCGGGTCTCCGGAGTGAACGGACCCACCCCGGGGATGTCTCAAAAAATGTTTCATGAGACGGGCGACAGCATGCACGGGGAGGCTGACATGACGCGGGGTGCCGGCCGCAGGTGGACGGGGGCGCTGTGCGTGGGGGTACTGCTGGCGCTCACGGCCTGCGCGTCGCGGGCACCGGTGGCGACGGAGGTGCCGGCGCCGCCCACGCTGTCGGTGGCGCAGGTGACGCGGCTCCTGCCGGCGAAGGTGAAGGGCGCGGAGCGCGAGGGCTGGGCGCGCGACGTGCTGGCGGCGCTGGACGCGGAGGCGATTCCTCCTTCAGCGCCGGTGGTCTGTCAGGTGCTGGCCATCATCGAACAGGAGTCCGGCTTCCAGGCGGATCCCGCGGTGCCGGGGCTGCCCAGGCTGGTGCGGCAGAAGCTGGACAGCACCGCGGGACGGCTGGGCCCCCTGGGGCGACGTCTCCTGGATGACGTGCTCGCGGCGAAGGCGAAGGGGGCGAAGCGCAGCTTCGGCGCGCGGCTGGACGCCCTGCGCACGGAGCGGGACCTGGACCGGCTCTTCCGGGACATGCTGGCGTACTACGAGGAGGAGTACCCGGCGGCGTACGCGGCCGCGGACCTGGCCAGCTCGCTGTTCGGTCCGTCCTCGTTCGCGGGGCAGAACCCCGTCACCACCGCGGGCTCCATGCAGGTCAGCGTGCGCTACGCAGTGGAGAAGGCGGGCCCGGACGCGGATCCGGTGGCGGTGCGCGAGTCGCTCTACACGCGCGCGGGCGGCGTGCGCTACGGCACCGCGCGGCTGTTGGGCTTCGAGGCCGCGTACGAGCAGCCGCTCTACCGCTTCGCGGACTACAACGGCGGCGTCTACAGCTCCCGCAACGCGGCGTTGCAGGCCCAGGTGAGCCGGCTCACCGGCGTGGCCCTCGCCACCGACGGAGACCTGCAACTGTATGACAAGGATGGAGAGCCGCGCGGCGAGGACAGCCAGAGCCTCAAGGCGCTGCTCCTGTTCCGTCAGCGCTACGCGCCGGACCTGAGCGAGCGCCGGGTGCGCCGGGACGTGGAGGAGGAGAAGACGGCGGACTTCGAGAAGACAGACACGTACCTGGCGGTGAAGCGCGTCTACGCGAATCAGACGGGAGAGGCGCCCGCCTACGCCCAGCTGCCCCAGGTGACGCTCAAGAGCGTGAAGCTGAGCGGGGAGCGCTCCACCGCGTGGTTCGCGAAGTCGGTGGACGCCCGCTACCAGCAGTGCATGGCCCGCCACCGCCAGGCTGCGCGGTAGCGAGCCCTGACCGCAGGGGACTACGGCGTGGTGAAGACGGCGCTGAACGTGTCCGCGCTGACCGCGGGCAGCAGCTCCGCGGTGACGTACGGCGCGCGCGAGGGCTCGTAGTTCGGCGAGTCGTCCGCCGTCACGCGCACGTAGTAGCTCGTGCCGGGCAGCAGCAGGCCCGGCGGCAGGCGGACCTGAGTCCGGTCACCGGGCACGTAGAAGCGCAGCGTCGGCGTGGCGGTGAAGGTGCTGATCAGCTGGAGGACGGACACCACGTAGTTCCGGGGCGCGCCCATGGCGGGAGCCCGCCAGCTGATGACCGGCTGGTTCGTGCCCACCACGCGCGACACGTAGGCGTCCACGCCGTCGATGCGCAGCTCCCGGGGCGGCGAGATGGCCGGCTGGATGGGACCGGCGATGAGGTGGTCCATCCGGTCGGTGATGAAGATGTTGCCGCTGGGGTAATGGGCGCGGGTGCCCACGATGACGGGCGTCGGAGACCGGAACGAGTAGCTGATGGTGCCCACCACGCCCCAGCTGGACGGATAGGGATTGCCGTAGGCGAACCGGTTCGTGATGACGCCGTCCTCACCGCGCGGCAGCCACAGGTTGAACAGCTCGCCCTGATAGCCCACCCAGCCGTGCTGGTACCCGAACGGGATGGGCAACAGCGACATGGAGGAGTAGCCAATGGTGCCGGTGGGGTTCGAGTCCGTGCGCCAGCGGGAGAATTCGTTCAGGCGCCACTCCAGGGAGAAGGGCGTCTGCCTCACGGGGTTCAGCGTGGCCGCCAGCGGCAGCGACGTGGTGCCGTCCGGCGTGAACGAGAACGCCGGCAGGTGCGCGCTGCTCACCAGCGTCTGGTACGCCAGGGTCCCGCCGCTCGGCAGCGTCCCGACCGCCACGGAGTTGAGCTGGTTCACGTAGAGGCGGTCGCCCTTCGCCTGGTCCAGCACGGCCAACCCGTAGCCGTTGCTGGAGAACGCGTAGGCATACGGATCGACGATGGACGTGGCACCGACCGCGGGCTCCTCGCTGTAGGAGAACGAGTTGTACACGTCCACGTCCGCGCTGGTGATCTGCACGGCGCTGCCCGGCTCGGCGCTGGAGGACCACTGCTGCCAGGGCTCCAGGTTGAAGAGCTCCGCCGACACGGGGGTCTCGTTGAGGGATGTGTAGACCGCGTCCGGACGGCCGATGCGGTTGACGCCCAGGTCGAAGTGGCGCGTCCGCGTCAGGTAATAGAACCGGCTCGAGCGCAGGAAGTACTCGCCGTCCGGGACGTTGTCGAAGCGCAGGCCTCCCGCCACCGGCGTACCCGTGCGCCGGTCGAAGTCGATGCCATTGGGGATGAGGATCTCCACGTCGCGCCCGGACAGGTCCTGCGGCACCACCGTCACCCCGGCGCTGGAGTGGAAGCGCGTGTCCGCCGTCACCAGCACGGACGTGCCCGCGTCCACCGGCCCGGTGCCCGCGTCGGTCTCGCCGCAGCCCGGCAGGAACTCATCGCTGGAGATGACCGCCGTCCCCTCGCGAGGGTCCATGGCGATCTCGGGAGGGTTCACCTCCTCGGAGGGAGGCGCTTCCCCGCAGCCCAGCCAGGCCGCGCAGGCGGGAACGAGCAACAACGACAGACGTCGGAAGGACATGATGGGCCCAGGTGACAAGCAATGAATGGCTGTCCGGTCCCGGCCCAAACCTGACGCCGCTTCTATACGCGAAGCGCGGCGGGATTTTTACTGGATAGTTGCGTTTTGATGGGTACTTCAGGTGGGCGCGGATGAAGGCTTGCGCCCACCTGAGTCTGTCTTCAACGGGCAGGCGCCGTGGGCGGGGCGAAGCGCTTGTCGGAGATCTTCATCTCCGTGACGGGGCCGTACTTGCGGGCCACGTCGCGCAGGGCCTCCGCCTTGCCGATGAGGACGAACGTCAGGTCGTCCGACGCGGGCAGGACGCGCTGGAGCACGGTGCGCACGCTGTCGCGGGTGGACGCGGACACAGCGTCCGCGAACCCATTCACGTCCTGTGCGTCCAGGCCGTAGAAGGCCAGCTCCGACAGCTTCATGGCCAGCTGGTCCCCGGTCTCCAGCGTCGGAGGGAACTGCCCCAGCACGTAGGCCTTGGCGGAGGCGAGCATGGCGTCATCCATGCCCTCCTGGCGGTAGCGCGTGAGCACGTCCAGCGCCAGGTCGATGGCGCGGCCCGTGGTGGCCGTCTGCGTATAGGACGTGAGGACGACGGTGTAGGGCTGGCGGGCCTGCTGCAGGGAGGAGCGGGCGCCGTAGGTGAGGCCCGTCTTCACGCGCAGCTCGGTGTTGAGCAGCGAGGTGAAGCGGCCGCCCAGCACGGTGTTGCCCAGCTCCGCCACGACGCGGTCCGGGTCGGTGCGGCGGATGCCGGTGTTGCCGATGGCGAAGTAGGTCTGGGTGGCATCCGGCTTGTCCACCAGCAGCACCTGCCGGCCCTTCGTGGGCGCGGTGGCGGGCACGGCGGGCAGCGGCTGTCCCGCCGGGGCCCACCCGCCCAGGGCGGCCTCCAGCTTCGCGGCGAGCTGCTTCGCGTCGAAGTCCCCCACCACGGAGAGGATGAGTCGGTCCCCGCCCAGGTTCGCCTTCGCCCAGCCGAGCACGTCGCCCCGGCCAATCGTGGGCAGTGACGCCTCACTGCCCACCGTGGACCCGCCGTACGGGTGCGAGGGGAAGTGGAAGGCATTGAAGTACACGCCGATGAGCGCGCGCGGGTCGCCGTCCTTGGCGGAGGCGATCTCCGACACGCGCAGGGCGCGGGCCTTCTCCAGCTCCTGCGCGTCGAAGCGCGGGCGCACGAGCATGTCCGACAGCAGCTCCACCATCAGCGCGGTGTCGCGGGCCTGGAAGCTGCCATTGAGGATGAGGGCCTCGCGGGCCGGCACGACCTCCAGCTCGCCGCCCACGCCGTCCACGGCGTCGGCGAACTGCTGGGCGTTGCGGGAGCCCGCGCCCTTCTGGAGCAGCTCGGCGGTGAGCGCGGCCAGCCCTTCCTTGCCGGCGGGGTCGGTGACAGAGCCACCCTTGAGCCACGCGCTGAAGGACACCAGCGGCAGTTCGTGCTTCTCCACCAGCAGCAGCCGCACGCCGTTCTTCAGCGTGACGGCCGTCGCCTCCGGCAGCGTCACGCCTTTCGTCGACAGCGGGGCGGTGGGGGCCGGGGT
>NZ_RAVW01000438.1 GCF_003611585.1 Corallococcus exercitus | reverse complement strand
ATCACCGGCAGTGCGCGAGCGAGCAGCGGCCCCGCGCGGCGCAGCGCCGCGCCCCCGAGTTGGCCCACCCGCCGCACGCCCCGCGCGACGCCGCGTGCCGCACTGCGCACGCGCCGGGCGATGCGGCCGAGGAACGCCTCCGCGTCATCCGCGTCCATCGACTCCAGGACGAAGGGGTTGAGCGTCCGCGCGAGCGCCACCGCGGCGGGACCGGACACGAGGCGTTGGGCAGTGGTCGGCATGTACAGACCGCTGGCCGGGTCCTGCTCGAACGCGTCGAAGCCGTCCTCCTCCAGGAAGGCGTCCTCCGCCTCGGCCTCGGCGAACAGCTCCTCGAAGCCGTCGTCCGCGAAGCCCTCGCCCTCGAAGGGGTCTTCCTCGAAGCCCTCGGCCTCGAAGCCCTCCAGGTCGCTGAACTCGTCCGCCAGCTCCTCCAACTCCTGGAGGGCATCCGCGCCCTCCCAGGGGTCCATGGCGTCGAGGGACTCCACATCGGACATGAACTCAGCGCTGGTCATCGCTTCCCCCTCGCACGGCGCAACCTCCGCCCATCACGGGCCCCAAGTTGGAGAAGGCACGCGAGGAGTGGCAGTCACTCGTTTGAGCTAGTGCTGGCGGAAATCGCGCACGCCAGCACCCGGGAAGCGACGACGCAGGACCTGCTTCAGCGGCTCAGGGCTTCACGCACGCGGCCTGGCCGCCCGCGTCCTTGTACGCCTTCACGCGCTTGACCAGGTTGCCGCCATCCGTCTCCGGCGTGGTCTGCTCGTAGTTGCCCGCGCCGAAGAGCATGCCCACGCCGCCCGCGGCGGCCACTTCGCCCGGGTGGGTGAGGAAGTAGTCCACGCGGTTGTCGCGCCACTTCTGTTTGCTGTTGGGCAGGGCCATGTTGCCCACCGGCAGCTGCCACCAGATGTGCGGCTTGTTCAGCCGCGTGGACACGGCCTTCGCCCAGGTGAAGGCCTGGTGGAAGTGCGGCAGCTTGCGGTTCTCCGGATCCCACCAGACCGCGTTGCCCGTCGTCTCCTGGTACCAGCCCGCGTCCCGGTCGGACGCCTCCACCGTGACGAAGTCCGTGTCGCCCGCGCCCACGGACAGGAGGAAGTCCGCGACCTTGTTCGCCTCGCCCGCCACGTCGAACGACGCATCCGTGTTGCCGGACACGTCCGTCTTCGTCGCCCACGTGCTCGCGTGCAGGCCCACCTTCGCGTTGGGCGCGTACTTGCGCACCATGGCGATCATGCACCTGCCCAGGCCCGCGGCGTTGTTCTCCTGGGTGCCGCAGTCCGTGGGGTTCGCCGCCTTCACCGCGACCGGCGTGGACTGCGCCCGGCCGTCGTTGGGGAAGAACTGGAGATAGGCCCACATGTCCGGCTCAATCTGCAGCAGCACCTTCTCCTGGCCCACCTGCTTGAGCAGGAACCGCCAGTCCGCGAGGTAGCGCCCCAGGAACGCCGAGTCGTTGAGCGCCTTCAGCTGCTCCTCGCCCTCCGTGTAGCCGCTGGCCTGGAACGCCTCGTAGTACGTGATGAAGGGGAGCTGCCCGTTCGCCTGCGCGGACTTGATGAAGCCGCGCACGTAGTCGCCGGGCGGCTGCTGGACGTCCTGCCAGCAGCCCCACCAGTTGCAGCCGCCGTTGGCGCACGACGCGCCGGCGGACGTGCACCCGGACGTGCACGACTGGCACGCGTCCTTCGAGTCGAACACGCCCGCCGCGATGTAGAGGTAGCGCACGTCGAAGGGCGCCGCCTTCGCGGTGTCGTCCTCCATCTGCGCGCCCACCAGCACCGTGCTCTTGCCCAGCGTGGTGAGGAACTTCGCGCCCAGGCACTCCGAGCCATCACCCGGCGTCACCCCGGGCCCATCCGTGCCCGGTCCAGGCTCGTCACCCGGCGAACTCGAATCCGAACAGCCCGCCACGGCCAGCAGGCTCGCGGCGAGGAACGGCCAACACTTCCGACGAAACAGGGCAGGGGTCCGCATGATGTCCAGAATCCTACTCCGCCCCCGCGCCCCCACGCCTCTCTCCCCTGAGCGGTTGTTCTCGCATTCCAAGGAAGTCTTGAGTCACGCTCGCCCCACCGGCGAACAGCCGGCCTTCCCCCGAGGTGTGCGAGATGAAGCTCCGATTGTGTGTGCTGCTGGTGCCCGCGCTGCTGGCGGCCGGCTGCGGTCCCCTGGATGAAACTCCCTCCGAGCCGGTCATCGACGAGCTGACCGGGCAGGTGCTCCAGGAGGCGACGACGAAGTACGACATGCACCGCCTGCTGGAGGACTCGGACGTCACGGGCGGCACGGGCATCACTCCGGCGCAGGTGCAGGCCTTCCTCCAGCAGCAGGGCTCGTACCTGGCGGGCTACACGGACCCGGCCTACGGCAAGACGGCGGCGACGCTCATCGTGGAGCGCTCGCGCGCGTCCAACATCAGCCCGCTGTACATGCTGGCGCGCATCCAGGGCGAGTCCAGCCTCATCCAGAGCGGCACGTCCACGAACCTGAGCAAGGCCACGGGCTGCGGCTGTCCGGACACCAGCGGCTGTGACGCGCAATACGTGGGCTTCGGCAAGCAGGTGGAGTGCGCCGCGAAGAAGATGCGCGGCTACCTCACCGACCTGGAGGCGGGCCGCGCCACCATCTCCGGCTGGAAGACGGGCGTGACGAAGTCCACGTCCGACCCGTGCACGGTGACGCCGGTGAACAACGCCACCGCGGCGCTCTACACGTACACGCCCTGGGTGGGGGCGTACGCCATCCAGTGCGGCCGCACCACGGTGGGCGGCTCGTCGCTGATGGCGTCCATCTACAACCGCTACAAGACGGCCTACCCGTGGACGCTCACCACCGCGGAGGGCTGCTACTCCGGCACGGTGGACGCCACGGTGCCGGAAGGCTCGTGCGTGCAGAGCTCGTCGGACGCGCTGTGGCGCCAGTGCTCACAGGGCGTCTTCATTGGCGGCACCACCGCGAAGCCGTCCAACTGCAACGTGTCCTTCCCGTACTGCGTCTCCACGCGCCTGGGCCGGGGCGTGCCCACGCGCACCTGCGTGCAGGTGAGCAGCACCGTCTGGCAGCAGTGCGGCGCGGAAGGGGTGTGGCGGGACGCGCCGGGCGCGGGCACCACGGGCGTGGGGCCCATGGGCACCTGCTACGCGACGTACGCGCTGTAGCCGTCACGCACCGCCGCCCGGACGCGCGTCCGGGCGGTCAGTATTCCTTGGACCAGATGAGGTCCAGGCCGCCGGAGCGCGCGTCGCCGTACATGCCCTCCAGGCTCCAGCGCGGGCTGAAGAGGTACTGGAAGCGCACGGCGTTGGCGTTCTCCCCCTTCTGGAGGTTGGCGCCCACGCGGCCGGTGTAGCCGACGTAGATTTTGTCCGTCACGTACGTGCCCACCTCCAGCTTGGTGCCGGCGATGCCGCCTTCACCCGCCTCGATGGAGAGCACGTCCAGGGGCAGCTTCGCGGCAATGGCCTTGCGCGCCTCGTTGGCGACGAACGAGCCCACCACCGAGGCGGCCTG
Organism: Corallococcus exercitus; assembly: GCF_003611585.1. Taxonomy (GTDB): domain Bacteria; phylum Myxococcota; class Myxococcia; order Myxococcales; family Myxococcaceae; genus Corallococcus; species Corallococcus exercitus. Next base: position 4,411 of record NZ_RAVW01000438.1, on the reverse strand, counting down.
CGCGCCCGCGTTCATGGACGCGCCGGAGCCGCGCTCCAGCGTGCGGCGGCCGGTGGCGAGCAGCGTGTAGATTTCGGACTCCGGCAGGGCCGGGTCGCTCGTCGTCTTCAGCGTCACCTCCTTGCCCTGGCCTCGCACGGTGACGAAGACGGTGACGTTCGCGTTGTCGTTGCGGTGCTCGGCGGTGACGTTGATGTACGGCATCATCACCGGGCCGGTGAAGCGCACCTGGCTGTCGCGCTGCACGTCGAAGCGGCGGCCCAGCACGTCCACGCGGCCCAGCAGCACCATCACCTCGCCGAACATGCGCGCCTCGTTGGCGTACTCGACGCGGAAGCCCTCGGACAGGCCCAGCTGGACGTTGAGGTCCGTGCCGCGCACCCAGAGGTTGCGGGGCGCGTTGATGTTCACCCAGAACTGGCGCTGCGGCGCCTCCTCCTCCTCGCCGTCCTCCGCCAGGGCCTCGGCCTCCGCCTGCGACGTGGGACCGCCCGCGCCGCCGCTGCCGCCCACGGTGGGCTCCGGGTTGCCGGGCATGCCGGGCGAGTCCGGGGCGTTGCGCGGGTTCCGAGCCTTCTGCGACGTCGCCACCTGCGTGGGCGCCTGCTCCTTCTTCTTGCGCTTGTCCACGGGCACGCCGTTGCGGACCATCACCACGTCCACGGGGCGCTCCAGCGGCTGCAGGTCCTTGCGCTTGGCCTCCGGCAGCTCGACGTGCGCCTCCGGGATGGACAGGTCGCTGATGTTCACCAGCCGTTCGCTGAGGCTGCCCTTCATGGACAGGTTCAGCGTGAGCAGGGCCATCAGCTGGTCCTCCACCACGATGGGCAGGTTCTTGGTGTGGCCCTTGCCCTCCAGGATGAACTCGCCGCCCTTGCCCTGGCGGTTCGCGGTCGCCGTCAGCTCCAGCGAGCCGTTGCCGGACTTCGCGGTGAGCTGCTTGAGCTCGATGCGCTTCTCCGACGCTTTCAGCGCGAGCTGGATGTCGTTGTACTCGCCGTAGCCCATCAGCCCCAGCTTGCCGTTCTTCCACTCCAGGTCGCCCTTGAAGGTGGGCGCGCCCACGGTGCCGCCCAGGTTCGCGTCCGCCTGCATGAGGCCGCCCAGCGAGCGCACGTACGGGGAGATGCCGGAGAGGAACGTCGGGTCGAAGCGGCGCGCGCGCAGCGACACCTCCACCGGCGCCCGGTCCACCTTCTTCGCCGGCCCCTGCGCGGCCTGGAACGCGGGCAGCGACAGGTCCAGCTCCATGGTGCCGCCCAGCAGCAGCGACCCGCCGCCGGGCGCGGTGAGCATCGCGTCGAAGAGGGACTTGGCCTGCGAGTAGGAGTAGTGCAGCCGCGCCTGTCCCAGCGCCGTCTGCGCGACGCCCAGGCCCTGCATGCCCGCGTTCAGCTCCAGCTCCGGGGCCTCCGGCGTGCCGCGCGCGACCAGCTCCATGGACAGCACGCCCTGCGGGCCGCGGTTGCCCTGTCCGGGCTGCCGCACCGCCATGCCGGGAAGCTCACTCAAGGGCACGGGCCCCACGCGCCCCTTCATGCGGAAGGGCACGCGGGCGATGACCTCGCGGTCCTGGAGCGCGGCCAGCGGCGCCAGCACGCGCGCCTCCAGCGTGGCGAGCGGCCCGTCGGGGCGCTGCACGTCCAGCGTCAGCTTCACGTCCTCGTTGCCCGCCAGCGCCAGCGCGGTGCCGTTGAGGGGCGGCAGGCCGTTGGCGGTGACGCCCTTCGCCTGCATCTCCACGCGGCCCAGCGGCGCGAGCGCGGAGCCGTTCACGTCCGCCTTCAGCGTCACCGTGCCGTCCGGCTTGTCCACGCCCTCGGCGCCCTGGAGCAGCTTCAGCGGCAGCTCCGCGATCAGCGCCTCCAGGTGCAGCGGCGCCTCCAGCGCCTGCGCGGGCGTGGGCGGCTTCGCGATGACGCCGCCCAGCGTGAAGGGCGTCTTCAGCGCGACGTAGGCCTGCGGCGCGATGCCCTTCACGTCCAGCCGGGCGCCCAGCGTGGCGTCGTTCGCGTCGGAGTTCGCGTGCAGCTCGAAGCCCAGCGCCTGCGCGAAGAGGGCCTCCGGCCGGCCGGGGTAGCGCAGGTCCGAGCCCACCACCGTCAGGTCCAGGCGCGGGTCCTTCGCGGAGCCGCTCACCGCCAGCATGCCGGTAATCTGGCCGGTGGGGCCAGGCGGCTGGGCCGCGAGCTTCAGCGTCTCCGCGACGTCCAGCTTCTCCAGGTGCACCGTCAGGGACAGCGGCTCGTTGCGCCGGCGCAGCACGCCCTGCACGGGCACGTCGAACTTCGAGGACACGCGCGCCGCGTTCAGCTCCGCGCCCAGCGTGCCGGTGGCGCGGTCCTTCACGTACTGCGCCTTCACCTGGAGCCCCAGGCCCTGGTACCCACGCGCCTTGCCGTCCGCCAGGGTGAGGTCCACGTCTGCGTCCGGCCGCGCCATGCGCCCCTTCGCCGCGACGTGGCCGGACAGCGTGCCGCCCAGGCCCAGGTCCTCCGGCACCGCGATGCGCGGCAGCTTGGACAAGTCAAAGGCGCCCAGGTCGATGCGCGCGTCCACGCGCTCGCCGTCCTTCACCGCGGCGATCTTCAGCGTCTGCGGCCCCGACGCGAGCGCCAGCGGCGGCTCCAGCGCGATGCGCCCGCCCCCGAAGGCCAGGTGCGTGGGCTGCTGGAGCGTCCAGGTGGCCTCCGGCCAGGACAGCGAGAAGGCGCGCATGGCCAGCCCCTCGTTGTCCGCGTCCACCGTGCCCTCCACGCCCAGCGCGAGCTGCGCGTCGCCCTCCACCCGCACGCTCGCCTTCAATTCGCGGTGCTCGTCGGTGGTGAGCGCCAGGGACAGGTCGCGGAAGGTCTTGCCCCCGGTCTTCAGCTGGCTCACCAGCACGGTGGCGTCGGTGGTGAGCGGACGGGTGACGTCCGGCACGCTCGCCTTGAGCGTCAGGTCCGTGATGGCGATGTCGCCGTAGTTCAGCGCGACGAAGTTGCCGTCCGCCTTCACGCCCGGCGAGCGCGGAGGCCCCTGCACCAGCAGCTCCAGCGAACCGCTGCCGGACATGGGCGGCACGGTGCCGCCGGGCAAGAGCTTGTTGAGCGCCTGCGACAAGAGCTTCAGGTCGCCCGCGGACAGGCTGCCGCGCGCCTCCAGCGCCTTCGACGTGCCTTCGCCCGACGCGATGAGCGCCGCGCCCGGCATCATCACGCGCAGGTTGGCCACGTTGTAGCGGCCGTCCTTGGCGCTGGCCTTCATCTCGATGGGGCCCACCGACTGGCCCCGGTACTCGGACGGGGACACCGTGAGGGCCACGTCGCCGTCCAGCGTGTCCACGCTGTCGCCACCGCCGTGCGCGACGAGGTCCGCGGCGATGTTGGTGGGGATGCCCCCCTCCATCAGCTCCGCCAGGTTGACCCCGCGCGCCTTCACGGTGGTCTCCGTGGTGCGGTACGTCTTGAGGTTCACGTCGCCCGTGAGGTCCAGCGTGGCCTTGCCCGCGGAAGCGCCCAGTCGGGCCTTCGCGAGGTCTCCGTCCATGGACGCGGTGCCCTTGGCTTCAATGGGCACCACCAGCGGGTACGCGGGCACGAAGGCCTTCACCGGCTCGGGCGGAACCCGCAGGCGGCGCAGCTCCACGGCCGCGGCCGTCTCACCGGACTGCTTCGCGCCCAGGTCCGCCTCGATGCCCGCCAGCGCCAACTGCGCGTCCACCTGGCGCACCACGTCCTTGCCCTGGCCCTTGAGCACCAGTCGCACCGGGCCCGTGAGCGGACGGGTGAGGCCGCCCGTGGCCTGCAGGTCCGCGGCGAAGTCCATGTCGGCCAGGGCGTAGTGGCCCTCGCCCTTCGCGCCGAACTCCTCCAGGCGCACCTGGCGCTCGCCGCCGTCCGGCAGCTCCTGCTGGAAGTCCACGTAGCCGTGGCTGAGCTCGAAGTCCTTGAGGTTGATGCGCAGGGCGCTCTTGCTCTGGGTGGGCGGCTCCTCCGGCTTGGGCTCCCGGGGCTCCAGCGCGCGCATCAGGTTGAGGCCGCGCTCGTCCTGCACCAGGTACAGGCGGGGCGTCTCGATGCGCACCTTCGTCAGGTCCACCTGCTGGCCCAGCAGCGGGGACAGGTTCAGCCGCGCCTCCACGCGGGCGATCTCCGCCGCCAGGTCCCCTTCGGGCGTGTAGATCTTGATGCCGGTGAGGACCGCGCCGTTGAGGTCCAGGTCGAACCCGCCCAGCTCCAGCCGGCCGGCGAGCTGCTTGTTCGCCAGGTCCACGCCGAAGCGGGCGATGCGCGCGGAGCCGCCCGGGCTGGTGGCGTACACGAGCGCGCCCACCACCAGCAGGACGATGAGGCCGAGCAAGCCCAGCAGGCCCCAGAGGATCCGCCGTCCCCAGCGCTTGCGCCGGTGGGGCGGGGCGGCGGGGGCG
>NZ_RAVW01000437.1 GCF_003611585.1 Corallococcus exercitus | reverse complement strand
TGTCGCGGGTGCAGGTGGGGGAGGGGCTGGAGCTGGTGCTGGCGCGCGGTGCCCAGGCGGAGTGGGCGCGGATGCGGAGCACGCTGATGGCGGTGCTGGGGTTGGGGCTGCTCGTGGCGCTCCTGGCGGGCGGGGGCGTGTTCCTGCTGGTGCGGCGGATGATGGCGCCGCTGGGCGCGCTGACGGCGGCGGCGGCGCGGGTGGTGGCCGAGGGCGACTTCAGCGGCACGCTGGACATCCACTCGCATGACGAGATTGGCCAGCTGGCCACGTCCTTCCGGGAGATGATGGCGCGGCTGCGCGCGGTGTTGCTGGCGCTGAAGAACTCCGCACAGGAACTGGAGGCGACGGCGCTGGAGCTGGCGAACTCCGCGTCGGACCAGAACCTCGCGGTGACGCGGCAGGCGGCGGCGCTGCACCAGACGCAGATCGCCGCGCGGCAGCTGCAGGAGAGCTCGCGGGCTGCGGCGCACCGGGCGACGGGCGTGCTGCGCGAGGCGGAGAAGGCGGGCGCGGTGGGGCAGGCGGGCGAGTCCGCGGTGGCGGGCAGCGTGGGTGGGCTCACGCACATCCGTTCGCAGGTGGAGCGCATCTCCAACACGGTGTCGGAGCTGCGGCAGCGCACGCGGCAGGTGGGCGACATCACCGGCACGGTGAAGGACCTGGCGGACCAGTCCAACGTGCTGGCGCTCAACGCGGCCATCGAGGCGGCGCGCAGCGGCGAGGCGGGCCGGGCGTTCGCGGTGGTGGCCCGGCAGATGCGGTCGCTGGCGGACCAGTCCGCGACGGCCACGGCGCGCGTGCAGTCCATCCTGGGCGACATCGGCCGCGCCATCTCCGAAGCGGTGCAGACGAGCGAGGGCGGCACGCGCGAGGTGGAGGGAGGCCTGGATCAAGCGCGCGCGGCGGGTGAGAGCCTGCGAGCGCTGGCCGCGGTCATCCAGAACAACAGCGTGTCCGTGAAGAGCATCGCGGACATGGTGAGCCAGCAGGACGCGGGCATCGCGGAGCTGTTCGCCGCGCTGAGCGACCTGACGCGGCTGGCGGACGAGACGGTGGAGCGCGTGGCCACGAGCGCCGTGGCCGCCGCGCGCCTCACCACCGCGTCCCACGAGGTCAGTAACATCGTGGAGCAGTACCGCCTGTGACGGCGGGAGCCCGCGCGGGCCGCGTCGCCGCGACGTGAGCCGAACTCGCGCAGTGACGCGGGTCGCGTGACGGCCCGCCGTGGTGGCCTGTGCTACGCGGCCTCGCCGCCGTCGATGGCGTAGGCCGCGCCGGTGATGGGGGCCGCGGCCTCCGACGCGAGGAAGAGGCACATCGCGGCCACCTCTTCCGGCTGGATGATGCGGCCCATGGCGCTCATCCCGGCCAGGGCCTCGCGCGCCTGCTCCTCGCTGCGGCCCGTCGTCTTCGTGATGGCGGCCGTCGCGCCCGCGAACATGTCCGTCTCCACCCAGCCCGGATTCACGATGTTCACGGTGACGTTCTTGCGCGCGTACTCCACCGACAGCGCACGCGTCAGCCCCAGCAGTGCGTGCTTCGACGCGCAGTACGCGGACGTGTACTTCGCTCCGCGCGTCGCGGTGATGGAGCCGATGTTGATGACCCGCCCGCCGCCTGCGGACGCCATGGCCGGCATCAGCTCGCGGCACAGGAGGAAGGGCGCCGTCACGTTCACGGCCATCACCTTCGCCAGATCCGCCGTGGACGTCTTCGTCAGCGGCGCGGACACGGTGATGCCCGCGTTGTTCACCAGCACCCGGGGCGTCCCCGCCGCCAGCACGGTCTTGCACGCCGCGAGCAGCGCGGACTCGTCCGCGACGTCCACCGTGAGCGGGCGGATCCGCTCGCCGCCGTCCTTGCGCAGCGCCTCCAGCGACTCCGCCGAGCGCGCCAGCGCCCAGACGTCATAGCCCTCGCGCGCGAACGCCAGGGACACCGCGCGGCCAATGCCCCGGCTGGCGCCCGTCACCACCACGGTCTTCGTCGTCTCGTTTGCCATGGCCGGAAAGCATAGAGCCCCGCGCGTGAATCGCGCGGACGGTGCACGACGAAATGCATCAATTGCGCTGCCGGGGACTCTTCAAGACATCAACCACTGCATCGGAGTCCCCTGAATATGAAGACCTTCAAGCACGGCTTGCTGGCTGCCTCATGCCTGATGTTCGCGTCCACGTCCGCCATCGCCGCGGCGCCCACGGGCAAGGCCAACCCGCGTCTCATGGGCACGCGCGCCATCGTCGCGTGCGACGCCGTGGAGAAGTCGTGCGGCGTGGCGAGCATCTCCTTCCCCGCGGGCATCAGCGGCCTGGTCCCCTACGGCCGCCCGGACGTGGCCATCGCCACCATGTTCTACCCGTCGGTGGATGACGCCGAGGCCGTGCTCGCGCGCGTCGACGCGGGCAACACGGCCCAGCAGGCCGTGGACTACGTGTTCAGCGTGGATCCGTACGCTGACTACCGGCAGCTCGCCGTGGTGAAGCTCAACCCCAACGGGACCATCACCGTGGGGCAGCAGACCGGCGCGGAGAACGCCCCGCAGCGCTGCGCCGTGAAGGGCGCCACCTTCGTCGTCCAGGCCAACAACCAGACCACCGCCAGCATCTGCGCCGCGATGGCGACGGGCTTCCAGCAGGCCCAGGGCAGCCTGCCGCAGCGGCTGCTCGCGTCGCTCAAGGCGGGAGCCGCCGTGGGCCACGACAACAACGGCGAGCGCTCCGGCGTCATCCGCGTCTGGAGCTCTGAGAACGAGGCGGTCTTCTACACGAAGGTGCTGGCGGACGCGGTCGTGCACACCAGCCGGACCGCGCTGAAGGACCTGGAGGTGGAGATGAATCGCTACCAGGCGGGCGTCGCGGCACCGTACGCGTCGGACCTCATCCCGCTCGACGCGGAGACCGCGAAGGTCGTGAAGACCGCGCTGTACAAGGCCGGGTTCTACGCCGACAAGTCCTCCACCGGTGTCATGGACGGGACCTGGGACGCCGCCGCTGAGCAGGCGCTGGAGGCCTTCAACTGGAACACGCTCTTCTTCCTCAAGCCCACCGTGGTGGTGAACGGCCAGCGGAAGATCGACGGTCCGCTGGTCAACTACCTGCGCAACGTGGATCCGAAGGCGTTCACGTCCAGCGAGCTGTGAAGCACCGGGCCCTCGGGCCCGTGACGTCATCACCCTCGCGCGCGAGGGACCTTTCCCAGACATTCCTCACTGCATCGGAGTTCCTGCCCATGAAGACCTTCACGCGTGGTTTGTTGGCTGCTTCCTGTCTGATGTTCGCGTCCACGTCCGCCCTGGCCGCGGCGCCCGCCGGCATCAACCCGCGCATCCTGGGCACGCGCGCCATCGTCGCGTGCGACGCCGTGGAGAAGTCGTGCGGCGTGGCGAGCATCTCCTTCCCCGCGGGCATCAGCGGCCTGGTGCCGTACGGCCGTCCGGACGTGGCGGTGGCCTCCATGTTCTACCCGTCGGTGGATGACGCCGAGGCGATCATCGCCCGCACCGACGCGGGCGACACGGCCCAGGCCGCCATCGACTACGTGTTCACCGTGGATCCGTACGCGGACTACCGGCAGCTCGCCGCGGTGAAGCTCAATCCCGACGGCACCATTACCGTGGGCCAGCAGACCGGCGCGGAGAGCGCCTCGCAGCGCTGCGCGGTGAAGGGCGCGAACTTCGTCGTGCAGGCCAACAACCAGACCACCGCCACCATCTGCGCCGCCATGGCGACGGGCTTCCAGCAGGCCCAGGGCAGCCTGCCGCAGCGGCTGCTCGCGTCGCTCAAGGCGGGGGCCGCCGTGGGCCACGACAACAACGGCGAGCGCTCCGGCGTCATCCGCGTCTGGAGCTCGGAGAACGAAGCGGTCTTCTACACGAAGGTGCTCGCGGACGCCGTCGTGCACAGCAGCAGGAACGCGCTGAAGGAGCTGGACGTGGAGATGAACCGCTACCAGGCGGGCGTCGCGGCGCCGTACGCGTCGGACCTCATCTCCCTGGACAAGGAGACCACGAAGGTCGTGAAGCGCGTGCTGCACAAGCTCGGGTACTACAGCGGCCGCATGGACGCGACGTGGAACGACGCCGCCGAGCAGGCGCTGTATGACTTCAACTGGAACAACCTCTTCTTCCTCAAGCCCACCGTGGTGGTGAACGGCCAGCGGAAGATCGACGGTCCGCTGGTCAACTTCCTGCGTGACGGGGACCTGGAAGCGTTCGCGCCCGCGTCTCACTGACGCACCGGTGGTTTGACGGCGTGGGGAGGGCGACGCCAAGCTCGCCGCCATGCCCCGCGCCGATATCACCGACCTGTTCCGCATCGACGACCTGCTGTCCGCCGAGGAGAAGGCCGCCCGCGACGCGGTGGCCCGCTTCGTGGACGCGGAGGTGCTGCCCATCATCGGCAAGCACTTCCGCGACGGCACCTTCCCCGCGCACCTCATCCCGGGCCTGGCGGAGCTGGGCGTGCTGGGCGCGAACCTCCAGGGCTACGGCTGCGCGGGCATGAACACCGTCAGCTACGGCCTGGTGTTGCAGGAGCTGGAGCGCGGTGACTCCGGCCTGCGCAGCTTCGCGTCCGTGCAGGGCTCGCTGTGCATGTTCCCCATCCACGCCTACGGCAGCGAGGAGCAGAAGACGCGCTTCCTGCCGGGCATGGCGAAGGGGCAGCTCATCGGCTGCTTCGGCCTCACCGAGCCCGACTTCGGCTCCAACCCCGGCGGCATGCGCGCTCGCGCCCGGAAGGATGGAGACACCTGGGTGCTCAACGGCACCAAGGCGTGGATTACCAATGGCTCCATCGCGGACGTCGCGGTGGTGTGGGCGAAGACGGAGGACGGTGGCCCGGAGTCCGTGCGCGGCTTCCTGGTGGAGAAGGGGATGCCCGGCTTCAGCGCGCGGGAGATTCCCGGCAAGTTCTCCCTGCGCGCCTCGCGCACCAGCGAGCTGTCCTTCCAGGACGTGCGCGTGCCGGACCGCAACGTGCTGCCCGGCGTCGTGGGCCTCAAGGGGCCGCTGTCGTGCCTCAACAACGCCCGCGCGGGCATCGCGTTCGCGGTGACGGGCGCGGCCATCGCCTGCTTCGAGGGCGCGCGTGAATACGCGCTGTCCCGCACGCAGTTCGACGGCAAGTCCATCGCCGGCTACCAGCTCACGCAGGAGAAGCTGGCGGACATGCTCCAGGAGATCGTGAAGGCGCAGCTGTTGAGCCTGCGGCTCGCGCGCCTCAAGGACGAGGGCAAGAGCAACCCCGTGATGGTGAGCCTGGCCAAGCGCAACAATGTGAAGAGCGCGCTCGACATCGCCCGCGTGGCCCGGAGCATCTACGGCGCCAACGGCATCACGGACGACTATCCGCCCGTGCGCCACATGCTGAATCTGGAGAGCGTCTTCACCTACGAGGGCACCCACGAGGTGCACACGCTGGTGCTGGGCAAGGCCATCACCGGCATCGACGCGTTCGGCTGACGCGGACGCCGGTGGAAGCCGCGCCTCCCCTCGCTCCCGGATGGGAAGGAGGGGAGGGCACGGGAAGGAACGTCAGGACTGGGTGCCGCCCTCGCCCGAAGGCTCTGAGGAGGGCTCGGAGGCAGGGGCCTCGGCGGACGCCTCGGCCTCCCCGGACTCGTCACCCTCCTCGGCACCTTCCGCGGAGGCCTGGGGCTCGTCGGGCGTCTCGACCGCGGTGCCGGAGGCCTCGGCGGCCTGCTGCGCCTTGAGCTCCTCGTCGTTCATGAAGCCGACGGGGTTCTCCTTGCGGTTGAAGAAGCGCACGGCCTTGGCGGACAGCGCGTACATCTGCTCGGCCACGGAGGCGGGCACCAGCGAGTGCTCGATCTGCGCGGGCTCCGGGCGCTCCACCACGCCCAGCTCGCCGTCCTCCAGCTGCTTGGCCTGGGCGGGGCTCAGCTCCATGCGGCGCAGCTTTCCCTTGCGCGTCATGAAGTAGAACGCCGTCTCGCCCGCCTCCTGGGGCACCTGGGCGCCCAGCACCAGCTCGCGCAGGGCGCGGTCCAGCTCCACCTGCTTCTTGGACTCGGCGCGCTGGTAGGCCTTGGAGCCCGGCATGGGCGGCAGCTTCGGGATGGGCTTCTCCGTGGGCGTGCCCGGACGCGAGGCCGCGCCGAACCCTCCCTGAGGACCGCCCCGGAAGCCTCCGCCCTGGCGCGGCGGACCGCCGGCACCCTGACGCGGGGGACCTCCGGCGCCGCGCGGCGGACCGCCACCGCCCTCGCGGCGCGGCGGACCTCCGCGGTCGTCACGGCGCGGCGGGCCTCCGGCTGTCCGATTCTCATCACGTCCGCGAGGGGCCGGGGCGCGTGGAGCGCTCCCCCGGTTGTCCTCCTGGCGCCGTGGCGCCGAGGGCGTGGAGTCGGACTTCTTGGCCTGCTCCTCGGAGACGAGGCCCGCTTTCAACAACTTGTCTCGCAGGTTCTGCATGGGTTGGGCGTTCTATCCCTTGCACGGCCGCACGCAAGCCACCGCTTGCCGCTCCTGTCCCCCCCACGTAACTTGCCGCCCCCGCCGTCCTGGTCGTGGAGGTTCCGTGAGAAGTCTGACGAAGTCCGCCGCCCTCGCCCTGGTCCTGGCAGCCGCCGGCTGCTCCGACCCCGTCGACAAGGCGGCCAAGGCCCGCATCTTCTCGCCGGAGGACCCGCCGAAGGTGGTGGCCTCGGCGAAGGAGAAGCTGCCGCCGGAGGACGTCGCGGACAACCCCCAGGTGTCCCGCCGCATCCTGGGCATGGACGCCGCGGAGGTGACCGAGCGGCTGGGCCCGCACTTCTTCCAGTCCACCCTCAGCTACGAGTGGGCCGGCCCCAGCGGCAACAACCCCGTGAAGCTCACGGAGACGCGCTCCTTCCGCGCGGGCCCCGGCGGCGTCAACGGCGACTTCCACGGCATTTTGGAGAACTCGCGCGACCAGGGCCTGGAGGTCATGCGCGTGAAGGGGCAGGTCTTCGCGCGCAACCGCTACGGCCCGTACCGCCAGCGCCTGCGCGACCGCGGCATGGCCGAGCGCACCCGCACGGAGCTGACGGGCGCCATCCGCGACTTCGACAGCCTCTTCCAGGGCCGCATCAAGCTCACCCCCGCGGGCACCGTCACCCACGAGGGGCGCACCGCGTGGAAGTACAACGTCTCCCTGGGCGCGCCCCAGGAGGGCGGAGCGCCCAAGAAGATGCCCGCCGCCTTCTCGCCCAAGAACGCGGACGAGACGACGAAGCGCCGCGCCAACTTCTTCGCGCACCGGCTGCCGCGCTCGCTGGAGGGCGAGGTGCTGGTGGACGCGGCCACGTCCGTCGTCCTCAAGGCCCGGCTGGACGGGCGCATCGGCGTGCCCCAGGAGAAGACCCCGGAGGCCGCCGAGCTGCGCATGACGCTGGAGTCCAGCCTGACGGAGATTGGCAAGGACCCGCAGCTGCAGCCGCCCCAGGACTTCCTGCCGGACGCGGACAAGCCCCAGGGCATCGCGGACGCGCTGGACCATTTCGGCATCCCGCGCACCAAGCCGGGGGACTCGCCCGCCACCCCGGGCGCCACGCCCGGCGCCCCCGACCCGGAAGACGAGGGCGAGGGCAACTGACGCACCCCAGGCGCCCCCTGTGGCGCCTCCGGAGGCCCCTCCTGACCGTTGGAAGCCCCACGGCTTCACGGCGGGAGGTGCCTCCCTTCCCGGGGCTGTGACGGCCGTGTCCTGCGCGGGCCGCCGTCCCCTCCGGGGCCTCCCCGCAAGTGCTTGAAGTGGCTGGGGAACCCCCCTGGCCCTGGCCTTGCTCTGGGGAAGGGCCATGTTCCGCTCCGCCCTCCCCCTGGCGTGTGCCGGGCTCGCACTCCTGGCGACCCCGGCCCTCGCCGAACCCGCCCGCAACCTGGGCATCACCGTCGCGCCGCTGGGGGCCTACGTGCTCAAGGGCGACGCGGAGGCGGGGCGCACCGTGGGCTACAGCGCGGGCCTGGGCTGGGCGTACCGCAAGCCGGGGG
>NZ_RAVW01000436.1 GCF_003611585.1 Corallococcus exercitus | reverse complement strand
GCCCAGCCCGTCGAACAGGAAGCCCCAGTCGATGAGGTCCGCCGCCGTACGTCCCCGAGCGCGAGGAGACGAACGCGCCGGCGGACCTCATCGACTGGGGCTTCCTGTTCGACGGGCTGGGCTTCGTGCGCCGGGCGATCTTCCGGCACTGGTTCCTGGGGTTGTGCATCATCGCGGTGATGAGCGGACTGGGGTCGCTGGCGGCGAAGCTGATGCCGCGCAAGTACCACGTCGAGACGCGGATGCTGACGTACCGCAACCTCATCATCTCCTCGCTGGTGAACCCGGGCCGCTCCATCCCGGTGGAAGCGGATCAGCCCACGCGCGCCGCGTGGGAGATGGTGCTCAGCCGGGGCAACCTCAAGTCCGTCATCAAGAACGCGAAGCTCATCGAGTACTGGGACCACATGCGCTCGCCCATGAGCCGCATGAAGGAGCAGTACCTGAAGAAGGCCCCGCCCCCCATGTCCGACGAGGACAAGGAGGAGGCGCTCATCGCGATGCTGGAGACCAGCCTCACGGTGATGGCGGAGGGCGGCAGCGGCACGGTGACCATCGGGGTGGACTGGAGCGACCCGCAGATGGCCTTCAACATCGTGGAGGCCGCGTCGCAGAACTTCCTCGACATGCGCCACGACTCGGAGATGAGCGCCATCTCCGAGTCCGTGAACATCCTCCAGGGCCAGGTGGCCAACGAGGCCGCGAACATCAAGCAGGCCATCGCGGACCTGGAGCGCGCGGTGAAGCAGGCGGACGCGCGCCGCAAGAAGAAGGAAGCGGACCCCAAGCAGGCCAGCGCGCGGCAGGCGCTCCTGCAGACGGACCACGCGCTCGCGCAGCTGAAGTTCCTGGTGCAGGCCAAGCGCCGCGCCATCCGCGACGTGGAGGAGTTCCGCAGCCGCCGCCTCACGGAGCTGCGCGCGCAGCTGGCCGAACAGCGAGTCGTCTTCTCCCCGCAGCACCCGGTGATTGTGGACCTGGAGCAGCGCGTGGCGACGATGCAGGCGGACTCGCCGCAGCTCATCTCGCTGCGCGCCGAGGAGCAGTCGCTCATCCAGGAGTACCTGCGCATGGGCGGCACGGACGTGGACTCCGCGACGGAGGGCACGAGCCTGGCGGGCCTCGGTGGTCCGATGGCGGGCGCGATGCTGGGCACGCCGGATGATCCGGAGGTGGCGGTGGCCACGGACCGGATGCGCATGGTCGTCATGCGGCATCAGGAGAAGCTGCGCCGGTTGGACCAGGCGCAGACGGAGCTGGAGATTTCGAAGGCGTCCATGAAGCACCGCTACAGCGTGCTCCTGCCGGCCCTCTTCCCGGAGAAGCCGTCCAAGCCGAACCCGAAGCTCATCGCCATCGCGGGCGTGGTGGGCGGGGTGGCGCTGGCGGTGTTCGCGGCGGTGGCGCTGGACATCCTGCGCCGCCGGGTGCTGGAGCGGTGGCAGGTGGAGCGGTTGCTCAAGTTGCCGGTGCTGGCGGAGCTGGAACGCCGCTGAAGATTCGAGCGCGCGGCCGTCCCTCGAAGGATGGCGCGAGCGCGGGGGTGACACTGTCGTGACGGTCTGGACCTGGGTGGACGTGGCGCTGTGCGTGGGACTCCTGCCGGTGGCGGTGGGCTGCGGCTATCTGCTGCTCCTGACGCTGTTGTCGGGACGCAAGGCGGCGCCGGTTCCGCCGTCGCCCGCGACGCGGAAGTTCGACGTCATCATCCCCTCGCACAACGAGGAGCTGGGCATTGCCCGGACGGTGGCGAACCTGTCCGCGGTGGACTACCCGGCGCACCTGCGGCGCATCATCGTCGTGGCGGACAACTGCTCGGACGCGACGGCGGAGAAGGCGCGGGAGGCGGGCGCCACGGTGCTGGAGCGCCAGGACGCGGAGAAGCGCGGCAAGGGCTACGCGCTGGCGCACGCCTTCGAGCGCAGCCAGCGTGACGGCTTCGCTGACGCGGTGGTGGTGGTGGACGCGGACACGGTGGTGTCCTCCAACCTGCTGCACGCGTTCTCCCGGCGGCTGGAGGACGGCGCGCACGGCGTGCAGGCGCACTACGGCGTGATGAACCCCACGGCGTCGTGGCGCACGCGGCTGATGACCATCGCGCTGGGCATGTTCCACCGCGTGCGCTCCATGGGGCGCGAGCGGCTGGGCGTGTCCTGCGGCCTGCGTGGCAACGGCATGTGCTTCACGCACGCGGTGCTCAAGCAGGTGCCGCACGACGCGTTCAGCGTGGTGGAGGACCTGGAGTACGGCATCCGCCTGGCGCGCGCGGGGCACCGCGTGCACTACGCCTGGGAGGCGGAGGTGCTGGGGGAGATGGTGACGGCGGAGAAGCAGAGCCGTTCGCAGCGCCAGCGCTGGGAGGGCGGCCGCGCGCAGATGCGCAAGCTGCACGGGTGGCCGCTCTTGAGCGACGCGCTGAAGCAGAAGAGCGGGCTCTTGCTGGACCTGTCCATGGACGTGCTGGTGCCGCCCCTGAGCCAGCTGGTGCTGGCGACGGTGGCGGGCTCGGTGCTGGCGGCCGGGGTGGTGTGGCTGTCCGGCGGCACTGCGGTGGCGGCGTCCGCGCTGGCGTCGTTCGGCCTGATGTCGCTGGCGCTGTACGTGCTGCGCGGCTGGTGGGTGTCCGGCGTGGGGCCGCGCGGGCTGCTGGACCTGGCGTGGGCGCCCATCTACGTGGTGTGGAAGGTGTGGCTGATGATTCGCGGCCCCGGCGCGGAGAAGAAGGGCGAGTGGGTGCGCACCACGCGTGAGGCGGAGCGCCGGTAGCGCTCAGGCGCGGGGCTTCCGCTTCGCCGGAGGCTTTTGCGCGCCGAGCGACGCCTGGATGGGACACACGGTGTCCGGAGGGCAGAAGCCCTCGGCCATCAAGGTGGTGATGGCGCGGCGCATGCGGCGCAGGTCGTCGATGCGCGCGTCGATGGCCTGCACCTTCGCCTCGGCGAAGCGGGCCACGTCGCGGGTGGGGGTGCCGCGCCGGTCCGTGAGGGCGAGGACGGCGGACACCTCCTTCAGCGTGAAGCCCAGCTCCTGGGAGCGGCGGATGAAGCGCACGCGGATGGCGGCCTCCGGGCCGTAGAGGCGCTGGCCGCTCTCGCTGCGGTCCATGGGCAGGAGCAGCTTGCGGCGCTCGTAGAAGCGCAGCGTGGACAGCTTCACGCCGGATTCACGCGCGAGCGCGCCGATGCGCAAAGGGGTCACTTCAACGGGCCGTCGCGGGGATGCCACCACGCCACCTCCTGCTCCCGAGGATGGCACCGCCCTGGGCGAACATCCACGCCAGCTCCAGCACCAGGAACCCGAGCACCACCCGCGTCGCCCCCTGCGTGAGGGCCCACACCATCCACGTGGAGAACAGCGCCCGGCCCGCGGTGTCGACGGCACCGTTGAACGCGGTGGACTGGAAGAGCCGCACCACCGACCACAGCGTCACGATGGTGCCGAACAGGGCCACGAAGAACAGGTGCGTGGACGTGAACGCGGGGAGCGGATCACCGCCGGCCCCCAGCGCTTGGTGCACGGCCCGGAGGTTGGAGAGCACCACCTCCGCGGTCCACGGCGTGGCGAAGGGGACGGTGACGACGAGGTCGTACAGCGCGCTGGCGAAGACGACGCGGCGAAGCAGGGACGGTTCAGGGTTCATGCGAAGGACCCTAACCCCTGCACCTTGGTGCAGAGGCAAGGGCCCCGTTCACGCCCCGGTCCTCAGTCCGCCAGCGGCATGCCGAAGTCCGGCTGGCCGCGCTCGCCGGACACCCAGCGATACACCTCCAGCACCTGCTCCGCCTTCGCCTTCCAGGTGAAGTGCTTGAAGATGCGCGCCCGCGCGCGCTCGCCCATGGGGCCAATCACGGACGGATCCGCGACCAGCTTCTCCAGCACGCCGCGCACGCGCTCGACAATCTCCTGCGGCGTGCCCATGGGGATCGCGAAGCCCGTGGTCGGGCTGACAATCTCACCCGGACCGCCGTAGTCCATCACGATGGGCACCAGCCCCAGCGCCATGGCCTCCGCCACCACCGCGCCGCCGAACTCGCGCACGCTGGGGAAGCCGAAGATGTGGTTCTTCGACAGGCGGCCCTGCAGTTCCTGGTGCTTCACCCAGCCGGCGAACGTCACGCCGTTCTCCAGCCCGCCCTTCGCCACCTGCGCGCGCAGGTTCTGCATCTCCGCGCCGTCGCCGATGAGCTCCACCTGCACCTTGCCCTCGCGCACCAGCGGCGCCGCCGCGTCGATGAGCATCGCCATGCCCTTGTACGGCACGAAGCGCCCCACGAACGCCACCCGCAGCGGCTCGCCGGGCTTCGGCGGCTCCGCCTTCGACGTGCCGAAGCGGCGCACGTCGATGGCGTTCTCCGGGATGTAGACCACCTTGTCCTGGTACTCCCGCGACAGCTGCGCCCGCGTCGCCCGCGAGCCCATCATCAGCGCCGCCGCGTTCTGCCGCGTCGACTTGTAGAAGGGCATCAGCTTGTAGACGTCCCGGATGTAGCTCAGCCACTCGCGCTCACGCACGCGCGCGTCCCCGAAGCCCTTGGGCCACGGCAGGCCGCCGTTCATGGGCCCCAGGATGAAGGGCACCCCCGCCTCCGCGCACCGCGCCGCCAGCGTGCTGGGCGTCGTGGGGCTGATGGGCGTGTAGCGGTGCACCACGTCGAATTCCTTCGCGCGGATGCGGTCCCCGAAGCGCCGCCAGAGCAGCTCCTCGAAGTAGTAGTACGGCAGCACGCTCAGCGCCGTGGCCGTCGTCCAGCCCACGCCCGCCTTGCCGCGCAGCACCTCGCCCACCTTCTCCAGCGGGCGCTCCACCGGCGTGGAGTCCAGGGCCGTGAAGTCCTTCCCCTCCACCAGCCCCTGCTTGAGGATGTTCTCGCGGTTTCGGACCTGGGTGACCAGGTGCACGTCCGCCACCTCGGCGAGCGCCCGGGCCAGGGACCAGCCTTCCAGGGGAACGCTCACCCAGTCTGGGTTGCACAGCTCAGCAATCAGGAGGACGCGGGGTCGGGAGCCAGCCATACGCCTTCCGCATCTATCCCAACCCGGGCCCGGGATATAGCCTCCCCCTCCGCTCCGATGGCCTTCAAACCCTCGCCCGCCGCCTGGCTCCAGTACATCGTCATGGTCGTGGGCCTGGGCGCCGTCACCCTGGGTGCGGCCGCCGTGGGTAACGGGGACCCCATCGTCACGATGGCGCCCGTGCTGGCCCTCACCGTGGTGTGGGTCATCCTGAAGATGCCGCTGCGCTACTTCGCGCTGGCGGTGCTCTATCTGGTGCTGGCGGCGGACTACACGCCCGAGCGCCCCCAGTCGATGTTCTGGCCCTCGCCGATGTTCCCCTTCGGCAAGCTGCTCTTCACCCAGCTGCACGAGCTGGTGGGCATTGGTGCGCTGCGGTTCCCGCTGGTGGACGGGCTCATCGTCTTCGCCATTGGCCTGGGCATCTACCGGCGGGCCACGAAGTCGAAGATTGATCCGCCCGTGGTGCCCATCCCCCGGCCACTGGTGGTGACGCTGACGATGTCCTTCATGGCCATCATGTGGATGGAGGTGTGGGGCATCGCGCGGGGCGGGGACCTGAAGAACTCGCTGTGGCAGTGGCACCAGGCCGCGGTGCTGCCGCTGGTGGCGATGATGTACCACTACAGCCTGCGCGGGCCGGAGGACTGGCCCGCGGTGGCGAAGACCATCATCGCGGCGGCGCTCACCAAGTCCGCGGTGAGCACCTACTTCGCGCTCGTCATCATCCCGGCGCAGGGGCTGGAGGTGGAGTACACCACCTGCCACTCGGACTCGATGACGTTCATCTTCGCCATCACGGTGTGCATCACGCGGTGGCTGGAGCGGCCCAAGTCCGGCCACGCCATCCGAGGCATCCTGATCATCATCCTGGTGTTCATCGGGATGTTCTTCAACGACCGCCGGCTCGCATACGTGAGCCTCGTGGGCGGGCTGGCGGCGGCGTACCTCTTCAACCCGTGGACGCCGCTGAAGAAGGGCCTCACGCGCGCCCTCATCGCGTGCTCACCGCTGCTGGTCGTCTACATGCTGGTGGGGTGGAGCTCCAGCAGCGGCATCTTCAAGCCGGTGCAGACCTTCCGCTCCATCATCGAGGGCCAGCACGCCGAAGGAGAGCTGGACTACCGCGACATCGAGAACCTCAACCTCATCGCGACGTGGGCGACCAATCCCGTGTTCGGCACGGGCTACGGGCACGAGTTCCTGGAGCCCTACCCGCTGCCCAACATCGCGTTCGTGTTCCCCACGTACCGGTTCCACCCGCACGACTCGCTCTTGGGCCTGTTGGCCTTCGGAGGGTGGTTCGGCTACACGATGGTGTGGATGTACCTGGTGGTGACGGTGTACCTGGCGGCGCGCTCGTACCACCGCGCGTACGCGGCGGAACATCGAACAGCGTGCCTGGTCATCGTGGGCGTCATCGCGTCGTACCTGAACCAGGTGTTCGGCGACATGGGCATCATCTCGTACATCTGCACGTTCGAAGTGGCCGTGGCGTCGGTGCTCGCGGGCAAGCTGGCCATGGTCACCGGCGCGTGGCCCTGGCCGCAGCGGGAGAAGGTGCTGGGCCTCACGCGCGCGGCGCCGGAAGAGGCGCCGCCCACCGGGGCGACGGCGGCCTAGCGCTGGCCTAGCGCTGGATGGAGAGGATGCGCCACTGGCGCGTGTCGATGGCGTACGTGGCGCTCGCGTCCGTCACGGGCCCATCCGCGTTGCAGGCGTCCTGCCGGGGGACGAAGCGCACGAACATCACGCCCTCCGGGCCGGGCGCCGTCCACACGTCGAAGGAGTCCCGCCGGTAGAGGCACAGCTCGTCCGCGGTCGCGCCCTTGTGCGGCTTCAAGTCCAGGGGGCGGAAGTCATCCATCGCCAGCTGCGTCGCGGTCGCCACGAGCGCGGGCGTCTGCATGCGCCCTTCGGCGGGCAGGTCCAGGGGGAACTGGAAGCGGGCCGCCTCCTCGGGGGGCGCGTGCGGAGGCCGCACCGGCCGCGTGAAGAGCGCGCAGGCACAGAGGGGCAACGCGAGCAGCGCCGCGAGCCCGCGCTTCACGAACAGCACTGACGAACCCTCGCGCCCCATCTAGTCCTCCACGGGCGTGATGAAGCCCGTGTCCTTGTCCGCTTCATGGATGTACCCGATGAGCTTCCACGCCTTGCCCTGCCGCAGATAGACCTCGCCCGGACGGCTCTCGCCCTGGTGTGGCACGAGCTTCGTGATGGTGCATCCTGAATCAAATTGAACCCGCAGGGTCCAACGTTGTGACTGACTCCAGCGGTCCTCCTGTGACATTCCCGACGGGAACCAGGGGTGGCTGTGGAAGTCCGCCAGCGTGGACGCGGTCCCCCGGTCGTCCCGGACGATGCTGGGCACGCTGCAGCTCTTGCGGCGCAGGTCCGCGCCCACCAGCGTCGTGCGCCCCAGCGGGGACGGCCAGCTGGCGTAGTACTCCCCGGAGCCCAGCGAATAGATGAGCCCGCAGTACTCCTGGCCGTAGTCGCGCTCCTTGGCCCGGTCCAGCGCCATCACCGCGGGGCAGAGCTGGTCGATGACCTCGTCGACGTCCGCCGACGGGTGCACCGCGGGCCAGGGCCCCTTCACCCAGACCCGGGCGCCCCGCTGGCCGAAGAGGGTCTCCGTGCCGCTCTGGAGGTAGGACGTGCCGGCGCAGCCCAGGAGCAACGCCACGCCCACCGTCCATGCATTCCGTCCGCGCATCCCGTCTCGCTGCTCCCGTCAGGGGAACCGGGAAAGCGAATAGCACGGTCAAAACTACAAAACCAGAATTCAAAGCAAGTCACACCGGCCCGTCCGCCCTGCGGCCAGCCCTTGGCGTTCCGCGTCATCCCCTCTGGACAGGCCCCTTCCAGGATGATTGTTTGCACTCAAATAATCTTGAAGATGGGGAGAGTGCCGTGCGCCGTTTCGTGCCGCCGTGGGTGTGGGGGTTGCTGCTGTCTGTTATACACA
>NZ_RAVW01000435.1 GCF_003611585.1 Corallococcus exercitus | reverse complement strand
CTTGGGAACCGTGAGCGGCCTGGTGGGCGCCGGGGCGGGCGCCGCCGCGAGGGCGTCGCCGTCATCCAGCAGTTCCTTCAGGTCCGCGAGCGGATCCGCCTCGTCCGGGGGAGACGGCATGTGCGCGTCCCAGGTTACCGGCCACGGGGGCTTTCCACCAGTTACGCGATGGGGACCGCGCCGCTTCGCCTGCCTGGTGGGAGGCGGACGGCACGGTCCGCTCGACGTGGGAGGGGTGGGACGTTAGCCAATGGAGCAAACATCACACCTCGCCTTGCCTCCCTTGGGGAGGGCTGACAGCTTCGGACCACCTCTATGGCCATCCGCTACACCCTGCCCAACGGGCTCACCGTCGTCTTCGAAGAGCAGCACGCCGCCAAGGTCGCGGCCTTCCAGGTCTGGGTCAAGGCCGGCAGCGCGGACGAAAGGCCCGACCAGGCGGGCCTCGCCCACCTGCACGAGCACATGCTCTTCAAGGGGACGGAGCGCCGGGGGCCGGGTGAGATTGCCCGGGACATCGAGGCGCACGGCGGCGAAATCAACGCCTGGACGTCCTTCGACCAGACCGTCTACCACATCGTCATCGCCAGCCAGTTCGCCCGCACGGGCCTGGACATCCTGGGGGACGCGGTGCGCCGCTCCGCGTTCGACAAGGACGAGCTGGCGCGCGAAATCGAGGTGGTGTGCGAGGAGATCAAGCGCAGCTACGACTCGCCGTCGCGCCGCGCGTCCCGCGGGCTGTTCACCGCCGCGTTCCAGACGCACCCCTACCGGCTGCCCGTCATCGGCACCGAGGAGAGCGTGCGCAGCTTCACGCGCGAGAAGGTGCTGGAGTTCTACCACCGGCACTACACGCCGAAGAACCTGGTGCTGTCCGTCGCGGGCGACCTGAACGAGGCGCAGCTGCGCCAGTGGGTGGAGGAGATCTTCGGCGGTGACTGGGGCCGGCCGTACGCGGGCCCGGTGCAGCGCCCGCGCGACGCCGCGCCCACGGGCCGCCGCGTGCTCATCCAGACGGAGGACGTGAAGGAGGCCTACCTGCACCTGGCCTTCGCGATTCCCGAGCTGGAGCACCCGGACGTGCCCGCGCTGGACGTGCTGGCGATGATCGCCGGCCAGGGCAATTCGTCGTGGCTGGTGCGCGAGGTGAAGCGCCGCCAGCACCTGGTCAACGACGTGCACGCGTCCGCGTACACGCCCAAGGACCCGGGCATCTTCTCCGTGTCGCTGACGCTGCCGCCCGCGCAGGCGCAGAAGGCGCTCACGCAGACGGCGCGCGTGCTGGAGGCGCTGCGCACCACGGGCGTGCCCCAGGACGAGCTGCGCACGGTGCAGGCGGTGGTGGAGGCGGAGTCCGTCTACCGCAAGGAGACGGTGCAGGGCACCGCGCGCAACCTGGGCTCGTACCAGACGTCCCCCGGCGGCATGGAGTCCGAGGCCCGCTACCTGGAGGACATCCGCAACCTGAAGCCGGAGGACCTGCGCCGCGTGGCCCAGAAGTACCTGCGGCTGGAGCACGCCATCGTCACCGCGCTGGTGCCCCCTGCCGCGGAGTTGACGGAGGCCCACGTGCACGCCGCACTGGATGAAGCGGCGAAGAGCCCCGGCCTCGCGCCCCCGGAGCGCGCCGTCCGCCAGCCGCCTCCGGAAGGCGCGCCGCGCGCGGCCCGCAGCGCCATCGCCTCCGCGCGTTCCGAAGTGGTGCAGGAGAAGCTGCCCTCCGGCGCGACGCTCATCATCCGCGTGGAGCCGCACGTGCCGCTGTTCTCCATGCGCGCGGCGTTCATTGGCGGCTCGCGCTACGAGACGCCGGAGGACAACGGCATCACCACGCTGCTCAGCCGCGCCCTCACCAAGGGCACCACGACGCTCAGCGCGGATGACATCAGCCACCTGGGGGACCTGTACGCGGGCAACGTCAGCGGCCAGGGCGGCCGCAACTCCGTGAGCCTGAAGGCGGACTTCCTGTCGCGCTACTTCGAGCCCGGCTTCCGGCTGTTCGCGGACGTGCTGCTCAACCCGGCCTTCCGCGAGGAGGAGGTCGCGCGCGAGCGCTCGCTGCTGCTCCAGGACATCCTCACCCGCGAGGACAAGCCGTCGAGCCTGGCGTTCGAGCTGTTCTCCCGCACGCTCTACAAGGAGCACCCGTACCGGCTGTCGCTCGCGGGCGAGAAGGCGTCCGTGGAGGCGCTGGGGCCCGAGCAGCTGCGCGCGTACCACCGCGCGCACATGGATCCGTCGCAGATGACGCTCAGCGTGGTGGGCGACGTGGACGTGGCGCAGGTGCGGGCGCTGGCGAACGAGTACTTCGGCAAGTCGCGCGGCGGCGCGGTGGCCCCGAAGCAGCTGAAGCCGGAGGCGCCGCCGTCCGCTCCGCGCACGGAGAAGAAGGTGCTGGCGCGCGCGCAGACGCACCTGGTGATGGGCTTCCAGGCGGCGCGGATGACCGACCCGTGGCGCGTGGTGCTGGACGTGCTGTCCACGGTGCTGTCGGGCCAGGGCGGGCGGCTCTTCATCGAGCTGCGCGACAAGCGCTCCATGGCCTACAGCGTGAGCAGCTTCTCCATGGACGGGTTGGACCCCGGCTACTTCGCCGTCTACATGGGCACGAGCCCGGAGAAGGTGGACGCGGCGGTGGAGGGCATGCGCCGCGAGCTGGAGCGCATCCGCGACGAGCCGATTCCCGCGGACGAGCTGGAGCGCGCCAAGCAGCACATCATCGGGGCGTACGAAATCGACCTGCAGCGCAACAGCGCCCGCGCGACGCTGCTGGCGCTGGACACCTGCTACGGCATCGGGCTGGACAACTTCCTGCACTACTCCGAGCGCGTGGCGAAGGTGACGGCGGCGGACGTGCAGGAGGTGGCCCGCCGGGTCATCGACTTCGACCGCATGGCCACGGCCATCGTCGGGCCGTAGGGCGTCCCCTCCCGCGAGCGTGGAAGCGTCACGACGACGACGCTTCCACGCCGCACCGGGTGCGGTAGAAGGGGCGCCATGTCCCAGACCTACCTGTCACTCACCGTGGATATCGCGGAGGAAGCCTCCGAAATCCTTCAGGACCTCCTCCATGAGACCGGCGCCCTGGGCCTGGAGGTGCGCGACGCGGAGACGCCCACCATGCCGGGCGTGCGCGCCCCCGCGAAGGGTGAGTCCATCGTCGTCGCCTACTTCGAGGACCGCGAGAGCGCCGAAGAGGCCCGCGACGCCGTGACGGAGAGCCACCCCACCGCGCGCGTGTCCCTGGACGAGCAGCCCCAGCAGGACTGGAGCAACGAGTGGAAGTCGCTCATCAAGTCCGTGCAGGTGGGCCGCCTGTGGGTGGGGCCGCCCTGGGACGCGGCGAACGCGCCGGACGGCAAGGTGAAGATCGTCATCGAGCCGAAGATGGCCTTCGGCACGGGGGACCACCCCACCACGTCGCTGTGCCTGGCGGCGGTGGATGACTTCATGTCCACGCACCCGGGCGCGAGCGTCCTGGACGTGGGCACCGGTACGGGTGTGCTCGCCATCGCGGCGAAGAAGCTGGGCGCGGGCCACGTGGTGGGCACCGACAACGATCCCACCTCCGTGGAGCTGGCCCAGGAGAACTGCGCCGACAACCAGACGCCCGACCTGGACATCTCCGGGCGCGAGCTGACGGAGGTGCAGGGCACCTTCGACCTGGTGCTCGCGAACATCCTGGCCAACACGCTCATTGAGCTGGCGCCCCTCATCGTCCCCAAGGCGAAGGACCGGCTGGTGCTGGCCGGCGTGCTCGCGCACCAGCGCGTGGACGTGGAGGCCGCGTACCGCAAGCTCGGGTGCACCGTGCTGGAGGGCGCGCAGCAGGGCGAGTGGGTGCGCATCGACTTGAAGCGCTAGAAACAAGAGGGGGTCGGGCCGCGAACGCATGCGCTCGCCAACCCGACCCCATCTGGACTCGCGAGGCTTTCCCCCTTGACGTCAGGTCCTCGCGACTCCCGCCGTGTGCGGACAGGCATTGCAGTCCGCGTGCCCGCCGCCCTGTCCTGGAGGTCCCCCTGCGGCTTCCCCGGCCACCGGCCTGGGTTGTAGCGGGACCGGTTACGAGAGGCGTGGCGCGTGTGACCTTCCGCGCTACAGCGGCCTTCAGGCGAACGCGAGCGTCCCGGCCGCGCGCAGGGAGCCCACGACTTCGTTGCGCGTGTTGAGGATGCGCGGCTCCGCGTGGTGCTCCAGGCCCGTCATGGGCAGGGACAGGCCCTGCTGCTCCGCGACCAGGCGCAGGACGGCGAGGAGCGCGGGCGGGGCGCAGCGGGCGTCGCCGTCCTCCACCTTGACGGCCACGCCCAGGCGCGCCCGGGGCAGCGCGGCGCAGTAGACGCCCTCCGCGCCAATCTTCACCACGGCCTCGCCCTGGAACGCGGTCATCAACTCCGTGCACGCGCGGCCCTTGCCGCCGACCAGCTCCGGGTGCGCGAGCATGGCCTCACGCAGGCGGCGCGCGGCGGGCGCTTCCGAGACGCCGAAGCGGGCCCACGCGGTGGCCATGGCGCTGAGCGGCAGGCCGAAGCAGACGGCGAGGCAGCCATCCACAGCCTTCACCAGCGCGTCGCGCGGCAGGCCCGTCCACTTCGCGATTTCATCCTGGATGCGCTCCTGCACCGGGTGGCCGTCGCTGGCGTAGCCGTGCACGTCCCAGCCGTGGTGCCGGGCCAGCGCGAGCATCCCCGCGTGCTTGCCGGAGCAGTTGTTCCACCGGGGCGTGAGCACCACGCCCGCCTTGAGCGCTTCCTCAGCGACCGAAGGCGACAGCGACGGATGCGGACCGCACGCGAGGTGGCGCTCCTCGCAGCCGGACGCGCTCAGCATCTGCATCGCGAGGGCGCGGTGCACGGGCTCACTGGAGTGGGACGCGCACGAAAGCGCCAGCTCGCGCGGGCCGAAGCCATAGCGGTCCGCAGCGCCGTCCTGCACCATCGGCAGCGACTGGAAGGGCTTCGCCGCCGAGCGCCAGAAGGTGACGCGCTCCGGGTCGCCCGCGAACGCGACGCGCGTGCCCTCCGCGCTCACCACCGCGACGGACACGGTGTGGAGGGATTCGACGAAGCCGGAGCGGGTGGACTCGATGACGAGGGTGGACATGGGCGTGGGGCGCGCCATAGCAGGAACGGGACATGGCCGGGCGCCCGTGGATTCCGGAAAGGAAACCTCTGGACGCATGGAGGGCTATCCTCCGGGCGCCCTCCCCTTCAAGGAAGCCGCCGTGGTCCGCCTCTTCGTTCCCCTTCCCGACCCCGCCCCCGCCGACGTGACGCTCACGGGTGAGCGCCGCCACTACCTCGTCCACGTGCTGCGGCTGGAGGATGGCGACGCGCTGGAGGTGTTCGACGGCAAGGGCCGCGCCTTCGAGGCGCGCGTCACGGGGCTGACCGCGGAGGCCGTGCGGCTGGTGCTGGGGGCCGTGCGCGTGACGCCGCCCGCGCGCGAGATGAGCGTGCTCCAGGGACTGCCCAAGGGGGACAAGCTGGAGCTGGTGCTGCAGAAGGGCACGGAGCTGGGCGCCACCGCGTTCCATCCGGTGGCCACGGCGCGCAGCGTGGTGAAGCTGGAGCCGAAGCGCGCCGAGGAGCGCACGCAGCGGTGGGCGAAGATCGTCGAGGAGGCCGCGCGCCAGTGCCGCCGCGATGACGTGCCGCACGTGCACCCGCCCCGGCCGCTCCTGGACGCGGCGCGCTCGCTGACGCCGGGCACGCTGCTGCTGGTGCTGGACGAGGAGGAGTCCGCGGTGCCACTGGGCGAGGCGTTCCGGAGCGTGGCGCCGGGGACGCCGGTGGCGCTGGTGATTGGCCCCGAGGGCGGGCTCGCGCGTGAGGAAGTGGACGGACTGCGGGGGTTGGGAGCGCGGCCGGTGACGCTGGGTTCGCGCATCCTGCGCACGGAGACGGCGGCGCTCGCGGCGCTCGCGGTGATGCAGCACCTGGATGGGTCGCTCGGATAGCAGCCGGGCAGGCGGCCCCTCCTCGCATCC
This sequence comes from Corallococcus exercitus, assembly GCF_003611585.1. Lineage (GTDB taxonomy): Bacteria > Myxococcota > Myxococcia > Myxococcales > Myxococcaceae > Corallococcus > Corallococcus exercitus. Next base: position 2,031 of record NZ_RAVW01000435.1, on the reverse strand, counting down.
CAGGTCACGGATCCGTGTGGGCATTCCTACGTTTCTGCCATTCGGGACCTCGCGGGTCCCTCACACGGGAGAGACTCTCATGGGGATCATCGCTTTCATCATCATCGGCCTCATCGCGGGCCTCATTGCTCGAGCCATCCTGCCGGGCAAGCAGAGCATGGGCCTGGTGGCCACGACCCTGTTGGGCATGGTGGGTTCTCTGGTGGGCGGCCTCATCGGTTCACTGTTCCAGCGCAACGGACGCCTTTTCGACCTGCACGCCTCGGGCATCATCATGTCCATCGTAGGCTCCATCATCGTGCTCCTCCTGGTCGGAGCAGCGGGACGGCGCCGCGTCCACGCCTAGCGTGAGGCGCCTCACACGCACCGTCCCCGAAGGGAGGGGCGCGGCGGCGCTGGCGAGCCCCTGACGGTTCCTCGGGAGAGGGACCAGCAGGGGCTTGTCCTTTTCTTGCTACAGGCCTGAATGCGGCCTTTCATGGCGACGGTTGTCCGCGTCACCGGGAGGATCCGTTGTCCAAGTGCCTGAAGTGCGGCGCCTCGCTGCCGCCGGTCGGAGATTGCCCCGCTTGCGCCGCGAACGCCGCGCGCCCACCAGCGGTGGCTCCCGTCCCGAGCCTGCTTGACCGCGACATCCACATCGACCGCCGCAGGCCGGGGGAACGCACTGCCCTGGACGTGGGTGGCGACCCCATCACCCTGAACAATGAACCGGTGGAGCCGGAGACGCTGCGCGGCACGCCGGCCTTCGCGATGGAGCCGCCTCGCGGCCCTGTTACCCCGCCGGGAATGACGCCGTCGGTCCGGCCGGGGATGGCGCCCGTTCCGCCCGCCGCGCCGCGCGCCGCAGCGCCCCGCCCGCCCGCGCAGCAGGCTCCGGCCGCCGCGCCTCGCGCCGCCGTGCCCCCGATGGATGGGCCCACGGTGCGCGCGTCCGCACCCGATGCGGCGGTTCGTGCGCAGACCCCGGCCGCCGATGCGACCGTGCGCGCGCCCGCGCCCCATGCGGATCCGGCGGCCCGTGCAGCCGCGGCCCGCGCCGCCGTGCCTGCCGACGTGGCGGGTCGTGCCTCCGCGCCCCATGCGGATCCAGCGGCTCGCGCTGTGGCCCCCGCTTCGCACGCGGATGCGACGATTCGCGCGGCGGCTCCGGCTGCGCGCCCCGCGCCCCAGGCCGATGCGACGGTTCGCGCTCCCGCGCCCCAGGCCGATGCGACGGTTCGCGCTCCCGCGCCGCACGCGGAGGGTCAGCCGGTCCGGGCTTCCACGCCGCACGCGGAGGGTCAGCCGGTCCGGGCTCCCGCGCAGCAGGCACCCCGGGCCGCGGCGCCGGCTCCCGTCCCCCCTCGCGCCACGCCTCCCGCCGGGAACGCGCCCTCCGGCGCCGTGCTTCCTCCGCGTCCCGCCGCACCGCCTCCGGCCGTGACACCGATGGCCGCCGCGGCCCCCGTGCCTCCTCGCGCCGCGCCCACCGCGGCCCTGTCGGAGCCGGGCTTCCAGAACCCTGGCGTCGCCGTGCCTCGCGCCGCGCAGGCCCCGGCGAACCCCCTGGAGCCCCGCCCGGGTTCCGCGCCCACGCCGGCCTACGGTACGGAGCCGCACATGCCGCGCGGCCAGACGCAGGCCGCCTCGGGTCAGCCGCGTGGCAATGCCGCTCAGGGCTCGCCCGGCCTGCCCCGCATGGACGCGCCCGCGCGCGCCGCGCAGCCCCAGGCTCCGGGCCTGCCGCGCATGGACGCGGCCTCGCAGCCGGCCCCGTCCGGGCTGCCCCGCATGGACGCGCCCGCGCAGGCGGACCAGGGCGCCGGTCTTCCCCGCCAGGAGCCCGCCTCCGGACCGTCGGCCGCCGAGCATTGGGATGCATCGCAGGCGCCCTCCGGCCTGCCGTTGATGGATGCTCGTCGGGACGCCGCTCCGGGCCTGCCTGTCATGGAGGATCCGGCCATCCTGCCCCCTCTGGAGACGCCGGCCTTCGCCGCGTCCTCCGCGCCTGCCCCGGGAGTGTCCCGCATGGAAGCCTCGCCCTCCCCC
>NZ_RAVW01000434.1 GCF_003611585.1 Corallococcus exercitus | reverse complement strand
CTGGTGCAGATGGCGCTCGCGGGGACGCTGGCGGCGCTGGCCTTCACGGGCGGGCTCACCGTGCGGTGGGTGGCGGTCATCTCGTTCCTCAACGGCTGCGCCGTCACGCTGTTCATGCCCGCGTTCTCCGCGCTCATCGCCGTCTCGGTGCCGAAGGAGGACCTGCACAGCGCGCTCAGCCTCAACTCGGCGCAGGCCAACCTGGGGCGCATCTGCGGTCCGGCGCTGGCGGCGCTGCTCATCGCGCACGCGGACATCGGCTGGGTGCTGCTGCTCAACACGCTCTCCTTCGGCGCGGTGATGCTGGCGCTGCTGGGCGTGCGCGGGGCTCCGGCCGCCGCGAAGCCCGCCGTGCCGGAGGGGGTGTGGGCGGGCATCGCGCGGGGCTTCCAGGTGGCGCGGGCGGACGAGGGGCTGCTCATGGCCATGGGCGGCACGCTGGCCATCGCCGTGTGCATCGCCCCGTTCACGGCGCTGGCGCCGGTGATGGCCATCCGCGTGTTCGGCCAGGACGCGGGCGCCACGTCGATGCTGGTGACGGCGCAGGGCACGGGCGCGCTGCTGGCGGCGCTGGGCGCGGGCACGCTCGCGGACCGGATGGGGCGAGCAAGGCTCCTGGAGGTGAGCCTGCTGCTCATCGGCCCGGTGGCGGCGGCGTACTGGCTGTCCCCGTCGTTGGGGATGGCGACGGTGGCGGTGCTGCTGTTGGGGGCGCTGTACATGCTGACGCTCACGGGGCTGGCCACGCTGTGCCAGGCGCGCGTGTCCGGGGAGCTCCAGGCGCGCATCGCCAGCCTCAACTCCATGCTGCTCTTCGTCGGCTTCACGGTGGGCGTGTGGTCGCAGGGCGCGCTCGCGGACCGGCTGGGCGTCCGGCCCGTCATGGGGGGCGCGGCGTTCGGATTCCTTCTCTTCACCGTCCTGCTGCGCACGCTGCGCTCACGCGGCTTCGCGGCCTACGAGACCTGACGGAGTCATACGATGACGACCTCCTCGCCGGTTGCCCCGGGCAAGAAGCGCGCCCCGCTGCCCCTCGTCCCCAGGACGGAGGCGCTGCCGCTGTCCTTCATGCAGCAGCGCCTGTGGTTCCTGGCGCAGATGGAGGGCACGAGCGCCACGTACAACGTCTACTTCTTCGTGCGGCTCACGGGCGCGCTGGACGCTGTCGCGCTGGAGCAGGCCCTCCAGGGCGTCGTGGCCCGGCACGAAGCGCTGCGCACCACGTTCGCCGCCGTGGACGGCCAGCCGGTGCAGCGCATCGCGCCCACGCTGACGCTGACGCTCCGCCGGGAGGACCTGTCCGCGCGGGGGCTGGATGAGGCCGCGCGGGAGCGGGCGCTGCGCGAACACGCGGAAGCGGAGGCGCGCACGCCGTTCGACCTGGCACACGGACCGCTGGTGCGGGCCACGCTGGTGCGGCTCTCGCCGGAGGCGCACGCGCTGCTCTTCGTCACGCACCACATCGTCTGCGACGCGGTGTCGCTGGGGTGGATGGCGAACGAGCTGAGCGCGCTCTACACCGCCGCCACGCGGAACGAGCCGCCCCGGCTGCCGGAGCTCCCGGCGCAGTACGCGGACTTCGCGCACTGGCAGCGGCAGACGCTCACGGGCGACTTCCTGGAGGCCGAGCGCGCGTGGTGGAAGGAGCGGCTCGCCGGAGCGCCGCCCGCGCTGGAGCTGCCCACGGACCGGCCGCGGCCGCCGCGCCAGACGTCGCGGGGCGCGGTGTACCGCCTGCCCATGCCTCCCGCCCTGGCCACGGGCCTCCGCGAGCTGAGCCGCAAGGCGGCCGTCACGCCGTACATGACGCTGCTGGCGGCGTTCCAGGTGCTGCTGTCCCGCTACAGCGGGCAGGAGGACCTGGTGGTGGGCACGCCCGTGGCGGGGCGTGGACGCAGGGAGGTGGAGCGGCTCATCGGCTTCTTCGCGAACACGCTGGCGCTGCGGCTGGACACGTCCGGAGACCCATCGTTCCACGCGCTGCTCGGCCGCGTGCGCGAGGTGTGCCTGGGCGCGTACGCGCACCCGGACATGCCCTTCGAGCAGCTGGTGGACCTGCTCGTGCCCCAGCGCGACCCCAGCCGCCCGCCGCTGTTCCAGGCGATGTTCGTGCACGTGAACTCGCCTTGGGCGGCGCTGAAGTGGCCCGGCCTCACCGTGACGGAGCTGGACTTCGAGCCCGGCGTCGCGCGCTTCGACATCACCCTCTTCCTCTACGACGACCCCAGCGGCATGGAGGCGCGCTGGGAGTACAACGCCGACCTCTTCGACGAGGCGACGATGGCGCGCATGGCCGCGCACTACGCGCGCCTGCTGGAGGGCGCCGTCGCGAAGCCCGAGTCGCCGGTGTCCGCGCTCCCGCTGCTGACCGCGCGCGAGCGGGAACGCGCGGTGACGGACTGGAACGACACCGGCGCGGACGTGCCGGTGCTCCCCGGCGTGCACGCCCTCTTCGAGGCCAGCGTGCGCCGGAGCCCGGACGCCATCGCGGTGCGCTTCGGGGACGAGCGCCTGACGTACGCGGAGCTGGACCGGCGCGCCAACCGCGTCGCACATGCGCTGCGCCAGCGCGGCGTGGCGCCGGACACGGCGGTGGGGCTGTGCGTGGACCGCTCGCTGGAGCTGGCGGTGGGCGTGCTGGGCATCCTCAAGTCGGGCGCGGCCTACTGCCCGTTGGATCCGGCCTATCCGCCGGAGCGGCTGGCGCTGATGCTGGAGACGTCGCGCGCGAAGGTGCTCGTCACGCGGCGGTCCCTGGCGTCGGGGCTGCCGGAGGGCGGCGCGGAGCGGCTGTTCCTGGAGGACGACCTCTCCACGCCGGACACCGCGCCGGAGCCCGTGAGCGGACCGGACACGCTGGCCTACGTCATCTTCACGTCGGGCTCCACGGGCGTGCCCAAGGGCGTGGCGATGCCCCACCGCCCGCTGCTCAACCTCATCCAGTGGCAGGTGCGCCGCTCCACCGCGCCCCGGGGACGCACGCTCCAGTTCTCCGCGCTGAGCTTCGACGTGTGCTTCCAGGAGATGCTGCCCACGTTCGCGGCGGGCGGGGAGCTGGTGCTCGTGTCGGAGGACACGCGGCGCGACGGCCGCGCGCTGCTCACGTTGATGCGCGACCAGGGCGTGGAGCGCATCTTCCTTCCCTTCGTCGCCTTGCAGCACCTGGCGGAGGTGGCGGACTCGGACGGCCTGCTGCCCACGTCGCTCAAGGAGATCAACACCGCGGGTGAGCAGCTGCGGATGACGCCCGCGCTGCGCCGGCTGCTGCACGCGCTGGACGGGTGCGTGCTGGACAACCACTACGGTCCCACGGAGACGCACGCGGCCACGGCCCATGTGCTGAAGGGCAACCCGGACGCGTGGCCGGACCTGCCGCCCATCGGACGCACCATCACCAACGCGCGCACGTACCTGCTGGACGCGCGCTGGGAGCCGGTGCCCGTGGGCGTCGCGGGCGAGCTGTACATCGGCGGCGCGGGGCTGGCGCGAGGCTACCTGCACCGGCCGGACCTGACGGCGGAGCGCTTCGTGCCGGATCCGCTGAGCCCGCATCCCGGCGCGCGGATGTACCGCACGGGCGACTTCGCGCGGTACCTGCCGGACGGCACGCTGGAGTTCCTGGGGCGGCGCGACGCGCAGGTGAAGATCCGCGGCTATCGCATCGAGCTGCCGGAGGTGGAGGCGGCGGTGGCGAAGCTGCCGGGCGTGAAGGACGTCGCGGTGGTCGCTCGGGAGGACGCGGCGCGGGGCAAGCACCTGGTGGCCTACGTGGTGACGCAGCCCGGAGCGGACGCGGACGCGGGCGGGCTCAAGGCGGTGCTGCGCGACCGGCTGCCGGAGTACATGGTGCCCGCGGCCTTCGTGCTGCTGGAGGCGTTTCCACTCACCCCCAGCGGCAAGCTGGACCGGCGCGCCCTGCCCGCTCCGGACGACGACGCGGACGCGGCCCGGGCCTTCGTGGCCCCGCGCACGCCCCTGGAGACGGAGGTCGCGGGGGTCTTCGCCGCGCTGCTGCGGCTGCCGCGCGTGGGCGCGGAGGACCACTTCTTCGAGCGCGGCGGCCACTCCCTCCTGGCGACCCAGGTGACGGCGCGGCTGCGCGACCGGCTCCAGGTGGAGCTGCCCGTGCGCGCGCTGTTCGAACACCCCACCGTGGAGGAGCTGGCCGCGCACCTGGCCTCGCTGAGGACGGCGGCGGGTGGGGACGACCTGCCGCTCGTGCCGCGCCCGCGCGACGAGGTTCCCCCGCTCTCCTTCGCCCAGGCGCGGCTGTGGTTCCTCGCCCGGATGGATCCGGACGGCTTCTCGTACAACCTGCCCTGGTTCACGCGCTGGACGGGGCCGCTGGATGACAGCGCGCTGGAGCGGAGCCTCCAGGTGCTCGTCCAGCGTCACGAGGCGCTTCGCACCACCTTCGTGGAGCACCAGGGAGAGCCGGTGCAGCGCATCGCCCCGGCGCTGGACGTGCCGCTGCGGCGCGAGCGCGTGTCCTCGCAGGCCGAGCTCACGCGGCGCGCGGAGGCGGAGGCGCGTCTTCCCTTCGACCTGGCGCGCGGGCCGCTCGTGCGTGCGACGCTGGTGCACGTGCGGGACGGGGAGCACGCCCTGCTCGTCACGTTCCACCACATCATCTGCGACGGCTGGTCACTGGGCGTGTTGGAGCGCGAGCTGACAGCGCTCTACCGCGCGGCGACAGGGGGCGCGCCGGCGGAGCTGCCCCCGCTGTCCATCCAGCCCGCGGACTTCGCGCGCTGGCAGCGGCGGGCCTGGGTGGGCGACGGGATGGAGGCCCGGCTTGGGTGGTGGAAGGCCCGGCTCCAGGACGCGCCGACGTCCCTCGCCCTGCCCACGGACCGGCCGCGCCCGGCGGTGCAGACCTTCGAGGGCGCGCACCTGTCCCGGCAGGCCTCGCCCGCGCTGTCGCGGGCCCTGGAGGCGCTGGCCCAGCGCGAGGGGGCCACGCCCTTCATGCTGCTGCTGGCGGGCTTCCACGCGCTGCTCGCCCGCTACAGCGGCCAGGACGACGTCGTCATCGGCGCGCCTCTCGCGGGCCGCGAGCGTCAGGAGCTGGAGGGGCTGGTCGGCTTCTTCATCAACACGGTGCCCCTGCGCGTCACCGTCCCGGGGAGCGCGAGCTTCCGCGACCTCGTGGGCCGCGTGCGCGACCTCACGCTGGAGGCCTTCGCCCACCAGGACCTGCCCTTCGAGCAGCTGGTGAGCGCGCTCCAGCCCGAGCGCGACCCCAGCCGCTCGCCGCTGTTCCAGGTGATGTTCGTGCTCCAGAACGCCGGAGGCCCCGCCGCGAGCGCCCCGCCGGGCGTGTCCGTGTCTGCGCTGGACGTGGAGACGGGGATGGCGAAGTTCGACCTCACCCTCTTCGCCCAGGAGTCCCCCGAGGGCCTGGGCTTCGTCTGGGAGTACAACACCGCGCTCTTCGAGGAAGCGACCATCGCGCGCATGGCCGAGCACTACACGCGCCTGCTCGCGGCCGCCGTCGCCCGGCTGGAGCAGCCCCTCGCCAGCCTTCCGCTGCTCACCGACGAGGAGCGCCAGCAGCTGCTGTTCACCTGGAACGACACCCACGCGGACTATCCGCGCGACGCGTCGTTGACCGCCCTCTTCGAGGAACACGCCGCGAGGTCTCCTCAGGCCATCGCGGTGGAGTTCGAGGGCCGCCAGCTGACGTACGGCGAGCTGGACGCACGCGCGAACCAGCTCGCGCACCACCTGCGGAAGCTGGGCGTGGACGTGGGCACGCCGGTGGGCCTGTGCACCGGCCGCTCGCTGGAGATGGTCGTGGCCACGCTGGCCATCCTCAAGGCGGGAGGGGCCTACGTCCCGCTGGATCCGGCCTATCCCAGCGAGCGACTCCTCTTCATGGCCCGCGACACGCGCCTGCCGGTGCTGCTGGCCCAGCCGGGCCAGGAGGCGAAGCTCGCGGCGCTGGAGGCGCGCGTCGTGACGCTGACGCCCTCGTGGGAGGCCTTCGCGCACGAGTCCACGCAAGCACCGCGCGTCACCGTCCCGGCCGAGGCGCTGGCGTACGTCATGTACACGTCCGGCAGCACCGGCCGGCCCAAGGGCGTGTGCATCCCGCACCGGGGCGTGGTGCGGCTGGTGAAGGGCACGACCTACGCGCGCTTCGGCCCGGAGGAAGTGCTGCTCCAGCTGGCGCCCATCTCCTTCGACGCGGCGACGCTGGAGCTGTGGGGCGCGCTCCTGCACGGCGCGAAGCTCGTGGTCCTCCCGGCGCATCAGCCCTCGCTGGAGGAGCTGTCCCACGCGCTGGAGCACCACGGCGTCACCACGCTGTTCATCACCACGGCCCTCTTCAACCAGATGGCGATGTTCCAGCCCCGGGCGCTCGCGCGCGTGCGGCAGGTGATGACGGGCGGCGAGGCGATGTCGCTGGTAGCCGCGCGGCAGGTGCGCGAGGCGGGCCGGGACGTCGTCAACGTCTACGGCCCCACGGAGAACACCACCTACTCCACGTTCCATCCGCTGGAGGGCATGGTGGATGACGGACGCCCCGTGCCCATCGGCCGGCCCATCACCCACACGCAGGCGTACGTGCTGGACGCCCTGGGCGCGCCGGTGCCGGTGGGCGTGGCGGGCGAGCTGTACCTGGGCGGTGACGGCCTCGCGTGGGGCTACCTGTACCAGCCCGCGCAGACCGCGGAGCGCTTCGTGCCGCATCCGTTCAGCACCACGCCGGGCGCGCGGCTGTACCGCACGGGAGACCGGGTCCGGTGGCGGCCGGACGGCGTCCTCGACTTCCTGGGCCGCAATGACTCGCAGGTGAAGGTGCGCGGCTTCCGCATCGAACCGGGGGAAATCGAGGCCGCGCTCAAGGCCTCGCCGGGCGTGGCGGAGGCGGGGGTCGTCGTGCGCGAGGACGTCCCCGGCGACAAGCGGCTCGTGGCCTACGTCGTCGGCCCGAAGGTGGACACGGGCGAGCTGCGCGCGGAGCTCACCGCGAGGCTGCCGCCGCACATGGTGCCCTCCGCGTTCGTGAAGCTGGAGCGGCTGCCGCTGACCCCGTCGGGGAAGGTGGACCGCAAGGCCCTGCCCGCGCCAGACACGCAAACGGGCCCGGACACCTACGTGGCGCCGCGCGAGGGCTGGGAGTCCCTGGTGGCGGAGCTGTGGGCGCCGCTGCTGCGCGTGCCCCGCGTGGGAGCGCACGACCACTTCTTCGAATTGGGCGGACACTCGCTCCTCGCCACGCGGGTGGTGTCGCGGCTGCGCGACGTGCTCCAGCAGGAGGTGCCCCTGCGCCTGCTCCTGGAGGCCCCGACGGTGGCCCGGTTCGCGGAGCGGCTGGAGGCCCTGAAGAAGGGAGGCCCGGGTGCGCCGGTGCCGCCCATCGTCGCGGGGCCGCAAGGGCGGCCGAGGCCCCTGTCCTTCGCGCAGCAGCGCCTGTGGTTCCTCGCGCGGCTGGATCCGCAAGGGAGCGCGTACAACGTGCCCTTCTTCCTCCAGCTCGACGGTCCGCTGGACGTCCCCGCGCTGGAGGCCGCGCTGGATGCGCTGGTGCAGCGGCACGAGGCGCTCAGGACCACGTTCAGTGACGACGAGGGCGCCCCGCTACAGCACGTCCGGGAGCACCGGCCGTTCACGCTCGCGCTCGAGGCCCTGGACGGGGACGCGCTGCTGCGCTCGCGCGCGGAGGCGGAGGTGAAGAAGCCCTTCGACCTGGAGCACGGCCCGCTGGTGCGCGCCACGCTCGTCCGCACCGCGCCGGAGCATCACGCGCTCTTGCTGGTCATGCACCACATCGTGTGTGACTTCTGGTCCATCGACATCCTGGTGCGGGAGCTGAAGGTCCTCTACACGGCGCGGCACCAGGGCCAGGCGGTCTCCCTGCCGCCGCTGCCGGTGCAGTACGCGGACTTCGCCGCGTGGCAGCGCCAGGTGATGGCGGGGGAGACCCTGGAGGTCCAGCGCGCATGGTGGAGGCACCACCTGGAAGGCGCGCCGACGCTGGAGCTGCCCACCGACCGGCCCCGGCCGCCAGTGCAGTCCTTCCAGGGACTCCAGC
>NZ_RAVW01000433.1 GCF_003611585.1 Corallococcus exercitus | reverse complement strand
ACGCCCCCGGCGCGGCAGTCCGGGTCGCCCGCGGCGGAGGCGGAAACCCAGGAGCCGGCCGTCGTCCTGCCGCTGGAGGTCACGGAGTCGCCCGCGCCCCGTGACCCGCTCTCCATCGAGTCGCAGAGCGTGAAGGGCAACGTGCTCACGCTCCACGTCCGCCACGGCGGCGGCTGCAAGGAGCACCGCTACGGCCTGGCCTGGGACGGCAGCTTCACGAAGACGGCGTCGGGCGAGCCGCGCGCGGAGCTCACGCTGCTGCACGACGCGAACAACGACCGGTGCAAGGCCCTGATCTACAAGGACCTGGCATTCGACCTGTCCACGCTGCAGCAGGAGTGGAGCGAGAAGGGCCACGGCGACCACGCCACGCTCCACCTGGACTTCAACGGCGTGCCGGAGCAGTCCGCTACCTTCAAGTTCTGACCTGGCCGTGCCCCTGCGCGAGGAGGTCCTCGCGCAGGTGCGTCAGTACGTTGCCCAGCAGGTTCAGCCCCCGCCACGTGGACGGATCCTGGATGCGCGGATCCTCCGCGTTCAGCCCCACGCCCCAGATGCGGTCCAGGGGGCTGGCCTCCACCAGCACCGTGCCCCGGGTGGCGAGCAGCGCCTCCAGCAGGTGCCGGTGCTGCGTGAACTTCGCGTGGTTGCCCTCGTAGACGATGCGCTCCCGCTCGCGCTCCCAGAGGGCCGCGTCGAACGGGCTCACCTTGCGGCCCAGCGCCTTGTGCTGCTTGGGAGCGGCGGCGCGCAGCACCTGATCCAGCACGCGCGTGTCGCCGAACAGGCGCGCCTTGCCCGCCATCATGTACTGCTCCGCGCAGGTGTAGCGCACGCCATCCACCTCGAACACGGACGGGTGCCACTGCGAGAAGAAGGAGTCCTCCTTCCAGAAGAACGTGAACCTCGGCGACGACGACGTGGGCATCGCAGGCCTCCTTGAAGCTTGGTGTGGTTATGACACGAACGTGCGGCGATGGAGGAACCTGACGCAGGCCTCTACAATGGCCGCCCGCTCCCCATGCGACTTCAAGACGCCCAGAAGCTGTTGGACCGTTGCTTTTCCGGCACGCGGGAGGGCGCGCCCCGCCTCCACGAGCCCTCGGACCCGCGCTTCGCGGAGCGGGGTGGGGCGGTGTGGCTGGAGTACCGCTGGTACGTGCGCGAGCGCGGCATGGCGGAGGTGTTCCTCAAGTGGGACCGCGTGCCGCCCGGCAACGAGAAGACGGTCGAGGCCACGGTGCTGCGCACGCACCTCCTGGGTCAGTCCCCCATGCTGTCCCAGCGCGCGCTGCGCACGGTGGAGGGCGGCACGCCCGCGCCGGAGCGGGTGCTGGACATGCTCAAGAACGACGGCATCCGCCGCGAGTGCGTGGCCCGGGGGCGCACCACCGTGACGGTGGAGCACTGGGAGAGCCGGCGGCCCGCGGCCCTGCTCGACGAAGCGCGCTTCGAGGAGCTGGCCGCGCCCCTGGAGGCGGAGGACTCCACGCCGGACGCCCGTCACGAGGCCGTGCAGCGGCTGGCGGACGCGGAGCGCAGCCCGCGCGTGACGGACGTGCTCCTGCGGTTGGTCGCGCGCAAGCCGTCGCTGATGGCCCTGCGCATCCTGTCGGAGTGGGGGGAGGTGAAGGCCCGCGAGTTCTGCCAGCGGGACCTGGCCGCCGTGAAGCCGGGCCACGCGGCGGACCTGTGGGCCCTCACCGCGTTGGACCGGCGTCTGGAGGCGTGGCAGTCGATCTATTCGGGTTGGCCTTGAGTGCGTTGCGTGAAAGGTTGGCAGAGATATAAGCTTTTCCGGCAGTCATTGGGGTCGTACTTCCCGAAGAGCTTAAATCCTGGGGGTGTTCTGTGGAGCTTGAGAAGTTCTGTGGGATCTTGCCAACTGCTAACGCCACGCCAAAGATTCTTGCGAAAACAGGCTTGGCTTTTACTGAGTCCATCGAAGGATTTGTTGCGCCGACATTGCAGCCTCAATCGGATTTTGGCGACGTAGCCAATGCGCGTGTAATCGTTGTCTCCGCTCCAGGTGCCGTAGGGAAGAGCACCTTGGCGCGAGAAATCGCATCGCGACAGAATCTTCCTCTCTGGGACTTGGCTCAGTCTGGCCCGGTTGGACAAAATACGCTCGTCGGAACGTTAAGTGTCGCGTTTGGAGTGGGGGTATTTGCAGGGTTCTTGGCTGACCTCCAGTCAGGAAAGCAATGTGTTGTGATTGACGCTCTTGATGAAGCGCGAGTCAAGATTACGGCCCAGGCTTTTAATGCATTTTTGGAAGACATTGCCCAGGTTTCAAAGGCAGCTTCTGGATGCTCGTTTGTTCTTCTTGGTCGCACGCAGATTGCGGAGACTGCATGGCTTGAATTGAGCGTGTTGGGAGCTTCACCTGCATTGGTGTCGATTGAGCCGTTCTCGTCGGAACAGGCCGATGAATATATTGAGAGAAAAGTCGTTGCTCGTGGTGGTGCCGCGGCGGAGGCTTTGCGTGTGCACAGAAAGCCTTTTGAGGATGCACGCGGCATGCTTGTTGATTTGATGCGCCAAGCTGTTGCTGGAGATCGATCAACTGAGTCTTTCCTTGGGTATGCGCCTGTGCTCGATGCAATGGCCGTTCGCCTGAGTGAGTCTCAAAATTTTGAGGCAACAAGGCAGGAATTAATGAAGTTGGTTGGCGATGCTGCGTTGACGCCACAAGCGCAAAGTCGGCCTGCTGCTCTGCTTCGTCGGGTTTGTGATGATATTCTTCGGCGCGAACAGAAGCACAAGTTGGTGCAGAACGTCCAAAAACAACTAGAGCCTATTGCTAGCAAGCATGGCTGGGTGGATTGGGATTCTTTGTATAGTCCAGCGGAGCAGTGCTCCCGACTTGCTGCTAAATTGCTTGATGCGAAATATGTCGGGTCCGAGAAGTTGCCCGTAGATTTGCGTGCTGAGTATGAGCAGCGGCTAGTTACTTTCTTGGATGAACATCCGTTCCTGCGTGACGGAAAGACGGCTGCAAATGCCGTTTTTGAGGCTTATCTTTTTACTAGGGCTTTGTTTTACGAGGAGGGCGATCTTCGCAAGGCCGTAGAAAAAAGGTTCGTTTCGGGAAATGGGCCTTCGACGCGGCTTGTGTCGGATTTCTATTTCCTTTTCATGAAGGAGGCGGGTGCAGACATCATTCCGCTTGCGCACATTTCGCCGATTTATCGATCCTTGGCCTCTGCTGAGAGTCCGACGACCCATGTGTCGATGATCCTTGAGGGCGATGATGAGGAATCGGATGATGCTGGAGGGGTGTTTGCGGAGGGCGAGTTTGTTGTTTGTGTTCACTCTGGGGATGAAGTTCTTCCAGCGTCTTATGAGTTTAGTGCACCGGTCGGCAAGGGGAGTGTGCTTCCGCTGACGGGGCGAGTGGCTGAGACATTTATTTATGTTCCGGGTGAGGTCCGTCTTTCTGCTGCAGAGAATGAGTTTGAGGCTGGGCCTGCCGTTGAGATTTATTGTGAGAAGTTGGCATTTGATGTCACGGGTCTCGTGGTTGTTGGTGAGAAGCGGACTGGTCATGTTGCTGAGAGTGTTGACCCGACAGTCACCTTTGTTGCGTCTGAATGCGAAGCGCCACGCCTGGGGAGAGTGACTGCGCGTGGCAACCTTAGAGTTTCCTGGCCTGGATCGAAGTCGTATCCATGGACCGAGTTTCATGTCGAAGACGCTGTGCCTTCTGAGTTGCGCGCAGATCCTCGAGTGCTAGAGGCCTTTCTCAGATTTAAGCGGATTGTTCTTACGCTGCGTTCGCACAGCAAGGGGAGCTTGGCCCGCTACTATAGAAAGGTCGAGCATCAGCGGGTGCTGAAGGGGGCGGTAGGTCAGGAGTTGTTGCGACGACTGGTTAAGGATGGTGTTTTGCGCCGTGTTGCGGATTTTTATCATTGGAGTCCAGAGGCGGCATCGTCCTGTGTTGGGACTTCATGGCAAGAACTCAAGCGTGGTGAGGCGAGTGTGCAACTGAAGGAGTATTTGTCTCGCTTTGTTAAAGACAATTCAGCTGCCTTCTGAGTCGTCCTCATGAGCCTGGGTGAACATCGGGCATGCGCATAACGCGCATCTGGAAGGAGTGCGGCCGAAGTTCATTTCTCACTTGGTTGAGGTGAGAATTCTTGAGGTTGAGAAGGCCCTTCCCAGAGGTACGGGCAGGGTCTTCTCAGCAATGACGCGCCGGAGCGGGTGCTGGACATGCTCAAGAACGACGGCATCCGCCGCGAGTGCGTGGCCCGGGGGCGCACCACCGTGACGGTGGAGCACTGGGAGAGCCGGCGGCCCGCGGCCCTGCTGGACGAAGCGCGCTTCGAGGAGCTGGCGGCGCCCCTGGAGGCGGAGGACTCCACGCCGGACGCCCGTCACGAGGCCGTGCAGCGGCTGGCGGACGCGGAGCGCAGCCCGCGCGTGACGGACGTGCTCCTGCGGCTGGTCGCGCGCAAGCCGTCGCTGATGGCCCTGCGCATCCTGTCGGAGTGGGGGGAGGTGAAGGCCCGCGAGTTCTGCCAGCGGGACCTGGCCGCCGTGAAGCCGGGCCACGCGGCGGACCTGTGGGCCCTCACCGCGTTGGACCGGCGCCTGGAGGCGTGGCAGTCGCTGGCGCGCCCCACGTGAGGCGCGGCCAGTGGCTCTGCGTCAGTGCACGCCGACCTTGGGGCCCAGCACATCGCGCAGCGCGTCCGCGACGGTGAGCTTCGGGTTCCAGCCCAGCGCACGCAGCCTGGCGGGGTCCGCCACGAGGCTGGGGATGTCGGAGGGTCGCAGCCGCGCGGGGTCCAGCTCGATGCGCGCCTGCACGCCGGACAGCCGGATCATCTCCTCCAGCACGCCTCGGATGGTGCGGCCCTCGCCGCTGCCCACGTTGTAGGCCTGACCCGCTTCGCCCTTGAGGAGCAGCAGCCGGTACGCGTCCACCACGTCCTTCACGTGGGAGAAGTCCCGGATGGCGTCCAGGTTGCCCGTGCGCAGCACGGGGTCCACCGTGCCCAGCCCGATGGCGCGGATCTGCGCCGCGAACGAGGGCACCACGAAGGTCGGGTCCTGCCCCGCGCCCAGGTGGTTGAAGGGCCGGGCGAGGATGACCTCCATGCCGTAGCTGCGGAAGAACTGCTCGCCCGCCAGCTCCCCCGCGGACTTCGACGCGGCGTAGGGGCTGAGCGGCACATGCGGGTGGCCTTCCGTCGCGAGGGTTCCTTCCGCGACGGGGCCGTACACCTCACCCGAGCTCACCAGCAGCACGCGCGCCTTGGGGGCGCTCTCGCGCAGCGCGGTGAGCAGGTGCACCACGCCCATGGTGTTCACCGCGAAGACGCGCGCGGGGTTCTGGTGGCTCTTGGCCACCGAGCTGAAGCCGGCCAGATGCAGCACCGCTTCCGGCTTCACCTCGGAGACCGCCGCCTTGACCTTCGCCTCGTCGGCGACGTCGAAGTGCAGGGCGGTGCTGCTGATGCCCTCGCCGCGGGGCCCGTGCACCTCCACCACTTCGTCGCCGGCCGCCCGAAGGGCTGCGCAGGCATGCCGGCCGACGAATCCATCCGCTCCCGTGACGAGGACGCGCATCTTACCGCTGCCCTGCCTTGACCCGCTCCAGGTCGGCGTCGACCATCATCTCCACGAGCTGCTTGAAGCGCACCGTGGGCTCCCAGCCGAGCTTCTCCTTGGCCTTGTCGTACTTGCCGATGAGCAGGTCCACCTCCGCGGGGCGCACGAACGCGGGGTCGATCTTCACGTGCTTCTGGTAGTCCAGGCCCACGCGCGCGAAGGCGATCTCCACCAGCTCCCGCACGGTGTGCGTCTCGTTGGTGGCGACGACGAAGTCCTCCGGCGTCTCCTGCTGGAGCATGCGCCACATGGCGTCCACGTAGTCGCCCGCGAAGCCCCAGTCGCGCTTGGCGTCCAGGTTGCCCATGGGCAGCGTGTCCTGGAGGCCCATCTTGATGCGCGCCACGTTGTACGTGACCTTGCGCGTGACGAACTCCAGGCCGCGGCGGGGCGACTCGTGGTTGAAGAGGATGCCGCTCACCGCGAAGAGCTTGAAGGACTCGCGGTAGTTCACGGTGATGTGGTGGCCGTACGCCTTCGCCACGCCGTACGGGCTGCGCGGGTAGAAGGGCGTGTCCTCCGTCTGCGGCACCTCCAGCACCTTGCCGAACATCTCGCTGGAGGACGCCTGGTAGAAGCGCACCTGCGGGCGGGTGTGGCGGATGGCCTCCAGCATCTTCGTCACGCCCAGCGCGGTGAACTCACCGGTGAGCACCGGCTGGTTCCAGCTGGTGGGCACGAAGGACTGTGCCGCCAGGTTGTAGACCTCGTCCGGCTGGGTGAGGTTCAGCAGGGCCGCCAGCGAGAACTGGTCCAAGAGGTCGCCCTGGTGCAGCTGCACCTTCCCCTGGAGGTGAGCGATGCGCTCGAACTTCTCCTCGGAAGAGCGGCGCACCATGCCGTGCACCTCGTAGCCCTTCTTGAGCAGCAGCTCCGCCAGATAGCTGCCGTCCTGCCCCGTGATGCCCGTAATGAGTGCGCGCTTGGCCATGGCCCTTGTCTGTTCGCTGGAAGACGTGGGTCGTTGTACCCGAGGCTTTCGCCGTCTGCCAACAGTCCCAGGGTTTCAGGGAACTTGAATGGGAACGGGCAAGTGCCTAGGTAGGGAGCGACCTGCCCAGGAGCCGCCCATGCGCAACCTCTCCCTCCCAGCGTTGACGGCCGTGCTCGTGAGCACGGCGGCGGGGGCTCAGACGGCGCCCGTGCAAGCGCCCTACACCTTGCAGACCCAGCCCGGAGCCCGCTCCGGGGGCGGCACGGTGAACGACGTGGCCCTGTGGGTGAACCCCGCCAACCCGTCCGCCAGCCGACTCATCACGGCGGACCAGAACAACGGCCTGTTCACCTATGCCCTGGACGGTGGGGAGCTGCAGGCCGTCACCGAGGGCACGTCCTCGAGCGTGGACGTGCTGGGGGGCTTCCCTCTGGCGGGCGGGACGTCCGCCGCGCTGGTGCTCAGCGCCAGTCCTACGCTGCAGGGGCTGGTGCCCTACGTGATGGATGCCACGGCGGATGGTGGCGGGCTCACCCGCCTGTCCCCCACGGTGGCCCCGCTGGACGTAGGTGTGACCTACGGAACGGTGCGCATGGCCCGCGGGGTGGATGGGACCATCCAGGCCTTTGGTGGCCTGGCGGCGGGCGGCATCCGGCAGTTCGCGCTGACGCCCACCGACGGTGGCGTCACGGCGACCCCCCTGCGGGACATCCCGGCCGGCACCGTGCTGGGGCTGGCGGTGGACCCGGCGTATCGCGCGCTCTACGTGGCGCAGCAGGGGCAGGGGCTCTACCGCTACGGCTCGGACGCGGACGCCGGCATCACGGGCACGCAGGTGGTGGGCCTGGGGGACGGCGGCCTGACGTCCGTGGGGCGCATCGCGCTGTACGAGGCCTCCGGGACGGACGGCTACGTCGTGGCGTCGGACCCGAACGCGAACACCTTCGTCGTCTTCGACCGGCGCACGCTGGGCCGGGTGGGGTCGTTCCAGCTGGTGCAGGACGGCGGCACGGACGCGGTGGAGCAGTCGCGCGGGCTGGTGGCGTTCTCCGGCGCGCTGGGCACGGCCTTCCCGGAAGGGCTCTTCGTCGCGCACGACGGCATGAGCAGCAGCACGCTGGGCGACAACGTGAAGCTCACCTCCTGGGGCAACGTGGCCCGGGCGTTCTCGCCGCCGTTGATCATCGCGCAGCAGCAGGCGGATGCCGGGACGGACGGCGGCACCGGCCAGGACGGCGGTGGCGGCGGCGTCATCAAGCCGGGAGACCAGAACCCCATTGGCAGCGGCGGCGGGACCGACGACGACAGCGGCTGCGGGTGCACCAGCACGTCCGTGCCGGCCGTCGCGACGCTGGGCCTGCTGGCGATGGCGCTCCTGGGCCGCCGTCGTCGCGGCTGAGACGGGGAGCGAAGCGGGTTGAAAGCGACAGGGGGGCGGGATGAAGTGCGCGCCCCATGCGCTCCTTCCGCTCCACCGTCCTGGCGCTCGCGGTGCTCGCCTCCGCCTGCAAGGGCGGCCCGACGCCCGCTCCCGCCACCACGCCCCCCGCGCC
>NZ_RAVW01000432.1 GCF_003611585.1 Corallococcus exercitus | reverse complement strand
CTGCCCCCGGGGGCGGGGGTGGGAAGCCGGCATTTCCGGGGCGTGCCGGCGGTTACATTGGGTCCTCCAGCAACCGATTCACCGCGCGTCTTGGGTCGCCGCGCCATTTCCGTTACAAGCCGCCGCCATGTTCAACGTCATCAACGTCTCCAAGGCCTACGGGCCCAAGAAACTTTTCGAGGAGGTCAACGTCGCCTTCTCGCCGGGCCGTCGCTACGGCCTGACCGGTCCGAACGGGGCCGGCAAGTCCACGTTCATGAAGATCCTCGCGGGTGACGAGGAGCAGGACATGGGCGAGATCATCCGCCCGCGGAAGCTGGGCATCCTGCGCCAGGACCACTTCCGCTACGAGAACGACCGCGTCATCGACGTGGTGCTGATGGGCAACCGCCACCTGTGGGCGGCCATGGACGAGAAGAACAAGCTCCTGGCCAAGGCCGACATCACGGAAGAGGACGGCAACCGGCTGGGTGAGCTGGAAGGCGTCATCGCGGAAGAGGACGGCTATTCCGCGGAGAGCGACGCGGCCACGCTGCTGGCGGGCCTTGGCATCGAGGAGTCCTTCCACGAAGAGCCCATGCGCCAGCTCACCGGCGGCCTGAAGCTGCGCGTGTTGCTCGCGCAGGCGCTGTTCGGCAAGCCGGAAGGCCTGCTGCTGGACGAGCCCACGAACAACCTGGACATCGACTCCATCCGCTGGCTGGAGAACTTCCTCCATGCCTACGAGGGCGTGCTGATCACCATCAGCCACGACCGGCACTTCCTGAACTCCATCTGCACGCACATCGCGGACATCGATTACGAGACCATCATCCAGTACACGGGTGGTTACGACGACATGGTCCGGCAGAAGTCGCAGCTGCGGACCCGGGTCGAGTCCGAGACGGCGGAGAAGAAGAAGAAGATCGCCCAGCTGCAGGACTTCGTGGCGCGCTTCCACGCGGGTACGCGCGCGTCGCAGGTGCAGAGCCGCATCAAGCAGATCGACAAGCTGAAGACGGAGGACCTGAAGCGCTCGAACATCGCGCGGCCGTTCATCCGGTTCGACCAGAAGGTGGTCAGCGGCCGGCAGACGCTGATGTTCGAGGGGCTGAAGAAGTCCTTCGACGGGGTGCCGGTCATCAAGCCGTTCAAGGGGCTGGTCTGCAAGGGCGAGCGCATCTGCGTCATCGGCCGCAACGCGGTGGGCAAGTCCACGCTGGTGAAGATGCTTGCGGGGCAGCTGGAGCCGGACGCGGGCACCATCACCTGGGGCCACCAGGCGACGGTGGGCTACCTGCCGCAGGACCACCACGGCGTCATCCACAAGGGCACGACGTGCTTCGGTTACCTCCGGGAGATCAGCGAGAAGCTGACCAACGAGGAGATCTCGGGCGTGCTGGGCCGGATGCTCTTCTCGGGTGAGGAGCGGATGAAGCCGACGGACACGCTCTCCGGTGGTGAGACCGTGCGTGTGCTGTTGTCCAAGCTGATGATCACGCAGGACAACGTGCTCATCCTGGACGAGCCGACGAACCACCTGGACCTGGAGTCCATCGCGGCGCTGGCGGAAGGCCTGTCGAAGTTCGAAGGCACGGTCATCTGCGTGACGCACGACCAGGAGCTCATCTCCGAGGTCGCGACCCGCATCTGGAGCCTGGAGGCGGGCAAGGAAGTGCTCGACTTCAACGGCCCGTATTCGGAGTTCATGGAGAAGCACGCGGACGCGGCGCAGAAGCGCCGGTAGTCCCGCGTCACATCCGTAGGCAGTGCCAACGCCGCCCGTTTCCGGTGCTCCCGGAAGCGAGGCGGCGTTTTCGTGGGCATGCCTCTACTCCTCGCGAGGGATGCACAGGCGGAGTGAAATCGGCCAGAACCCTCTCCTCCACTTGGAGAAAAGGATTCACTGAATGCTGAAGTCAGCGTCCGCCGTGCTCTGCCTTTCCGTTGCTGTCGCCCTCACCAGCATGATGCTGGCACCCACGGCACATGCTAGCGGGCTGTTCTCGAAGACCGAGGTCATCTTCGATGAGGATGTCGCGATCCCCTCACACAGCATGCAGACCCGAGGCTTCACGCTGAATCAGAACGCCACCCTCAAGCTTGAGGTCAAGGGCGTCAAGAACACCGACAAGGGTTTCGATGTTTACCTCATGACCGAGGACAACCTGGCGAAGTTCCAAGCCGCCAAAGAGTTCCGCCACTTCCCTGCGTTCCAAGGTCTGCAAGTCTCCAGCGCGACGAACACCCACGATGTTTCCGCCGGGAAGTACGTGTTTGTCGTCCACAACAAATACAACCTGATGAAGGGGATGGTCGTGCACATCAAGGCTACCGTCAATCCGTAACCCCTCCCCTCGGGGTTGAATCTTTCGGGCCCGTTTCGTCTGGAGCGAACGTGATTCGCGGCCCTACCTCCAGCACCGCCATGAGGACCACCATCCGCAGAGTAAGAAGTCGGATAGCTTCAATCCGCGTCGTCTCGACCCGCTATCAACCGTCCACTCACGACTTCAAAGTGCATAGCTACACGCGCTACTGCACTGAATTTCTGTCACGTCTATCCTCTGACCTTGAGCGCGTCTGCGACAGGCAAGATCTCACCTTTCACGACGCTTGCGCACAGGGATTTCTGCCTCGCGCACTGCGCTGACCAGATTAGCCGCACGTCACTACCAGGCGATCATTCAGAAATTCGCGACTGCATGCGTTCGCGAGTAGCTTGGAAGCGCAAAGATGCCACATGACTACGGCCGGGGAAAAGTGAACGTGCTACTGCCGGGGGGCAGCAATAGCGAACCTCGAAATGTCATTTCCGAGCCTAACGAGGTGACGTATGCGCGCGGCAGAAGAACTGACTGTACTTACATCCACCGCACCTTCATTCTCGATCTACGTGCCTCACAGGACTACGGCCAGCCAGCTCGCTTCATTGTCAAGGTTTTCGACGAGACTGGCGAGCTAAATCAGCCTGAGGATACATTCCGCAAGTTAGAGTGGACGGAGCAAACAGTGTTCACCACACCAGGCGGCCGCAAACAAATCAAAATACAGATTGCCCGGGAGGCTGGTCAAATCAGGGAGTTGCAGATCCAGCGAGTGCCCACGAATGGCAATGCAACCAAACTCGAGAACCTCCTGACTCTTGACCGTGAAGCAGCGGCAAGACTCATTGACATGGTTCAGGCACTCAAACACATCCCAATCGAAGGCAGGGAAACAAGACTTCGGATTGACGATCAAACGATCCGCGACTTCTTTGCCGATCCTGAGGCAATATCTCGCTTGTACTCTCGAGATCCTGCGAAATTTCGCCAGATCATTGAGAACGATGCCTCGGCTGGGGACATCATTGCACTGGCCCACCGCAAGAAAGTAGTTCAAGAGTTCCGAGACCTACTCTCCGATAAAAATCATTTTGAGCAAGCGCGAGTTCTGCATGGGGGTAGCAGAGAACGAGTATGGCAGGTACTTCTCGAACAAAACCCGTGGATCTTGGGCATCAGCTTGACTGGTCAACTTCTGACATCCTGGAACAAGAACAAGCTGGAGCAAGTGGTCGCCGGCTTTTCAGTCGTGGGTCCCGGCAAGCGTGCAGACGCATTGATGCGCACCAATGGCAGGATTCGCGCAATGGTGTTCGCTGAAATCAAACACCACGAGACAAGTCTGCTTACAAGTCAGGAGTACCGCCCAGGCTGTTGGGCGCCCTCTCCAGAACTTGTCGGAGGTGTTACTCAGGTACAGCAGACGGTTCATCTGGCTGCAAAACAAATAGGCTCATACCTTCCTGACAACGACGAGGACGGAGCAGAAACGCAGGATGGAACATTTGTCGTCAGGCCTCGTTCCTTCCTTGTCGTGGGGCATTTGGACCAACTTCGGGGTTCAGGAGGAGGCGTACATCGCGAAAAATACCAGTCGTTCGAACTCTACAGGCGCAACCTGTACGAGCCGGAGATCATCACGTTCGACGAACTCTTAGCCCGGGCAGAGTGGCATGTCAGTGGTGACCAATAAAGTATGCTTGGGGCAGCAGCGCCAAGGAATATGTTTGGAGAAGAAAGCCTCGCTCAAAAAGCGTCGCTCCGGTATCCGCCCCACTTAATTGATGTTGCTTGAGCGACTTGGATGAAGCGAGTTGGGGAACACGAAACCGAATGTGCCTCGGTAGGCTAATTGGTACGGAGTCTGTAATGTCACACATTAAATGCTCCCTGCCTGCTCCTCATTCGCCAGAATCCCAAGTCTCACTGAGCTTCTGTCGGCGCTGTCCCCGCTCCTGCGGATCCGTTGGTGGGCATCTGGGGCAGTGAGCGCGTCCTCGGCCCTCAGGCCCGAGGAGAATTGACGCTGGTGCGAGACGGGAGTTCCTGGCGCGCACGCATCGCAGACTTCGACGTTCTGGCCTGGGTCGAGGGTCAAAAGCTCTCCGTCATCTTCCCAGGTCAGGGCGAGCTTCGAGGCACCCTGGCCCAAAATGGCCAGAGCATTTCCGGTCACTGGCTCCAGCCGCCTGTGCTCATGAGCGGCGTGAAGTTCGCCACTCCTGTGGAACTGCGCACGTTTCAGCCAAGTCTCTGGCGCGGCACCGTAGCACCGCTGGAGGACTGGTTCTCGCCGGACCTCGCAGAAGCAGCCTGATGGCTCCGTGACGGCGTTCACCCGCAACCCTGAGCGGGACTTCTCGATCCATCACTACCTGCGCGCGCGATGCACCGTAAAACGTCTGGTGCAGGCGCGTCCTCGCCGCGCTCATGAGCGTTGTGGATGTGCAGCAGCTCGTCTTCCTCGACGAGGCCTTCTGCAATACCTCCATGGCACGCGAGTACGGCTAGGTTCCGAATGGGCGGCTTTCCCCAACGCCAGCGGCTTTGCTCCTGGCTCAATCCAGGCGACGTGGTGCTGCTGGACAACCCTTCTTGATGCCGGAGGGGAACGCGCGTCAGTGGGTATGATGCGGGCCATGTATCCGAGACGCCGTCTCCTGGCCCGTAGATCGTGGTTGTTTGATCTCAGACCTCAGCGGCTCATCGTCTTCCACCGCGCCGAAGGCGTGTACCGGGAGGTCAGTGGAGACGTGCCGGATCATCCATCAGCGCCCGTGGTGCTCGCCGCGCTCGACGAGGCACAGGACGTCTGGGTGGGAAGCGGGGATCGGCGGGTCTTCTCCGTGGGGACCGGCGCGAGCGCTCCCATTCAGACACTTCCGAGGGAGTGCTTCGATCTCACCACTGATAGTGACCGGCTCATCGGAACGGTGGTGGACGACGCCCTCATGCTGGCCACCCTCTTCGCGACCGATGGGTCCGGGCAGCAATGGGAGCCCATGACCTTGCCCAAGCCCGTGCCCGCCACGCACGGGTACGGATATTCCGAGGGGCGCCCCCTCCGTCAGGTCCCCGATGGGGCGTTCCTCGACACGAGCCCCTTCGGCATCACCGTCGTGGAGAAAGGCCGGGGCCGCGTCTACGTGCTCCGACCGGGGGCGGCTCAGCCGGAGGGCGCGCTCCAGATCGAGCCTGGCGGTGAGCAGGACATCTGGCGGGCCCTGGCCACTCCTCACGGCGTGCTCCTCCTGCTCGTCATCAACTACCGGCAGACGGCGCTCCTCCACTTCGCGCTCGATGGCACCCTGCTCGGCTCCATCCCGAAGAGCGATGATGAGGATGAAGATGCGGAAGAACTGATCTGGGGCGGCGCCGGGGTGTGCGTACTCGACGCGTCCCGAGCGCTCCTCTTCGTGCAGGACAAGACCCTCCTGGTGTCACTGCCCGGGCTCCAGGTGCTGGAGACGCTCGTGGGGGAGTGGCCTGCCTTCGTGTCCGTGACGCCTGCGGGACCTGACCGGTGGTGGGTGGGCGCCGAGGACAGTGACGCGCTCTTCCTGCTCACCGCTGAGCCCGGACATCCCTTGCGCATCCAGGCCTCGAACCGGCCGGTGAGCCCGGGCGCGCCGCTCATGCACGTGGGCTACAAGATGCCCGCGTTCCACTGGACCGAGCACAGCTCCGCGCCGCTGAGCGTGTCCGCGCCTGTGATTGAGACGTGGCGGGCGGTGGTGCGCAATGACGGGACTCCGTGTGAGGCCGTGCGGATCCGGGTGTCCGGGGCGCTCCTCGGCGCTCGTGTGGTGGACGTGAGCGTGCGGTATCGCGGCCAGCCGCTCCCGATGGTGGAGGAGCAGCGCGTGAACGTCGTGGGGGTTACCGCCGGATTGGAGGCAGGCGCTACCGCGGAGCTGGAGGTGATCTTCAAGCCCCGGAGCGAAGGCTCGGGACCGCTGACCATCACCGTCGAGCCGTGCTCCTGGCAATCGCAGGTCAAATACTGGCAGTGGCAGGACAAAGAGGAGCCTCGCGTCCTCGCGGTGACGGGCCATCCTGCATCCGCCTGGTTCCCGCTCACGGTGGAATAGCGCGAACCTTCTCGGGCTCGGGCGCAGCGCTCATCTTCCAGAGCAGGGCGCCGCCTCCGAGCAGGCCCCCCAGGCCCACTGCCGCCGCAAGGATCCAGCCTCGTCTTAAGCGGGGCCGTGCCTGGGTCTCCGGGTCGTCGCTCGCGGTGACCTGCTGGACGAGCCGGGCCACCTGCCGCGGTGTCACCGGCACACCCTCGGAGCGGATGAACTCCTCCAGGTCCTTCCGGAACGCGTGGCAATCCGGGTAGCGCTGGTCCCGATCCTTCGCGAGCGCCCGGGCGAGGATGGCTCGCAGGGCATCGGGCAGGTCCGGGCGGTGCCGCTCGGCGGGCACCATGGGCTCGGACAAGACGGCTTGAAACACGTCCCAGTGGGACTTGCCCTCAAAGGGCTTGCGCGTGGTGAGCAGTTCGTAGAGCACCACCCCGAGCGAGTAGACATCCACACGCCGGTCCACCGGCAACCCCCTGATGGCCTCGGGCGCCATGTACACGTGCTGACTCAGGTTGGGGGAATGGTGTTGGGGGGTCCACCGGGACCGGAAGTTCTCGACGCCGAGGTCCACCACCTTGGCCATCCCCTGGCGCGACAAGAGGATGCTGTTCGGCCGGATGCAGTGGTGGATGAGCCTCAGCGGCTTGTTCGTCTCGGGGTCGGTGAGGTCATGGGCGAAGGCGAGCCCCTCGCAGGCTTGCGAGATGATGCGCGCGCACAGTGTCGCCGGCAGGGCCATCCGCTGGACCGACACGTGCCTGATCAACCTGCGCAGGCTGGGTCCGTCGACGTGCTCCCTGGCGAGGAAGTACGTGCCGTCCGCCTTACCGAAGTCGAAGACCTGCACGAGGTGCGGGTGCTTGAGCCGGGCGGCCCTCCTCGCCGTGTCGAGGAACATCTCCGCGAAATCCACGTCCTCGGCCATGTCCGGCCGGAGGCACTGGAGCACCAGCGTCTTTTCGATGCCCCACCGGCCGGCGGCCTTGGCCAGATGATCCTCGATGATGCCTTCTTCGAGCAGGCGGATGCGCTGGTATTTGCCGACGTGAGTTGTCACGACGCGTATGGCTAGCAAATGCCGCCGGTTTCATCCAACGAGGCGTGTAGTGTCATCAAGGCCATGACCCGTTACCGCATCCTTGGGCTTCTGCTGGCGCTGATTCCTCTCCATGTCGGCGCTGTCCCCATGCCCGCGGACCCGTTGGTGGGCATCTGGGGCAGTGAGCGCGTCCTCGGACCTCAAGTCCGAGGAGAACTGACGCTGGTGCGGGATGGGAACACGTGGCGCGCGCGCATCGCGGGATTCGACGTTCCAGCCCAGGTCGAGGGTCGGAAGGTGTCCGTCGTCTTCCCCGGAGGCGAACTCCGAGCCACGTTGGCGGAGAACGGCCAGGGCATCACCGGTCACTGGATCCAGCCTCCCGTGCTCATGAGCGGGATGAAGTTCGCGTCCCCGGTGGAGCTGCGCTCGCTTCAGCCGGGTGTCTGGCGCGGCAACGTGACGCCGCTGGAGGACTGGTTTTCGCTGTATCTCGTCGTCCAGAAGCAGCCCGACGGCTCCGTGACGGCGTTCATCCGCAACCCTGAGCGGAACTTCGGCAACCGGATGCAGTTCCGCGTGGAGCTCCAGGACCGCACGGTCCGGCTCACGTCCACCCAGGGCGACACGCAGCTCGAAGGCACGTTCGACGCGCAATCCGGACGACTGTCCCTCCCCTACCA
>NZ_RAVW01000431.1 GCF_003611585.1 Corallococcus exercitus | reverse complement strand
CTTATCGTCGGCAGCGTCAGATGTGTATAAGAGCCAGGCCCCCGTGCGCTGACCGGGAGGCCGTGTCGCGCCGGCTCGAGGACACGGCGCGCGCCCGGCCCCAGGAGCTCAACGCGGAAGTGAACCGGCTGGTGCAAGCCCTGGACGGCGTGCCCCTGCCGCCCGCGACCTCCGGACAGACGGCGCCTGACCGGGCCCGGCAGCTCACGGTGTACCTGGAAGCAGTCTGCGCCCTGGACGCGGAACCGGCCGTGGCGCCCGGCGTGACGAGCGAGCACGAGCGACTGCGCGCCATCCTCGACCGGCCGGAGTTCGCGAGGGCCCGGCAGCGCAACAGCGACCTGCTGACGCGCCTGCTGCGCGAGCTGCAGACCTGGCTGGAAGGTCTCTTCGAATCCAGAGGCGCGCAGGGCTTCGCGGTGGCCACGCGCGCGGTGATGCTGGGCCTGGCGCTGGCGGTGGTGTTGTTCGGCGTGCTGCGGGTGCGCTGGCGCCGGAGCAGGAAGACCGTCATGGCGCCGGGAGTGGGAGGCGAAGCCGCGCCCCTGGAGCTGGACACGCCCGGAGAACACCTGGGCCGGGCGCGCACCGCGCTGGAGACGGAGGATGCGCGCGAAGCCATCCGCGAGGGCCTGCTGGGCCTGCTGTCCACGCTGGAGCAGCGCAAGCTGGCGAGGCCGGACCGCGTGAAGACCAACCGTGAGCTCGCCGCGGAGCTGCCCACGCGAGGAGCCCCCGCGCGCGTGACGGGCGAAGTGGAGCGGCTGGTGGGTTGGTACGACCAGGCCTTCTATTCGCTGGAGCCGGTGTCGCGGGAGGAAGCCGCGCGCTTCGTGGAGTCCGTGGAGCAGCTGCACGGCACGCTCGCGGAGGGCCGGCCGTGAAGGAACTCAGCGACATCGATGACGGCCTGCTGCGCATGGCGTGCGGGGCCTCCGGAGCACGCCGGCACCTTCGTCGCGAAGGTCCCGCCAGGAAGGGCATGCGCGGCGTCGCTCCCAGCCTCTTGCTCGCGTCGTGCGACGTGCGCGAGCAACACCCGCCTTTCCTCGCGGAGGGCCGGCCGTGAGGAACGCGCGCGTCGCGGTCGTCCTGGGACTGCTGATCGCCGTGGCGCTGGCGGTGGGCCTGGCCTCGCATGAGGCGCCGCCGGACTCTCCCGTGCCGTCCATCACGAACCCAGGCCCCCTGGGCCTCAAGGCGCTCTTCGTCTACCTGCGGGAACGTGGACGCGACGTCAGCGCGCAGACGTCCTCACTGGAGTCGCTCCCCTCCGGCACGCGCACGCTGATCATCGCCGCGCCGCAAGCCCAGCCGGTGACGAAGGAGGAAGTCGCCGCGCTGGAGCGCTTCGTCCGGGGCGGTGGCACGCTCGTGTATCTGTCTCCGCATGCGCTGGGCGAACACCAGCCGGGCATGGAGGAATGGCTCGGCATCGTCACGGGCGCGTTGCCCGGCACCAATCACCAGGGCCTCGCCTCCGAATGGGTGGACCCCGCCGGCGTCACCGTGGACGTGTGGCTGCCCGCGGGCGCGCTGCGCGACCTGTCACTGCTGCGCGTGGCCCGGGACCGCAGCCTGCGGGTGGAGCACGAGGACGCCGTACCGCTCGCGGGGCTGGGCGCGGCGGGCGTGGTGTGGCGCTGGGGCCTGGGCCAGGGCGAGGTCTACGTCGTCGCGGGCCCGGACCTCGCGGAGAACCGGCGCCTGGAGCTGCTCGACAACCTGCGCTTCTGGGACGCGCTCGCTGCCCGCGGTCCCCTGCGCTTCGACGAGTTCCACCACGCCGTCATCACGCGCCCGCCCCTGTCCCAGGGCCTCTGGGTCTTCATCGCGCAGAGCCTCGCCGTGGGGCTCGTCTACGTCGTCTCCCGAGGCACGCGCTTCGGCGCGCCCCGGCCCGTGCGCGTGGAGCGGCACCGCTCGTCGCGCGAGTACGTGCGCTCCCTCGGCTGGCTCATGCGCCGCGCGAAGGTGGAGGCGGAGCTGCTGCCGGAGCTCGACACGGCCCTGCGGCGCCTGATGCACGAGCGCCTGGGCATCTCTCCCTCCCTGCCGGACGCGGAGGCCGCGCGCCTCCTGGAGGAGACCTGCGGCGTGCCCGCGCGCGACTACCTGGACGCGAAGGAGGACCTCCTGCGCACGCGGGAGCGCACCCCCATCCGCCCCGCTGACTACACCCGCCTCGCCCGCCGCTACGCCCTGCTGGAGCGCCGCGTGACGGGCCGCGCGGACGACCCGCGCGAATGACGAAGGCGCGGTGCCCGGTGCGCTCACACGCCCCGGACCCGCGCCCTCTTGTCGCCCGGTACCGGACCGGACCTACAGCTTCTTGCCAGCCGCGAGCATCGCCTCGCCCACGTGCTGGCGGATCTCCGCGACGCGCGCCTCCCAGCTCTCGTGGAAGATCTTCTCCGCGCGCTCCCGGTTCGGGCCCGGGTTGTCCGCCAGCGCGGCGTTGACCTGCTTCACGTAGTCCTCGGGCGTGGTGGCGATGCGGCACAGCCCCACCTTGCGGACCTCCGGCAGATCAGACGACACCACCGGCAGGCCGGACGCCAGGTACTCGCGCACCTTCAGCGGGTTGGAGTTGAGCGTCAGCTCGTTGATGACGAACGGGTTGAGCGCCACGTCGAAAGCCTTGTTGTAGCCCGGCAGGTCCGCGTACGGCTTGCGGCCCAGCATGTGGATGTTGGGAACGGCGCGCAGGCGGCTGTCGTCGCAGTCCGGCGTCGTCTTGCCCACGATGACCACGGAGCCCTCCGGGTGCGCCTTCGCGCACGCGATGATGGCGTCCTGGTCGATCCAGTCCGCCACCAACCCGAAGAAGCCGATGATGGGCTTGGGCAGCTTCGCGATGTCCTCCGGAATCTTCGTCTCCGGGTCGCACGCCTTCACGAAGTGCGAGAAGTCCGTGCCGTGGCGCACCAGCACCGTGCGCGGGTTCATGCGCTTCTTGTTCTCGTACAGGCGCTCCGCGGACGTGATGCACATGTCCGCGCGGCGAAGCAGGCGCTCCTCCAGCTCCGCGATGTGCTTGCCGTTCGTGTCGCTGAACGCGGAGAACTCATCCACGCAGTGGTACACGACGAAGTCCTCGCCCAGCGTGCCGGACACCGGCGCGGAGGCGGGCAGGAAGCTCCAGGAGATGGGGCGCTCGAACTTCAGCTGCTTCATCGCGCGCAGCACCTGGAGCCGCAGCAGGTGGCGGTTCGCCTGGCGCACCGTCTCCGAGCCGTAGAACGGAATGGCCAGCGGCGCCAGGACGTGCAGGTTGGGCTCCACCTCGCGGATGCCCTGCGTGAACGTCTTCAGCTTCTTGATGATCCGCTGCGCGTCGTGCGCGTTCGCCTTGGGCGCGCGGTTGCCAATGCTGTTCACCCACAGCACGCGGTTGTCCCGCGAGAGGATCCGCATGATGTGCACCTTCGACAGGGGGTCGCCGTCCCAGTCGTTGGAGAACACCACCAGATCCCGCCCACGAAGGGCCCGCTTCGACAGGTCCATCTCTTCACTGCGCCGCATCGTCTTCTCCTGAAGTCAAAAGTTCCGTGCTGAAAGCCCTGAAGCGCGCCCCTTCACTCGAGGGCGCCCCAACCCCGTCCCCACTCCGTCACGCCGCGTTCACGGTTCCTGCACCTGCCATGCCGGACGGCAGCAACTCCGCGTACACGTCCAGCATCACCGGCCCCGCATCCGGGGCCATCACCTTCGCCGGGCCCGCCGTCAGCGCGTCGCGCACCGCCTGCGCCAGCGCCCGCTCGTCTCCAGCCTTGAACAACCGCGTGCCCTCCGGCCGCGCGCACACGTCGCTGGCCACGCACGGCACGCCCAGGGCCAGCGCCTCGCGCACGGAGATGGAGTCCCCGTCATGCGTGGTGGGCCGGATGAAGACGTCGCTCTGGGACAGGAGCCCCAGCGCCTTCGCGTGCTCCAGTTCGCCCAGGTCCTCCAGCAACCCCGCCACGCCCAGCTCGCGGGCGTCGCGGATGAACTCCTCGGCGCGCGTGCCCGGGCCGAACAGCGCCAGGCCCACGTCCGGGTGCGTCTCCGCGACCCGCTTCAGCGCGCGGAACATCTGCTTGCGCCCGTACACGGGCGACGGGTGGTGCGCCATCGCGAGCAGCGGACGGCGCCGGGCCCGAGCGGCCTCCACCTCCGGCGTCACCGGGCCGGGCAGCACCTGGGACGCGCAGAAGGCCGGATGCACCAGGACCTTCTCCTCCGGCACGCCGCACGCGACCACCGCGTCGCGCACCGCCGGGGACACGGCCACCACCCGCGCGTAGCCCGCCAGCGCCGTGCGCGCGAACACGCGCCGGGCCTGCGACTCCGCCAGGTAGTCGGGAATCAGCCCCGAGTGCAGCGTGATGACGCGCGGCGAACGAGGCCCGGGCATGCTGCCCACCAGCGCCGCCAGCACCCACGCCTTCGGGTTGTTGCCGCTGGTGTGCAGGTGGACCGTCCAGCCCGCGGAGGTGAATCCCGCGAGCCGCAGGCCGAAGGCGGCGGCGCCTTGCACGGGGAGGACGTCCGGAGCCGGCCGGCCACCCTTCCCGATGTCGAGCACCTTCGCCTCGACCCCGCGGTCGCGAAGGAATTGATGGAGTTGACGGACGTGGATGGCCACGCCCCCGTACGGCGGCGGGTAGTCCCCGACGAGCAGCACGCGCATGAAGGAAGCCCTCTTCTCCAACGAAGCCAGTGCCTAGCGCGCGGAAGCCTGCGCGGAGGGCCGCGGAACCTGGGTGAGCTTCGGCGGCGTCCGCGCGGGCAACAGGCCCATCTCACGCTGGTACGTGGTGAGCGGATCCGGGTCCTGGCGAATCACCTTCGCCGGCACCCCCGCCACCACCGCGCCCGCGGGCACGTCCTTCACCACCACCGCGTTGGCGCCAATCACCGCGAAGTCGCCCACCTGGATGTTGCCCAGCACCTTCGCGCCCGCGCCGATGCGCACGTAGTCGCCAATCACCGGCGCGCCCTCCAGCCCGGAGCGTCCGCCAATGGTGACCTGCTGCGAGATGAGGACGTGACGGCCCACCTTCGCCGCCTTGTGGATGACCACGCCGATGCCGCCGTAGCCCAGCTGCGTCCCCTCGCCCAGCTCCGCGTCCTCGGGGATGTACGAGCTGTGGAGGTAGTAGATGGCCTTGCGCAACACCGCCGGCAGCAACGGCACCCCACGCTGCTTCAGACCATGCGCCAGCCGGTACAACATCATCGCGTCGAATCCCATCACGCCTCTCCTCGCCCGCCCGAACTCCGTGACGCCTGGAAGGTAAGTACCCACGCGTGGGGAGGGAAGTGCTCCCCACGCGTTCAATTCCCGACGGTGGATCAGACCGCCCGGCGGGGACGCAGCGACTGCAGCGCACTCCACGGGCGAACGCCCTGCGCATACAGGCCCACCACGTACCCCACGACGAAGAGCAGCCCCGCCACCGCCAGCGGAAGCACCCGCCACAGGAAGCCCGTGGGCAGGTTCATCCACGTGTCGTGCACGCCCGTGCGCAGCAGGAAGATGCTCCCGCCCGCCGCGAACGCCGCCAGCGACGCCTGCGCCAGCTCCCGCCACGGGATGACGTCCTTGAGGCCCAGCTTGCGCTCCGGCGTGGACAGCGCCTGGGGCACGCGCATCAGCAGCATCCCCTTGCCCACCACCTCCGCCAGCGCCCAGGACGCGATGCCGCCCATCATCCCGAAGTACTTCACGCCGAACCACAGGAGCGGCACCGTCACCACCGCCTTCACCAGGTACGAGGCGAAGATGGCGCGCGTCTGGCCCCGGGCCCGGAGCGTCCCGTCCATGGGGAGGATCGCCAGCACCACGCCCATCACGCTCACCCGGAAGATGGGGACCGCCGGCAGGAACTTCTGGCCGAACATGGCCCCCACGAACTCCGGCGCCGCCGCGAAGAGGAACGCCGCGAAGGGCAGGAACACGTACGCCAGCTTGCCGGCCGCTTCCCGGAAGGCCTCCACGCCCTCCTCCAGCCGGCCCTCGCGCTCCAGC
The DNA here is from genome assembly GCF_003611585.1 of Corallococcus exercitus. GTDB lineage: Bacteria > Myxococcota > Myxococcia > Myxococcales > Myxococcaceae > Corallococcus > Corallococcus exercitus. The sequence continues at coordinate 2,102 of NZ_RAVW01000431.1, read as the reverse complement.
TCACCCAGGCGCACCATCAGCACCTCGCTGGTGGGCGTGTAGAGCAGGTCCACCACCGGCAGCTGGAAGCAGCCCACCCGGTAGAGCGCATACACCGCGGGGGCCACCACGCCCGCCACCGCGTACATGTGCGCGTTCTGCTGGGGGATGGCCAGGCACATCGCGGCACCGAAGGGCGCCGCGTACACCAGCTGCTCCTTGAACAGCTTCCAGTCCACCAGCGGACCCGTGGACCCACGCAGCGACACCACCCACGTGGCCACGTAGCGAAGCCCCGCGAAGCAGGCCACGGCGATCATCATCCCGTGCAGGGAGAAGCCCAGCAGCGGCGGCAGCACCATCACGCCCGAGCGCACCGCGTCGGACGCCAGGTACACCACCGCGGACGCCTTCGTCTTCCCCTGGCTGGTGAGGGAAATCTCCAGCGGGTAGCTGCCCAGGAAGAACGCCGTGTAGAGCGCCAGCGCCGCGCGGTGCTCCATCAGCGCCGGGTTGTTGAAGTAGGCCGCCACGTGGCCCAGGAAGGCCCACACCAGCCCCGCCGCCACGATGCCCGCGCCCGTGACGAAGAGCAGCGCGTGCCCCAGGTAGGGCCGCTTCGCCTCCGCGCGGGGCAGGAAGTAGTAGAGGCTCTGCGCCACGCCGAACGGCAGCACGTACGACAGCGTCGTGGCGATGAGGAACAGCTGGTAGTAGGTGCCGTACTCGTCCAGGCGAAGCACCCGGGCGAGCACGAGCGGAATGGACAGCGTCAGCCCGGCGGTGAACAACCGGGCCAACACCAACGGGCCGGCCCGCCCCAGGAACGACGGGGCCGAGGCCGGCTTGGGTGACGCATTCACTGGAGCTCCTCCGGCTGCGCCGCCTCCGAGGCCAGGGCCACGTTCGGCGCCACCACGACCTGCGCACCCGCCGTGCCCTGCGCAACCAGCGGATCAGACGCAATCACCGGCGCTGTCACGTCCACGACGTCCACCGGCGTCGCCTTCGCGAGCGCCGCGTCCAGCTCCTCGACGAGCACGTTGGAGGTGTTCATCGGGCTCAGGATGTGCGGCCGGTGGCCCAGCACCGGGTGGCTCATGCCCAGCACGCCGAAGCAGTCATCGAACTGGCACACCGTGAGCGTGGACGAGTAGTCCCCCATCATCCCCAGGCTGAAGTTCTCCCACATCACCTTGCGCTTGAGGGCGAACGGGTCGCCGCCCACGCGGTTGGGCAGGTCCTCCGTGGTGACGCCGGAGCGGAAGCCGTTGTCCTTGAGCACGCGGATCATCTCATCCGAGTACCAGCCGTTGCAGTACGCGAAGTCCTTCACCTGGACGCCGACCTCGCGCTCGATGGTCTGCTTGGACTCGACAATCTCCTTCTCCACCACCTCCGTGGGCTCCAGCGTCAGCACCGTGTGGCCCAGCGTGTGCGCGCCGAATTCGAAGCCGTCGCGCGCCATCTGGCGCACCTCGTCCCAGTTCATGACGTCGCCCTGCTCCGGCACCAGGTCCGCGCCGCCGCCCAGCTGCTGCTCCAGCGAGTCGATGATGCCCGTGAGCACGCGCGTCGGGTGCTCGCCGATGAAGTCGTCCAGCGCCGCGGACGCCGTCTTGCGCCCGGTGAGGATGGGGCCCAGGAGCTGCACCGACGGCGTGGGCATGGTGTCGTAGTCGGGACGGAACTTGCGCTCCTGCACGCAGCGCAGCAGGTGGAACAGCCGGTCGTGGTTGAAACGCTTGTCCGTGTTGATGAACGCCGTGGGCAGGTAGGTGATGGCCGGCACGCCCATCTGCTTGAGCACCGGGTACGCGTACCGGTACACGTCGCGGTAGCCGTCGTCGAACGTCACGACGAACAGGTCCTTCTTCGCGGTGCGCCGGCCCGCCATCACGTCCACCGCGTCACCGATGCTCGCCAGCTCGAAGCCCGCGGCGTTCGCCTCCTCCAGGTGACGGCGGAACGTCTCCTGGGAGATGAGCAGGCCCGGGATGGAGCGCTGCAGCTCCCCCGTGAAGTCGCTCACCACGCGGTGGTAGCTCACGATGAGGATGCGCCGGCCCCCCGACTGCGAACGGCGGTACGCCGCCATCGCCTTGCGCGCCCCGCTGTAGTGG
>NZ_RAVW01000430.1 GCF_003611585.1 Corallococcus exercitus | reverse complement strand
CGCCGCCCCCGCCCCCACCGCCATTGCCCGACGAGGCCACCGCCGACGTGCCGGAGGCGCTGTAGACGCCCTCGCCGTCGAACGCGGTGGCACGGATGAACACCACGCCGCTGCCCTTCGAGCCGCTGGAGCCGGCCGTGTCGTAGCCATGGCCCGCGCCGCCGCCACCACCGAACGTAAAGCGCTCGAACACGGAGTAGTTCAGCGCCGCGCCGCCCTGGCCTCCCTCGTCGCGCTGCCCGTCCGCCGTCGCCGTGCGCCCGCCAACGCCTCCGACGCCGGCGTGACCGCCACCACCACCGCCGGAAGCGGAGCAATTGGCGCCACCGCCGCCGTTGGCCAGGTTGCCGCGCCCGCTGGGGATGCCCGTCTTGGAGGCCATGCCCGCCACGCCCTCGCCGCGCGAGGAGCCGCCCTTGGCATGCTCCAGCTCCAGCCCGGTGCACCCCGTCATCTCGTTGGGGCTGACCTGGAAGATGCCTCCCAGAAAGCCCAGGCCTTCCGCGCTGATGCGGCCGTCGTTGATCACCTTGCCCGTCACCAGCATCGCGAGGATGCCGCCGGACTTGCCGTTCCACGCCGACGCGGTGAGCCGCGCGCCCGGCTGGATGACGACGTCGGTGAACTCGGCCACGCGCACCACCTGCGTCCGGCTCGCGGTGTAGGCGTAGCGAAGTGGCGCGGTCAGCACGAGCGTGGCGGGCGTGGTGGTCGTCACCGTCTCCACCCGCGCCAGCTCCCAGCGCCCCAGCGTGACCGACCCCGACAGCGACACGCCCTTCGGGTTGCCCACGTCAGGCGTGGGCGACAGGCCCGTGCTCTCGTGGATCATCACCAGGTCGCCGGCGGAGACGACGGGGCTGGACACCACCAGCTCCTGGTCCCCCGCCACGACGTTCTTTTCCAGAGGGGATTCCACGGACAGGAAGAGGGTCCCCCCGGCGAGGACGGTCAGCGTCCCATCGCGGCCGGTGCCCAGCCCAAACGAATCCGGCTCCGCGCGAGCCACCTGCGCCAGGAGCAATCCAACGATGAGAGCCAGCGTGATGCGCATGCCCCCATGGTGCCCCACCGGCCGGCCGGGGTCGAGGGAGGCCCGGCCGCATCAGCGCGAGGGAACCAGGTCCTGGAGCCCCCGCGCGTTGACGGGCGCGAAGAAGGGCTGCCGCAAGAGCCGGCCCAGGGCACGGCGCTCCACGCACAGGAGCTGGAGCGAGTCCTCCCACTCCCCCAGCACCGCCACCGCGCGCACGTCGGCCGCGTCGCGGTACAGGTCGTTGAGGTTGTGCACGAGCGCGGGCACGTCCTCCACCTCCCAGCGCTCCGTGACGTCACCCGCCGCGACGTGCAGCTCCAGGGCGGGGCGCTCGCGCACGTCCACGACCTTGAGCTTCCGGGCCGCGCCGCCCATGGCCGCAGTGAGCGGCCCCACCAGCTCATCCGGCCGGACGCCGTACCCCACGGTGAGCCCGCCCACGAGCAGACCCGCCTCGCACAGCCGCAGCAGCGACACGTGGGGAGGCTCGCCCTTGGGCAGCAGCCCGGAAGCGGCGGCGGAATCCTTGAGCAGCCGCTCGCGGTCGAGCGCATCCAGCAGGGAGGCCATGGGCCGCGCACCCTATCAGGGCTCCTCGCCCTCCCAGTAATCCACCTCCGCGGCCAAAGGCAGATACGCATGCAGCGTGCGCGACGCCTTGTCGCCCCCGGGCGCCGCCCCCGCGAAGACGCCCACCTTCTTCGAGTCCGGATACACGATTCACGGCCGCTCCGCGACGAGCGCGAACACGCGGTGCGGAACGGACATCGGCTCCTGGGGGAAGCGCGCGGCGAGGATCGCGCCCAGCTTGGCGTCGAAGCGGGCGACCTCCTCGGGCGGGAGCATGGCGCCGACGCGGGCGTTGGCGCGCATCCGTCCGCGCCACGCCTCGTGGGTGTAGGGCGTGAGCGTGTCGAAGGTGAACGACGTCAGGTGCTGGAAGCCGGCCACGCCCACGTCGCGGAACCACTGCGGGTAGATGCCCAGGCCCTGGCTGAAGCGCTCCACGTCCAGTTGGACACGCGGGCTGAACTCCTCCACCAGCGCCTCGGTGGCCTCCAGCAGGTTGCCGGGCAGGGCCGTCCAGTCGAAGTGGCAGAGGATCAGCTTCCCGCCGGGCTTGAGCAGGCGGAAGACCTCGCGCGCGGCGGCGGCGCGGTCGAACCAGTGCCAGCACTGGCCCGCGAACACGCGGTCGAAGGACCCGGACGGCAGGCCCGTGTTCTCCGCGGGCGCCTCGCGCAAGTCGAGGGTGAGCCCCTCGTCGCGGGCGAGCCGGGCGGCGGCCTCCAGCTGGGGCGCGGAGACATCCAGCGCGGTGACGTGGCAGCCGCGCCGGGCCAGGTTGCGCGCGACGGTGCCGGTGCCCGTGCCCAGGTCGAGCACGCGCAGTCCGGACGTGAGCACGCCGTCCTGTTCGAGCCGTGTGTAGAAGGCGTCCGGGAAGCCCGCCCGGTGCTTCGCGTAGTCCGACGACGTCCGTCCGAAGTCCACGTTCATGGTCGCTCTCCTTCGCTGGGTGTGGCCTCGGCCATGGGCGGTTCAACTCGACAGGAAGGTCCAGTCGAGTCGAGACTCCGCACCCGGGAGGCACGTGAAATATGGTGCGTCGTGCAGGGGGACGTTCTCAATCTCGATTCGACCATCCAGTTGAGGAGGAGCTGCTGCGCGCGGAGGAGGCAGCCGACCTCCTGGGCGTGAAGCGGGCGACGCTGTACACGTACGTGAGCCGGGGGCTCGTGCGGTGCGTACCGGAGAAGGGCACGAAGGAGAACCGCTACCTGCGCTCGGACGTGGAGCGGTTGAAGACGCGCCACGACGCCCGCGCGGGCCACGCGGCGGTGGCGTCCGGAGCGCTGCGCTGGGGTGAGCCCGTCATCGACTCATCGGTGTCGCGCATCAGTGAAGCTGGACTGGAGTACCGGGGCCACGACGCGGTGGAGCTGGCCGCGCGAGGCCACCGCTTCGAGGAGGTCGCGGAGCTGCTGTGGACCGGCCACCTGCCATCCGGGTCCACGTCCTGGCCCGCGCCGGAAACACCGTGGGACACCGCGGGGCACGCGGCGCCACCGGCGCGAGGCAGGAGGTCGTTGGCCTCCGAGCGCGGCCTCTCATCGCCAGCAGGCGCGCCCTCCGTGTCCCCCGCCTCGCTGGCCGCGATGCTGCCGCGCGACACCCCTCCCCTCTCCGCGCTCGCCGCGCTGGTGCCCCTGCTCGCGGCGGGCGACGCGGGCCGCTTCTCCGCGCCCCCGGAACAGGACATGGCCCGCGCGCGCGGGCTCATCCGCCACCTGGGCGCGTGGGTCTGCGTGGCCCGGGCGCCCGGCCGCGTGTCGCGGGCGTTGAAGGAACCCACGATGGCCGCGTCGCTGGCCACGGCCTGGGACGCGAAGCCGAAGCGGACCGCGGAGCTGATCAACCTGGCGCTCGTGCTCTGCGCGGACCACGAGCTGAACACCTCCACCTTCGCGGCCCGCGTGACGGCCTCCTCCGGCGCGGACCTGTACGCGTGCATCAGCGCGGCGCTCGCGGCCATCTCCGGCCACCGTCACGGCGGCGCCTGTGACCGCGTGGAGGCCCTCATCGCGGAGGTCGGCCGTCCGGAACGCGCCGCGCAGGTCATCCACGGCCGACTGCGCCGGGGCGAGGCCGTGACGGGCTTCGGCCACCGCCTCTACGCCAAGGGCGACCCGCGAGTGCCGCCGCTCATCGACGCCGCCTTGAGCGTGAAGCCCGAGTCCCTGAAGGTCCGCGTGGCCCGCGCCGTCATGGACACCATGCGCGACGCCGGCCATCCGCCCCCGTCGCTGGACTGGGGCCTGGTGATGCTCGCGGACGCGCTGGGCCTGCCGTCCGGCGCAGCCATCGTGCTGTTCAGCCTGGGCCGCACCGCGGGCTGGGTCGCGCACGTCCTGGAGCAGCGTGAACAGGGCCACCTGCTCCGCCCCCGCGCCCGCTACGTGGAGCCCCCGCCCCGGTAGCACCGTGAAACAAACCGCGCGGCTGTCACATGGCGTGCACGCCGCGCGGGTTTCCGTTTGGCGCCCCGGGGCCCCGTGCACACACTGCCAGCCCCGTGAGCACCTCCCGTCCGACCCTGCCCTATCCCGCCCTGATGTTGCTGGGCAACGTGGCCTTCATCGCCTCGTGGATCGTCATCCTCAAGCGCCCGGAAGGCTGGCAGGTCGTGGGCCCCGTGCTCCTCGCCCTCTTCCTGGCGCTGCGCGTGGGCGGCGTGTGGAGGTACGCCCTGGGCAACCCGGACCCCGCGGGCCGCGTGAAGCGCTCCGCCATCCTCTCCACCGTGCTGGCCGTGCTTGCCGTGGGCCTCTGGGGCTACACGTGGCTGAGCGGCCCCCGCTAGAAACGAAACGGGCGCCCCTTCCGTGAGTGGAAGGCAGCGCCCGTCGTCACTTCGGACAGCGGAAGAAGCCCCGCGTCAGACGTTGAAGCGGAAGTGCATGCAGTCGCCGTCCTGCACGACGTACTCCTTGCCTTCCACGCGCAAGAGGCCCTTCTCCTTCACCGCGGCCTCGCTGCCCAGCTTCACCAGGTCCGTCCACCCGAAGACTTCCGCCTTGATGAAGCCGCGCTCGAAGTCGGAGTGGATGACGCCCGCCGCCTGCGGCGCCTTGAAGCCCTTGTGGATGGTCCACGCGCGGCACTCCTGCTCGCCCACCGTGAAGTAGGTCCACAGGCCCAGCAGCTTGTAGCCCTCGCGCACGACCTTGTTCAGGCCGGGCTCCGTCAGGCCGGAGTCCGCCAGGAAGCCGGGACGGTCGGACTCGGGGAGCTGCTGGATCTCCGACTCCAGCGCCGCCGCCAGCACCACCACGCCCGCGCCCTCCTTGGCGGCCATCTCGCGCACCGCCTGCACGCGCGGGTCGCTGTCCTCCTTGCCAATCTGCTTCTCGCTGATGTTCGCCACGTACAGCACGGGCTTGTCCGTCAGCAGGAACAGGTCCTGGATGGCCGCCTTCTCGTCGTCGGTGAGCTTCTGCGCGCGCACCGTGATGCCTTCATCCAGCTTGGCCTTGATGCGCTCCAGGAGCGCGACCTCGGCCTTGGCCTCTTCGCCGGCCTTGCCGCCCACCTTGGTGTTCTTCAGCGAGCGCTCGCGGCGCTTCTCCACGGTCTCCAGGTCCTTGAGGCACAGCTCCGTGTCGACCACGTCCCGGTCCCGCACCGGGTTCACGCCTCCCTCGACGTGGGTGACGTTGTCGTCCTCGAAGCAGCGCAGCACGTGGAGCACCGCGTTCACCTGCCGGATGTTCCCCAGGAACTGGTTGCCCAGGCCCTCGCCCTTGGACGCGCCGCGCACCAGGCCGGCGATGTCCACGAACTCCAGCGACGTGGGGATCTTCTTCAGCGGCTTGATGAGCGCCGACAGCTGATCCAGGCGGTCGTCCGGCACCGGCACCACGCCCACGTTCGGCTCGATGGTGCAGAACGGATAGTTCGCGGCCTGCGCGCCCGCGGCGGACAGGGCGTTGAACAGGGTGGACTTGCCCACGTTGGGCAGACCGACGATGCCGATGGAGAGAGCCATGATGGATTCCTGGAACAGGCGAGCGCGGCGGAAGACTCCCGGCCGTTAGGCCGAGCGGCGGGTCGCCGTGGCGCTGGTGGCGCCGGGCAGGCCCTGCACGAACTGCTCGGCCAGCGCGCGGTGCTTGGCGTCGTCCATGCGCTCGTTCATCAGCTTGCCGGCCACTTCCATGGCCAGGTCCACGGCCATGGAGCGGACCTCCGCGATGGCCTTGGCCTTCTGGTCTTCAATCTCACGGCGGGCGGACAGCTTCAGTTCCTCCGCCTCCTTGCGGCTCTTGGCCATCAGCTCGTCGCGGAACTTCTCCATGTCCGCCTGCACGCGGCGGGTGGTCTCCGCGGCCTCGCGGCGGGCCTCGGCGATGGCCGTCTTCTGGTCGGCCAGTAGCTTCTCCGCCTCGGCGCGCTCACGCTTGGCGCTCTCGATGGCGTTGGAGATCTGCTTCTCGCGCTCTTCCACGAGCGACAGGATGGGGCCCCACGCCTTCGCCCGCAGCACCAGCAGGACGATGACGAAGGTGACGATGGTCCAGAAGATGAGGCCCGGACGGACCTCCACGAAGCTGCTGGCGGCGAGGACTGAGGGCAGGAACATGGCGGGTCCCGGTGAAGCGAAAAGACAGAGGGAGGATGCGGGAGACTTCAGGTGAGACAGGGACAGCGTGCTGCGGTGAAGCCGGAACGCCGGCGCCCCTTCTTCCCGAAGAGGACGCCGGCTCCCGTTGCGACCTGCCGGCCTTAAGCCTTGATGGCGAGCAGGATGCAGACGACCAGCGCGAACAGCGTGGCGCCTTCGATGAGGGCCGCGGCGATGATCATCGTGGTGCGGATGTCGCCACCGGCGGCCGGCTGACGGCCCGTGGCGTCCATGGCGGCGGCGGCCAGCTTACCGATGCCGAGGGCGGCACCGATGATGGAGAGGCCGGCGCCGATACCGGCGGCGAGGAAGGCAAGAGCGAGGTTGGTCATGGGAGCACGTCTTCTTTCGTGATGCGGGACCCGCTTGTGGGGGGGTCGTGGGGGCCCTTTAGGACTACCTCCGGCGGCCTTTCGAACCGCCGGGTCTTCAACCGGGGCGCGCCGTCGTTGCCGACAGGCGCCCCGTCAACTTGTCAGCCCAGGTGGTGGGCCTTGCCGTGGTCGTGGCTCTCGCCACCCTCGTGGTGGTGGTCATCGTGGTGGCCCATGGCCACGCTCATCCCGATGAACAGCGCCGACAGCATGGTGAACACGTACGCCTGCACGAAGGCCACGAACAGCTCCAGCAGGTAGATGCCGAAGGCGAACGGCACGCTCACCAGGGCCACCGCGGGGTTGCGGAGCATGAAGATGAGGCCCAGCAGGAAGAAGATGACGATGTGGCCCGCCAGCATGTTGGCGAAGAGTCGGATGGTGAGCGCGAAGGGCTTGGTGAACAGGCCCAGGAACTCCACCGGAATCATGATGGGCCACAGCCAGGGGGCCACGCCGCCCGTCAGGTGCTTGAGGTAGCCACCGATGCCCGCCGCGCGGATGCCCGCCGCCTGCGTGACGAAGAAGGTGCACAGCGCCAGGCCGCAGGTGATGGCGATGTTGCCCGTGGCCGTCGCCATCCAGGGGAACAGGCCCAGCAGGTTCATGAAGAGGATGAAGAAGAACGCGGTGAGCAGGTAGGGCACGTAGCGGGGACCCTCCTCCTTGCCGATGTTCTTGATGGCCAGCTCGTCGCGCACGAAGAGGACCAGCATCTCGAAGAGGTTCGCCCCGGCGCCGCGCGGCACGAGCTTCGTCTTGTCGCGGTTGCTCCAGATCATGAGCGCGCCGATGAGCAGCAGCGCCGCCAGCCACATCATCACCGTGTGCTTGGTGATGGAGAGGTCCAGGCAGCCCTGGCCCAGGCTCGGGTACACCTCACCGTGGCCACCGTGCGTGTCCGCCACCGGCGTGCAGGCACCCTCGTGGAACGGGATGAGGATCCGCGGCAGGTGGATGGGGATGTGGTTGCGGCTGAGGGGGACCTCGAACTCGTACTCATTCGAGTCCGACACGTGGTGGAGGATGTAGCCGGCGACGTCATCGCCCTCGGCGTCCTGGTCCTCGTTCGCCACGCCGTGCACGCCCTGGGGGGTGGCCCCATGCTCCTCGCCATGCTGCTCGGAGGCCCACACGGTGCCCGCGAACAGACAGGCGAACAGCACCATTGCCTTGCGCATCACTCGTCTCCGCCCGCCGCGTCTTTCGACGCGGCCATCACGTAGCTGACTTCGATCCACTGCAGCGCGAAGTAGACGCCGAAGAAGCCGCCCACGAACCCGATCGCGCTCAAACCCCGGGACACCACCCACGCCAACCCAAGCCCGACGCCCACGCCCCTGAGGGCGAAGACCACACCGACCACCTTCAACGCCGCCTTCAAATCCGCTTGCAGCGCCGCGCGCCGCTTCAGCACCAGCGCCACCACGCCCGTCACCGCCGCCACCCCGACGCCCAGGAGCGCCGCGACCCGGTCCTCCGCGGCCTTGGGCAGCGCCGCCGCCACCACCGCTGTCCCTTATA
>NZ_RAVW01000042.1 GCF_003611585.1 Corallococcus exercitus | reverse complement strand
GCCCGCTGGTGGGGCAGGCGGGCAACGGAGCGCGCACCCCTGCATCCAGGTACAGGTGCCTAGCTTTGTCGGCATGAGCGAGCCCAAGGCCCAGGCGAAGAAGACGGAGGAGATTGTCCCCGGCGTGCACCACTGGACCGTCTCCGACGACCGGGTCGGCGGCGGCCGCAGCGACGCCTACGCGGTGGTGGATGACGACGGCACCGTCACCCTCATCGACCCGCTGCCCATCGACGAGAAGGCCCTGCGCAAGCTGGGCGACATCGACGCCATCGTGCTCACCGCGGGCAACCATCAGCGCTCCGCGTGGCGCCTGCGCAAGGCGTTCGGAGTGCCCGTCTGGGCACCGGAGGGCGCGCAGGGCCTGGAGGAGAAGCCGGACTTCGAATACGTGAACGGCACCACGCTGCCGGGCGGCCTCAACACCTTCCAGACGCCGGGGCCCACGGAGGCCATGTACACGCTCTGGCTCCAGAAGAGCCCGCACGCGGTGGTCTTCATCTCCGACCTGCTGACCCGCGAAGGCCGGGGCACGCCCACCTTCGTCCCCGGCGAGTACCAGGACGAACCGCTGCGCACGCGCACCAGCATCCAGCGCATCCTGGACCACCTGCCCCTGCAGACCGTCTGCTTCGCGCACGGCGAGCCCATCCTCAAGGACGGCGCCAGCGCCCTGCGCGAGGCGCTGGAACAGGACGACGAGTTCCCGCACGCGTCCGCGCCCTGAGCGTCTTCAGCCCGGGGGCAGCTCGCGCACCAGCACGTGGCCGTCGTCCTGGCCGGGCGGCACCAGCTCCAGCCGGGCCCCCGCCTCCGCGCGGTCCAGCAGCGCGCCCAATGACAGCAGGTCGGTGACGGGGATGCGCGTGGCGGAGGAGGGAGCCCCCTCTTCCCGGCACATCGCCCGGGCCACGCGGGCCTCATCGGAGAGGTCCGTCTCGTAGACGAAGGTACGCTCGTCGTAGTCGTGTCCGCCGGGAACGCGCCCCACCAGCCGCATGGGCCCCAGCCGCGAGTGCACCCGCACGGCGGGGTTGTCCCACTGGGTGATGCCTCGCAGCCGCTTCGCGCGCACCATGCCCAGCGTGAGCAGCTTCACCCACGCGGACGCGCCCCGGCCCGGCAGGAAGCTGAAGAGCGACACGCCCACGAACAGGCCCGGCGTCAGCGACGGTGCCACGTAGCAGGCCGCGCCGATGGCCAGCTCCTCGTCCGCCAGCAGCAGCCTCTCGCGCGCGGGCGCCTTCAACAGCCGCGCGGGACAGCGCAGGAGCCCGATGGCGCCGGGCAGCAGGTACAGGTCCGACAGCACCCAACGCGGCACGCCGATGCCGCCGAACGCGAGCTGGTTGAGCGTGAGGTACTGCCGCGCCAGCTCCGCGTTGTGCTCCGCCAGCAGGTGCGTCACCGGGATGCCGTGCGGCGCCAGGTCCAGCGACGGGACGTGCACGCCGGAGCCCAGCGCCTGCAATGACAGCTCCGGGGTCGCGGCGAAGAAGGCCTGGGCCAGCGGCGCGAGTTCACCCGCCATCGGCTTCGAGGTCCTTCGCCACGACGTCCAGCCGGTACTCCGGAGGCAGCGAGACGCGGGAGGCGTCCACCGACGCGCGCGACACGAGGCAGCGCGACGAACCGCCGCCCTTCTCCGTCAGCTCCGGCATCGGCATGGACACCACGCGCATGCCCAGCCGCTCGAACGTCTCCACGATGTGCGCGGGCATCACCGTGGGCGCGAGCAGGTCCTTGCCCAAAGGCAGACCGTTCGTCGCGTAGCGGCGGATGTCCGCTTCCGTCACCCGCACCAGCCGGTTCGCGCCGAAGCGCTGCTCCAGGAGCGCCACCGACTCCGGCGCCATCACGTCCGGACACACCACCAGCCGGTCCACCGCGGGCAGGGGCAGCACCGCCATGTTCCCGTGGAACGCGGGCTCGCGCACCTGCACGCGCAGCACCTCGCCGGGGAAATACTTCTGGGCCGCCTCCAGCCCGTCGAGCGTGGTGCGCCCGCCCCAGAACAGCAGCGTCACGCCGTCGAACGTCGCCACGTCGCCGTGCGCTTCCCAGATGCCCACGCCCGGGTCCACGACCTCCAGGCCCAGGCGTCGGGCCAGCGGCGTCCAGTGGTCGCGCTCCGCGAAGCGATGCGCGCTCATCATCCGGGGCAGGAGGAACAGCGGGGCCTGGCCCTCGCGCGCCACCACCTGGCCGCACTCGGCCGCGTAGGGCATGCCCGTCAGCGTGTCCGACGGCGAGGGCAGCGCCACCACCGTGCCGCCTCGGGCTTCGATGTGCCGGGCCAGCGTCAGCCACTCCCGCCGCGCGCCGCGCGCATCCGCCGGAGCGGCCTCCCGGCTGCGGAAGTTCGAGCGGCCTCGCAGCGCCCAGCCCCGGCCCGGGGGCGACATGAGGAAGAGGTCCATCATCCCCCGCTTCTAGCCGTCGGCCAGAAGCGTCACAATGCATCTGGTCCGCGCCACCCGCTCGCCTGAAGCCCGGCCGTCCACCGCCCCACAGTGCACGCCCGGAAGCAGGCCCATGGGAACCAGGCGAGGCGCTCCGCTCCGTATCCCGGAGACAAGGGAGGAAGACATGCGTTGGATTCCACGATGGCGCACGGGCGGACGGCTGCTGCTGCTCACGGGCTGGCTCACCGCGTGCTCGGATCCGGAGCCCACGCCGCCCGACGCGGGGACGCAGGATGCAGGCACCGACGCGGGCACCGGCCCCCCTCACGGACGCGTGCAACAGCCGCGAGGAAGCGCTCACCCTCTCCGAGTGCGTGCTCCCGCTGGACAACACGCCGCGCCAGGCCTACGTGGGCGCCCTCTACGACTCCGACTGGTACCGCGTGGAGCCCGTCGCCCCCGTGACTCAACCGGCCATCATCCGGCTGCGCGCGGGCTACGCCGTGCCCCAGACGCCCGTGAACCTGACGCTGGACGCATGGGTCCCCTTCACGCCCGCCCGTCCCACCTCACGCGTCAACCGCCATGCTCCCTCGGCGGCGCCCGGTCCCGTGGAGCTGCTGATTCCCTACGCGGAGGAGGCGGACTTCCGGCTCCTGACGCTGCGGGATGACACGACCGCCTTCGACACGCAGTCGCCGTACACCGTCCAGGCGGAGCTGCTCCCCGACCCGGATGGCCATGAGCCCAACAACCTGCCCATCCCCGGCACCGCCATCCCCCTGACGGCGACGGCGGAGGGCGCGAGCGGAACCTCCACGGGCGTCCTCGCCACCGAGGGCGACGTGGACTGCTTCTGGTTCGAGGTGCCCGCCTCCACCCGAAGCATCTCCGTGCACCTGACGGCGGAGGCGTTCTCCCCGGAGCTGCCCTTCCGCTTCTCCTATCTCCTCCTCACGCCGGAAGGGGGCATCCCCGCGCGCCAGACCGCCCAGGACCCCTCCGCCGCCACCGACCTGCGCAGCACGACGCCCGCGTCGTCCGCGGGCAGGTGGAAGGTCTGGGTGCAGGCCTACAAGGGCCTGGATCAGGACTTCGTCATGCCCGGCGACCTGCGCTCCCGGTACACGCTGGAGGTCCGCCTCTCCGACACGGAAGCGCCCGGCGACGCCGGCACGCCGTCCCCCTGACGCGGCTCCATCTCCAGACTTGAGAAACCAGTCTGGCAAAATGCCACGCCCGCCTGTCCCCTCTCATTTCCCTCCGAAAGGGGGTTGCCCCACGGCCCCGCGCGCATGGCATCCTCACCCTCTTTGAGCACCAATGGGGTTGGGGATTCATGCACTTCGAGCTGGCCTTCGTGCTGCTCTTCTCCATCGCGACGGCGGTGGCGATCGCGGCGCGCTACTTCAAGTTTCCGTACACGGTGGCGTTGGTGCTGGCGGGCCTGGGCCTGGGCATCGTGCATGCCTTCGAGCCGCCGCACCTGACCAAGGAGCTGCTGTTCGCGGTCATCCTGCCGGGCCTGCTGTTCGAGGCGGCGTTCCACGTCGACTTCCGCAAGTTCTGGAAGAACAAGCTGGCCATCACCGCGCTGGCGATTCCGGGCCTGGTGGCGTCCATGGGGCTGACGGCGCTGCTCCTGTCCCCGGCGATGCAATGGATGAATGCCCTGCAGGGCTTCGGCCTCATCTCCGCCATGGTGTTCGCGTCGCTCATCGTGTCCACGGACCCCATCGCGGTGGTGGGCCTGTTCAAGGCGCTGGGCGCGCCCAAGCGGCTGGCCATCCTGGTGGAGGGCGAGAGCCTGCTCAACGACGGCACCTCCGTGGTGCTCTTCACCCTGGTGGTGGGCGTGGCGGCGGGCCAGGAGTTCACCGTGGGCAGCGCGGTGATGGACTTCATCCGGGTCGCCGGCATGGGCGGCGTCATCGGCGCGGCGGTGGGCTTCGCGGTGGGCAAGGTCATCCTGCGCGTGGAGGACGCCATGGTGGAGATCACCTGCACGGTCATCGCCGCGTACGGGTCCTTCGTGGTGGCGGAGCACTTCCACTACTCGGGCGTCATCGCCACGGTGGTGGCCGGCATGGTGTGCGGCAACTGGGCGGCCCAGGAGGGCATGGGCCCCTCCGTGCGCATCGCGGTGGAGAGCTTCTGGGAGTACCTGGCGTTCGCGCTCAACTCGGTGGTGTTCCTGCTCATCGGCCTGGAGGTGCAGCTGTCGTCACTGCTGGCGTCGTGGCTGCCCATCCTGCTGGCGTACGGGGCGGTGGTGCTGGGCCGCGCGGTGGTCGTCTATGGCGTGTCCGGCCTGTTGCGGTTCACGTCGGAGAAGCTGCCGTGGAAGTGGAGCGCGGTGCTCACCTGGAGCGGCCTGCGCGGCGCGGTGTCCATGGTGCTGGTGCTGGGCCTTCCGGACGACTTCGCCCACCGCGAGCTGCTGGTGAACATGACGTTCGGCGTGGTGGTGCTGTCCATCATCGTCCAGGGGCTCACCATGGCGCCGGTGCTCAAGGCGCTGGGCATCACCGGTCTCAAGGACGTCTACCAGGAGCAGTACGAGCTGGCCCGGGGCAAGCTGGGCGCCATCCACGCGGCGCTCGCGTCGCTGGAGGCCATGCGCCGCGGCCGCGAGATTCCGGTGGACGTGCTGGAGCCCCTGGAGCGCGACTACCAGCAGAAGGCGCAGTCGGTGGAGCAGCAGCTCGCCATGCTCAAGCAGCAGTCCACCCGCTTCAACGACGAGGAGAAGCAGGAGGCCATCCGCCGCATCCTCATCGTGGAGAAGGACGCCCTCTTCAGCGCCTACCAGCAGGGCACGCTCAACAAGGAGGTCTTCGAACACCTCACCGCGGAGCTGGACGAGCGCATCGCCAACGCGAAGGACGCGGAGGCCCACTTCCCGGAGGAGGACGCCCACGTCCCCCCGCCGAAGGCCCTGGCCTCCTGAGCGTCACGGGAGGGCGGCCGCCTCAGCTCGCGCCGCCCTCCACCCGCGACTGGAGCACCGCGCCCAGCACGTCCGCGGTGTCCTCGCGCAGCCGAGGCAGGTGCGTGTAGAGCAGGTCCTCCACCTGGGCCACCGCCTCCTTCGGCGCGCCCGACTCGCGCAGCCCCGCCAGCACCGCGTAGGCCGCCACCGCCAGCGGCCCCACGTAGCCGCGCGACTCCTCCCAGAACTCCTCGAAGCACGGCACGGCCTCGCCCGCCACCACGCGAGCGAGCCGTCCCAGGCACGCCTCCCAGTAGGCGCGGTGCGCGTCCCGGGCCGCGTCGTCCGCGAACGGCCCCTGGCGCAATTCCAGCCGCGTGCCCTCCGCGGTGGGATGGAACGTCAGCTCCGCCCGGGTGCGCCCCGGCGGCACCGGCCCGCCCTCCCAGTCCATCTCCAGCGCCAGGAAGCGTCCCGGCTCCACCTCCACGATGCAGCCCACCTGCGCGAACGCCCGGCCCGCCGCGTCCCGCAGGCCCACCCGGTAGGGCTGGCCCAGCGCGCCAGGGTCCGGCGCGTGCGTGCGGTGACAGCCCGGCGGCGCGCCGAACCAGCGGCGGATGAGCGCGGGCTGCGCGAAGGCGGGGAACACCGCGTCCGGCGGCGCGGGCAGCTTCCACTCCAGCTTGAGCTCGCTCACGCCCGGGCCCCCGAGCGCGTGCGCAGTTCGAAGCGGGGCACGTTCGCCAGCAACTCCTCCGGCGCGCGGTACTGCTCCACCACCAGGCTGATCCGCGAGTCCTCCAATGACTGCCCACCGGAGGTGATGGCCTCCACCTCGTGCAGCAGGTCGCCCCGGAACATCACCAGCGCGTTCTGCTGGGGCTTGAGCTCCGCCACCGGACCACCCCGGTGGTACAGCCGCAGCGCCCCGCCCTGGAGTTCCTTCGGAACCTGGACATACAGCACGCTCACCGCCACCGGGCAGCCGATACTCGGGCCGTAGAATTCAAGACTCCGGTCGATGTGCGCCGCGACGCTCCGGCCCTGCCCCACCAGCAGCGGGTTGAGCAGGAAGGCGTTGCACTCCGGCAGGAGCGTCTTCGCCAGGTACGGCGCGAAGGCCGGGAAGCGCCGGATGACGTCCGGCAGCGCCTCCCGGCGGAACGTCAGCGAGAAGCCGTACGTGCCGGAGAACTGCCCGGACAGGTTCGACTCGCCCAGCAGCGACGAGCCCAGGATGGCCGAGCGGATGGAGGCCGTCGTCTCCTCGGGGAGGGCGTCCGGGGTGCGGTGGAAGAAGGTGTCGAGCCGGAAGGCTCCACCCCACGGTGGCTGGAAGCGCATGGCCCGGCAGTCTACCCACCCACGCCGCGCGGCCCCATCCCCCGCCGCGCCTTGGAACCCGGCCCTCCGGGCCTCGGGACGCGGCCCGCCCGGGCCCGTCCGCAACACGACGCGTCAATCCCTGACAACGCGGCGCATCAGGAATGACATCAATTTCGCTTATTTATCAGTTATCACGCCTAAGCCGAATTCTAGGGCCTCCCACCTTGCGCGCGCCGGTCGATCCCGACTTTCTTCGGACAAGCTACGAAGTCCCCTTCGCAGCGCTCGCCGTCCCACGCCCCATCCACCCCACTGGAGTTCGCAACCATGAGCCGAAGCAGACTCACGGG
Organism: Corallococcus exercitus; assembly: GCF_003611585.1. GTDB lineage: Bacteria > Myxococcota > Myxococcia > Myxococcales > Myxococcaceae > Corallococcus > Corallococcus exercitus. Next base: position 27,495 of record NZ_RAVW01000042.1, on the reverse strand, counting down.
AATCGTGCTCGCATTCCTGGCCGTCAGTTGTCTGGCGGTTCCATCCGCAGAAGCCGCCACGTATGGCGTCACGCCATCGGGCTCCTCCGCCATCTTCTACGTCGACACGACGGACTGGGCGGACATCCACTACAAGCTCAACGACGGCGGTCAGCTCAACATCCGCATGACGGTGACGGGCGGCCGCAACCAGTACACGGTCACCGGCCTCTCCGCCGGCAACTACATCGACTACAGCTATACGTACTGGGACGTGTCCTGCGCCTGTGCGCGCGACACGGTCTGGGCGCGCTACACGCATAGCGGCACGGGCACGGGCACCGACGCGGGCACCGGCACTCCGGACGCGGGCACGGGCGTCGACGCGGGCCCTCCTCCCAACGGCGACGCGGGCCCCGTGGTGCCGCTGTTCACCAGCGCCACCTCGCTGGAGCCGGCCACCATCGAGAACACCTCCACCGCCATCATCACCCGCGTGGGCGACCGCGTTCGCGACCGCCACATGCGCGAGGACATGTACCAGGCGTACGACCACTACCTGAAGCTGTACTTCGAGAAGCGCACCCACTGGATCGAGATTGTCGACGAGGTCGCCAAGGGCGGCAGCACCATCACGGTGAACCTCTACACCATCTACCCGTACGACTCGCCGGACTTCCGCGCGTTCTTCCGCGGCCTCAACACGGTGGCGGAGTACTTCCACAACGCGGACTTCGTGAAGGTCAACGACTACAAGTACACGTCGTCGGTGAACTTCAACGCCAAGGAAGGCCGCGCCATCCGCGTGGGTGACCGGATGGAGCTGGAGATTGGCGTGTTCCTCCAGCAGCCGGTGGAAGGCCGCTTCAACTACTACTCCACGGCAATGCTCTACATCGTGGGCCAGGGCGGCATCGTGCCCTTCGAGGGCCAGGGCGCCATCCGCGACTCCTTCCCCCTGCCGGAGAAGGCCTGGGCGGGCGGCCGCGGCACGCTGCACACGCCGTTCTCCAATGAGCCGGACAACCGCTTCCTGCAGATGGCCACGAACCTGGCGCCGGTGAACGCGCAGCCCTTCGTCGAGGGCCGCCGCCTGCACCACACGAACTTCCGCGACGGCAGCCACTCCGAGCCGGACAACCCCATCTTCACGGCGCAGGCGAACAAGCTGGGCAACAACTACGTCAACGTGTCCTGCGTCTCCTGCCACAAGCAGAACGGCCGCGGCCTGCCGCCCTCCACCACGAACACCACGCTCGACAACTACGTGGTGAAGGTGGGCAAGGTGAACAACGGGGTGGTGTCCGTGGACCCGGCGCTGGGCTTCCGCCTGCAGCCGCGCGCCGTCACCGGCACGCCGGAGGCGGACGTGCGCATCGCCAGCTGGACGACGACCGCGAGCGGCACGCTGAACGGCGGTACGACGTACAGCCTGCGCAAGCCCAACTACAGCTTCCTCAACGTGACGCCGACGAACTTCTCGCCGCGCATCACGCCGCAGCTGATTGGCATGGGCCTGCTGGAGGCGGTGCCCGAGTCGCAGATCGCCGGCCTGGCGGACCCCAATGACGCGAACGGCGATGGCATCTCCGGCCGCATGCAGACCGTGACGGACCCGGAGACGGGCGTCACCCGCATGGGCCGCTTCGGCTGGAAGGCGGCGTCCGCGCGCGTGAAGCACCAGGTGGCCGAGGCGCTCAACAGCGACATGGGCGTGACGTCCAACGTGTTCAAGGCGCAGGACTGCGGCTCGGCACAGCAGGGCTGCGCGGGCACCAGCGTGGAGCTGGCCGACAGCGACCTGGACAAGCTCACCCGCTACATCAGCCTGCTGGGCGTCCCCGCGCGCCGCGACCACTCGGACGCGACGGCGATGCAGGGTGAGACGGTGTTCACCAACGCGGGCTGCGCGAAGTGCCACGCGCCCACGCTGACCACCAGTCCCTACGCCGCGATGAACGAGTTCCGCGGCCAGACCATCCACGCGTACACGGACCTGCTCCTGCACGACATGGGCGCGGGCCTCGCGGACAACCTGCCGGAAGGCCAGGCGTCCGGCGCCGAGTGGCGCACGCCGCCGCTCTGGGGCATCGGCCTGACGGCGGGCGTGTCCGGCGGTGAGGCGTACCTGCACGACGGCCGCGCGCGCAGCATCACCGAGGCCATCCTCTGGCACGGCGGCGAGGGCGAGGCCGCCAAGCAGGCCTTCGTGAACCTCAGCGCCGCGGACCGCAACGCGCTGCTGAAGTTCGTCAACTCGCTGTAAGGCTCGCGGCTTCAAGCACCGACGCCGGGCGGGAGGGGCCATGGAGCCCCTCGCGTCCGGCGTCGTGGCGTTTCAGGAGCCTGCCCGCCTGGTGCTCCTCCGTGCGGTCCGGGCTCTCCCGCGAAGGTCCCATATTGGTTCCACGGAGGAGCCCTTTGATGGACGACGCGCGGGAGGAGGAGGCCGCGGCACGGCTGAAAAGTGGAGTGCCCCACCTGGATGAAATCCTGTGCGGGGGCTGGCTGCGCGGCGGGCTGTACCTCATCGCCGGGCCTCCCGGCAGCGGCAAGACGACGCTCGCCAACGAGATGTGCTTCCGGCTGGCGGAGGGCGGCGACGCGTCCCTCTACGTGACGCTGCTCGCGGAGACCCACGAGCGCATGCTGCTGCACCTGCGCTCGTTCCGGTTCTTCCGCAGAGACGCCGTGGGCACCCGCGTGCACTACATCAGCGGCCTGTCCGCGCTCCGGGAGGGGGGCGGCAAGGGCTTCGTCGACACGCTCATCCGCACCGCCCGCGAGCGAGGGGCCCGGGCGCTCATCCTGGACGGCCTGTCGGTGCTCAAGGAGCGGCTGCGCCCGGACGAGGACCTGCGCGAGCTGCTGCAGACGCTCGGCCTGCGGCTGGCCGCCCTGGACTGCACGACGCTGCTGTTGAGCACGGAGACGCACAAGGGCGTGAGCGTGGAGGCCGCCGTCGTCGACGGCATCGTGGCCCTGAGCGCGGACCTCATCGGCCTCAAGGCCACGCGCGGCATCGAGCTCACCAAGTTCCGCGGCAGCAACAACATCCCGGGCCGCCACACCTTCACCATCGACGAGCAGGGCGTGAGCGTCTATCCGCGCTTCGAGGCGATGATGCGCGAGACGCCCCGCAAGGTGGCCGACCCGCGCCACCGCAGCCGCTGGGGCATCGAGGGGCTGGACGCCATGTGCGCCGGAGGGCTCGTCACCCTGTCCTCCACGCTCGTCATGGGCAGCCCCGGCAGCGGCAAGACGACCATCGGCCTGTCGTTCCTGGCGGAGGGGGCGCGCCACGGGGAGCCGGGGCTCTACTTCGGCTTCGCGGAGAGCGGCGCGCAGCTCACGGTGAAGTGCCGCAACATGGGGCTGGAGCTCGAACCCCTGCAGCGCCAGGGGATGCTGCGGCTGGAGGCGCGCGCGCCGGTGGAGACGCTCCCGGACGCCATGGCCCAGGAGCTGATCCACCTCATCCAACAGCAGGGGGTGAAGCGGCTGGTGCTGGATGGCCTGGAGCCCTTCGCCAAGGAGGCCATCGACCCGGAGCGCACCACCCGCTTCCTCGCGGCGCTCATCAACACCCTGCGTGAGCGCGACGTCACCATGCTCATCACCCAGCAGACGAACGACATGTTCGGGCCCGAGCTGCACTCGCCCATCCGCGGCATCGAGGCCATCTGCGACAACTTGGTGTTCCTGCGCTTCTTCGAGCTGAACGGGAAGCTGCACCGGCTCATCACCGTGCTGAAGATGCGCGACAGCCCCAACGACCCCTTCCTGCGCGAGCTGCACATCACCGACGAGGGTCCCCGCGTCGGGGAGTCGTACGCGGCGCTGGAGGCCATCCTCACCGGACAGCCCCAGGCCCGCGCCCAGGCCTCCATGAACCCCGCATCGCCCGGCCCCGGCCTCGGCGGACCTGGCAGGGGGGAGGCGTGATGGCACGCATCCTCGTGGTGGAGGACGAGGAGACCCTGGCGGACGCCATCCAGGACGTGTTGCAGGACGCCGGCTTCGACGTGCAGGTGGCGCGCAACGGCCTGGAGGCCTGGCGCAAGCTGGAGGGCAACGCGCCCGACCTGCTGCTGCTCGACCTGATGCTGCCGCTGCTGGACGGCCGGGGGCTGCTCACGCGGATGCGTGGCCACGGTCAGCTGCGTGAGCTGCCGGTGGTGGTCATCTCCAATGCCAGCCGCAAGGCGCTGGGCGACCAGCAGGTGCAGTCGTTCCTGGAGAAGCCCGTCACCGTCAAGGGGCTGGTCAAGGCCGTGCAGTCCGTGCTCGGGAGCGCGGAAGGATGACCCGATGGGCGCACCCGCGCGGGTGTGTCAGCGGGTGAAGGTCACCCGTTTCATCCGGAAGATGAAGGTGTACCGCACATCGATGGGCTTTCCGGCCAGGGTCACGGGGGCGTAGCGGCTGCCCCAGAGCGCCTTGAGCGCGGGCTCGACCATGAGCGGCAGGGGCTTCAGCGTGTGGCAATTGATGACGCTTCCCGCCCGGGTGATGACGCAGCGGATGGCCATCAGCCCCTGCACGCCCTCCTGCAGCGCCTCCCGCGTATAGGCGAGGTCCTGGCCCGACAGCTTCTGGGGACGGGGCATGGCCTCGGAGAAGAGCGGCACGTTCGTGGCGCCTGCCTGCGCGTCCTCCGGAAGCCAGTAGGTCAGACGCCATCCCTCCGGAGCCCGGTGGAAGGTCAGGAGGGCATTGCGCCCCTCGGGCTCCTGCTCCGTGGGAGGCTGGAGCTTCATCACCACCACGGTGAAGTCGCCCTCCGCATTGGTGGCGTCCTGCACTTCGCAGAGCGGCGGCTGGGCGGACAGCGGCTCCTCGGGAGGCACCGCCTCCGGATGGGCCTGGAGCCACGCCAGGTCCTCCGACCGGACGTAGTCCTGGGGAGGCATGTCCGCGGGGAAGCGTGCCAGGTCGGGCCAGGTCAGCAGGCCCTGTTCGCACAACCGCCGGGCCTTCTCGGAGGCTTCGCCGGTGCCCCCGAGGCTCGCCGAGAGCGAGGCGCAGCCGGTTCCCAGCCACGCAAGAAGCAGACCCAACGACAGACACCACCCACGGGATGACAGTGCACGCATGACCGGGCGCACCGTACTACACGCGTGGACCACATCGACGGGGCCCGTCTGACACCCCGGGCGTCCCAGGCAACTGCGCACGGGAGCACGGTTGGAAGCGACGATGCGCAATGGCAGACATGCGTGGGGGACTCCCCACTCCCGGCCCTGTGAAGCGTTCCGACATTCGCCTTCGGCCCCTTCCCGGAGAACGCCCATGGCGCATCGTCCTGCCCCTCCGCCGCCGCTTTCCGACAATGCCATCCAGGCGGAGGCCGTGGCCTTCCTGGATGCCCGGGGACACTGGCTGACCGCCGTCACGGCGCGGCGGGTGGCGGCGGTGCGCGAGTTCTTCCGGCAGCACGCCCACCTGCGGCGCGACTTCCTCCGGGAGCGGGCCGACGAGGAGCGCCGCGAGGGACGGCTGGCCCTGGAGCTGTTCTCCCGAGCGGCCCAGCGCGTCCGCTGGCTGCTCACCACCGGGGACGGCCCCACCACGCGCATCCATGGCGCGGAGGCCGGACGCGACCTGGGCCTGCTGTTCGCGGGCACGGACTCCGGATTGGATGGCCTGGCGTCGGAGCGGGACCAGCGCTGGAACCTCAACCACCCGCACCCGCTCCCGCCCACCGGGTTTCGCTCAAGCCGTCTTCATGGCGACGGCGGGCCGGAGGAGGACCAGACCCACCACCTGGCCTTCTACGCGATGTTCGGCGCCTCCAACGACAGCTTCCCTGAAGAGCAGCTGAACAAGCTGATGGGCACGCTCAGCGACATGGGTCCCCCGGAGGATCAACACCTGGCCTGGGACGGCATCGACCTGGGACGCCAGCTGGGCGACCCGCGCTTCGACGTGAACGCCTGGCTCTGGAAGACCGTGGGGGACACGCGCCAGGTCCCGCTGGCCGAGGAGGCCGTCGCAAGCTGATGGCCGCGGGAGATGCTCAAGGGATCGGCGTCAGCGGCAGCAGGACGAGCTCCTTGGGGTACTTCTCCGGGTCATCGGGTTTGCCCCAGGGGATCCGCACGTAGGACAGCCAGCGGCCGTCGGGCGACACCAGGGGGGCACGCACGCCGTAGGCCTCGGACTCCACGGGCAGCTTCCAGCACAGCCACGGGCGCACCGCCGTGCACAGCCACGGCGAGCGTTCGTTCGTCGGGGACAGCAACAGGAACCTGCCCTCCCCCAGGGACGCGGAGCCTCCGCCATTTCGCGCCGCGAGCGCCAGCTCCTCCACGGTGGGTGCACGCGTGCGCACAGGGCCCCCGTCCTCGGGGACTTCGATGAGCTGGAACTCCGGGGCCAGCTCGCCGAGCGAGAGGTCCGCGAACAACGAGGCCCGCGACGACAGCGGGAGGAGGTTGGGCATCCGCTCCGAACCGGGAATGGCGCGGCTTCCCACCGGGTAGCACATGCCGGGGGCGTACTCCGACTTCAGGAGCAGGTCCTCTCGCGGGAACGGGCGGTCCTGCCTGGCGACCACGGCCCCCCACTCGCGCGCCGCCGGGTCGTAGCAGCGCACCTGGGCGCCCTCCGGCTGGACCAGGCACAGGGTGCCATCCCTCCAGTACAACGTGGGCGTGCGCCATGGGGGGAGGGTGGGGACGAACGGCACCCGGCCGATGACCTCCGCCTTGCCCTTCATCGCCCCGACGCGCAGCGGAAGCGGAGGCGTGGCGGCCTTGAGCCGCTGCTGGAGGGCGCGCATGCCGTAGCGTCTGGCGCAGGCGCCTTCGGTCTTCAGCGAGCCATGCAGCTCCGGGTGGACCCCCTCCGCGAGCGCCCGCCGGGCGGAGATGGCCTCCAGCGCCGTGGAGAGACAGCCCATGCGGGAGATGCGCCCCTCGTCCTTGTTCATCACGTACGAGCTGTTGCGCGCGTCGTCATTCATCTTCACCAGCCGCGCGAAGGCGGCCAGGGCCTCGCGGGCAGGGGCGTCGTCGCGGGCGAGCAGCGCCTGGAGGCGGGCTTCGGTCTCCGGCGCCAGGTCCCAGCGCACCGCTCCGAACGCGCCCATGTTCGCGGCCAGCGTCAACACCGGGAAGCCGGGCACGCCCTCCATCCACAACGACAGACGTCCCGGCTCGCAGCGCATCTTCATGTCGCCTTCGGATGACTGACTGTCCCCGGCGACAACGACGGGGCTGCGGCTAAACTCCAGGCCCCCTGGCGCGGCCAGATTTTGATAGATGCGCACCGGGTCGCCGCTGCATCCAGGCAGAGAGTCGGCGTTGCCGTACGGCGGGACCCAGCGCTGCGTCTCCAGTTCGAAGGGGATGCGCGGGTCCTGGCCCAGGTCGCAGGAGATCCGCGCACGGAAGTCGCGTCCGGCGTCGCCCCACTTCAGCGAGGGCCCTTCCCAGGTCGGCTTCTGCATCACGACGTCCGTCCGCACCAGGCGCGGCGCCGTCGAAGCGAGCACGCGGGGCGCGACGTAGGGACCGAACTCCAGGGAGCGCACGACCAGCGTCCGGGTCTCGTCGTCCGAGTCCGCCTTGCCTGGAGCGGAACCGCGCATGTAGGCGACCCACCGGCCGTCCGGGGAGACGCGGGCCTCCGACAGTCGATTGAAGGTCTCATCCCCCTGCGGACCGTCCCAGCGGAGGGACCAGCACCCCAGGGGCCTGTGCGTTGAGCAGAACTGCTTGTTGTTCTCGTCCAGGATGAACCGGCCTTCGGCGAAGAGCCGGGAGCCGGTGGACGCGCGCATCGCCTTCTTCAGCTCCTCCGCTTCCGGCGCGCGAAGGCGCGGTGGACCGTCCACTTCAGGGACCTCCAAGACGACGGCCTCATGTTCCTGGCCGCGCCAGAACAGGACGGCCCGGGGCGACAGGCGCAGGACCGGCTCCCCGGGACGCCGGATGCTCCGGGTCCCCATGAGGATGTTCCCGGAGCACCCCTCGAATGAGGTCCAGGCGGCCTGCTCCCCCCGGTCCACGGGGACGGTCTTGCCCCAGCGCCGCGCCACGGGGTCGTAGCAGCGCATCCGCTTGCCGGTGTCCTGCTGCGCCACGCACAACCGTCCCTGGCGCCAGAACAGGTCCGAGTCCACTGGCGAGCCAGACTTGAACCGCCCCTGGGACGGCTGGACGTCGCCGAGCTCCTCGGGAGCGCCTGTCTCCAGCGGCGGCCGGTCTCCCTCCAGGTCCGGAGCCTGGAAATCGCGAGGAGGGGCGGGGAACGGTTCCGGCTCATCACCCGAGGCCAGGGCGACACGCTTCCGGGCGCGCTCGAGCGCGGCGGCCAGCGCCGCGACACTGTCCGCCTCCAGGTCCAGGTCACGACCGTACAGGCGGGCAGGAACGTCCTTGATCAGCAGGCCCAACTCCTCCAGCGCCCGGCGGGCCCCGGCGTCGTCGCGGACCAGCAGGGGCAGGAAGCGGGCTTCGCTGTCCCGGGACACCCGAAACTTCACGGAGGCGGAGGTGACGCCGACACCGATGGGCTCCAGCGCGAGCAGGGGGGCCTCGGGCACGCCTTCCACGGACAGCTCCAGCCGCTTCGCCTCACAGCGGACGCGGATGCGGGGGCGCGGGGGAGGCAGTGGAAGCTGGGTGCCAGGAGCGTCATCCATGATGCTGAACCGGCGCTCGACGTGTGAGCCGTCTGGCAGGGTCAACGTCTGGGTGATGACCGCCTCCGCGGACTTGCAACCCGGGATGGCCTGATTCACGTCCACGGTCTGGGAGACGGTGATGTCAGGGGTCTTGCCCGGCCCCAGGTCGCAGGCAGCGGACCCGGTGAGTGTGGAGGGAAGCGCCTTCGCCTCCGCGAAGGTCCGCGGCTCGGCGTCGAGGACCACGCCTGGCGACGGCGGTTCCGCGGCGAAGGCCCGGGTCGCGAACAGGAGCGGCGACACCGCCAGCAAAGACAGACACCACCCACGAATGTCACGAGAACGCATGCGTCCCGGACCGTAGCAGCAGGTCATCCCCCGCCGTCCAGGGCGGGGCCGGTGAACATGCGCCGCGGGCGAATGCACGCTGGCGCACCGTCACCGCTCATCCCGGTAGCCAGCACGCGCGCGCCGCGCCACGCTGGCCCTTCCGTGGACGACACCCGCCTTCCCGACCCCGAAGCCCTCCGCCCGCTGCTCACCGACGCTCTGTCGCTGCCCGCGCTGAAGCCCCATGGCCCGCGCCTGGAGCGGCTCTTGGAGGACTACGCGCGCGGCGTGGCCCGGAAGGACGCGCCGCTCGTCGTCGCGCTCGTGGGTGCCACCGGCGCGGGCAAGTCCACCCTGCTCAACGCCCTCTCCGGCCAGGCCCTCTCCCGCGAGGGCGTGGACCGCCCCACCAGCACCGTCTCCACCCTCTTCGCGCCGGAAGGCACGCCCACGGACGAGCTGGCCCGCACCGGCGCGCGCGTCGTGCGCTACACGCCCGGCCCGCAGGGGCTGTGGAGCGGCCAGGTCTTCATCGACACGCCGGACCTCAACAGCGTGGCCACCCAGCACCGCGACGTCGCACGCGCCGCGCTGGACAAGGCCGACGTGGCGCTCGTCGTCATGCACCGGGGCAGCGTCGCGGAGGCCACCCAGGTGGACTTCCTCGCCGAGTTCGCCCGCCGCCGCGCGCTCGTCTTCATCCTCAACTTCGCGGACGAGCTGTCCGCCGAATCGCGCGAAGCGCTGAAGTCTCAAATCCGCCGCGTGGCCACTCAGCACTACGGCCTGGCCGCGGAGGACGTGCCCGTCTTCGCCATCAGCGCGCGCGCCGCGAAGGACGGCCAGGACGTCTCCGGCGAGTTCGGTCCGCTCCTCTTCCACCTGCGCGGGCTGGCCACCCAGGCCGTCGCCGCGCGCGTGCGCCACACCAACGCGCTGGGCGCATTGGAGGAGCTCGCCTCCACCGTGCAGACGGCGCTCAACGACACGGACGCACTGCTCGCGAAGACGCGCACCGCGCTGGACGCGGGGCTCGCGCGCGCGGGCGAGGCACTCCAGGGGGACTTCGACGCGCGGCTGTCCCTGGCCCACGGGCACCTGGCATCGGAGGTGCGCCGGCAGGCCGCGGGACGCTTCTGGGGCCCCGCCGCGTGGGGACTGCGGCTGTCGTTGTGGGGCGCGTCCGGCATGGGCGCCGGCGCGCTGGTGGCCCGCCGCAGCCTGCCCGCGGGACTGGCGGTGGCGGCGGCCTCCACCGTGGTGGATGCCGTCAGGGACCGCACGCGCGCACGCGCCGCGGAGGTCGCGGTGGTGGAGCCCTTCGAGGACGACTTCCTCGCGGAGTCCGCCGCGCGCACCGCCCTGGCGGAGGCGCGCAGCGTGGCGCGCACGCAGGGGCTGGAGGCGGAGACCCTGGGAGTGCCGGACGTGGAGGCGATGCTGGCGGAGCTGCGCGTGGCCCGCGCGGGGGCCTGGCGCTACACGGCCTCCACCGCCGTCGCGGAGGCCGTGGCCCGCTGGTGGCGCACGGCCCGGTGGCTGGTGTTGCCGCTCATCAACCTGCCCCTGCTCGCGCTGCTGGCGCACGTGGGCTACCGCGTCGTGCGCGGCTACGTCGAAGGCCCCCTGTTGCCGTTGGAGTACTTCCTCAACGCGGGGGCCTTCTTCGGGCTGCTCGCGGGCGCCGGAGCGCTGCTCGCGTCAGCGAGTCTCGTCGGAGCCGCTCGCCATGCGGGCCGGGCGGGCCGGAGCCGTTTTGTCGAGGCCCTCGCCGCCCTGGGCGGGAGGCTGGGAGAGGCCGTCGATGATGGCCTTGGCACCGGGCGGCAGGCCGCGCGACGCATCCTGGAGCGGATTCGCGCTGTCGGGTGACATGGACATCACGGCCTGGCCGGGCATGTGGACGCCGCCGTTGGAGGCCATCATCGGCTGCGCGGAGTCCTTGCACAGCGGCGCCGACACCAGCGTCTCACGCACCGGATCCCCATAGCCCGCGATGCGCGCGGGCACGGAGGGGTTGTTCCACCCGGAGCCCTGCTCCTTGGCGACCTTGAAGTGCAGGTGCGCGCCGCACGCCCAGCCCGTCGCGCCGGAGAAGCCGATGAGCTGGCCCTCCTTCACGCGCTCGCCGGCCTTCACCACCACGGCGCTGAAGTGCAGGTACTGCGTTTCCAGCCCGTCGCCGTGCGAGATGACAACGTAGTTGGCCAGCGGCGCGAACTGCTCGCCGCATCCGCCCTGACGGCTGTCGCCGCGCGCCATGCGCACGACGCCGTCGTGCGACGCCACGATGGGCGTGCCTTCCGGCATGCGGAAGTCCCACGCGAACGTGTCGTTGTGCTGGTGGCTGCCAGTCTCATGTCCCTGGCTCACCGTGTAGATGCGACCACACGCGAACGGGACGCCCACCTCGGGCATGTTCGCGACCGCCTGAGCGGTGGAGGGGACAGCGGGAGCCGAAGCGAGGAGGGAGCCGACGAGAAGAGCGGAGATGTTCATATCGGGGCGGGCGGACAACCGGTGCAAGGGCTTGCGCTATTTCCCTGGGATTTTCGCTCAGTCCCGAACGGATCACTAGCAGGCGAGCCACGCCCCGCCCTGTCTCAAGGGGGCGAGTCTTCACCACACTCCAGAGGAGAAACAGTTCCAAAGCGTTGGAGCGCCTGCCTCCCCGCCTGCCCGGTTGGCAGGCCTCATGCTTCTAAAGCCTGTCCGCTCCAATCCCTGCCAGCCATCCGGAGGTAAAGACAGGCGCCTGCCTGCCCGGATGCCCCACGGGCAGGCCCGGAACGGACCTCACCGCGGGATCAGCCGGCGGCTTCCGCACCGCGTCAACAAAGTGACTGGTCACTTTTTAAGTGACGGGTTATCCTCCCCGCATGCCCCCGAAGTCCGCCCCCAAGAAGGCCGCGGTCCCGGCGCGCCGCACGCAGGCGGAGCGCCGTGAGACGACGCGCCGCAAGCTGCTGGACGCCACCATCGAGGCGCTGGTGGAGCAGGGCTACGCGCGGCTGACGACGGTGGAGGTGGCGAAGCGGGCGGGGGTGTCGCAGGGGGCGCTGTTCACGCACTTCGAGACGAAGGAGGAGCTGCTCGCGGTGGCGGTGGAGCACCTCTTCCCCCGCATCATCCAGGACTTCCTCGCGGGCGTGGGTGCGCGCCCGTCCGGGAAGGACCGGGTGGGGGCGGCGGTGGACATGCTGTGGGCCGCCTACCAGCGGCCGGAGCTGCAGGCCGCCATCGAGCTGTACGTCGCGGCGCGCACCGTCCCGGAGCTGCAGAACGCGCTGGCGGCGGTGGACGGCCCGCACCGCCAGAACCTGCACCGCGTGGCGCGCGAGCTGTTCCCGGACGTGGCCGCCACGCACCCGGACTTCGACGACGTGGTGGAGCTGGCGCTGGACGCGGTGCAGGGCGCGGCGGTGGGCGGCTCGGCGCGCCCGGAAGACCCCGCGCACCGCCGCATGCTGGACACGCTGGCGCGCTTCATGCGCGTCGCGTTCGCACCCAAGGACTGATTCGCAGGAGGTCATCATGGACATGGCACACATCCCCGACCTCATCACCCCGGCCATCCCGGTGTTCGTCATCACCGTCATCGCCGAGGCGCTCTGGGTGAAGAAGCTGCGTGAGGAACGCGGCGACAGCATCAAGGGCCACACGTGGAAGGACACGTTCGCCAGCATCTCCATGGGCCTGGGCAACGTGGCGGTGAACGTGTTCTGGAAGGGCGTGGCGTTCGCGGGCTACGCGGCGCTCTACCACCTGACGCCGCTGCGCCTGGGCCACGGGCTGCTGGCCTGGGTGCTGCTCTTCTTCCTGGAAGACCTCTGCTACTACGCCTTCCACCGCGTCCACCACGAGAGCCGCCTCTTCTGGGCGTCGCACGTGGTGCACCACTCCAGCCAGCACTACAACCTGTCCACGGCGCTGCGGCAGACGTGGACGCCGATGACGGGCTGGGTGTTCTGGGCGCCGCTGGCGCTGCTGGGCTTCTCCCCGGAGATGATCGTCACGCAGCAGGCGGTGAGCCTGCTGTACCAGTACTGGATCCACACGGAGGCCATCGACCGGCTGCCGCGTCCGGTGGAGTGGCTGTTCAACACGCCGTCGCACCACCGCGCGCACCACGCCTCCAACGCGGCCTACATCGACATCAACTACGCGGGCATCCTCATCATCTGGGACCGGCTCTTCGGCACGTTCGTCCCGGAGACCGAGCGCCCCATCTACGGGCTGACGAAGAACCTCACCACGCACAACCCGGTGCGCATCGCGTTCAACGAGTTCGCCGCCATCGCGAGGGACGCGGCCCGCCCCGGGCCCCTGAGCCAGCGGCTGGGCTACATCTTCCGCAACCCGGCATGGAAGCCCAAGGGGGCGCAGACGCCGGAAGTGACGCCTCCGGTGGAGGCCGCGCACCCGGCCCCCTGAGGCCCAGGCCTCCCGGCTGAACGACAGACGGGGCGGGAACCGACGTCCAGGCAACGTGGCGCGCGACATCCTTGCGTCCGCGCCGTGCGGGCCTTGCTACGGTGCGCCGCGACGGTTCTGGCGGGCGCCGCGCATGAGGTCGGCGCCCCTTGCAAGGGAGTCGGGTCATGACGGAGCGCGAGTTGTGGGAGCGGTACCAGCGGCACCTGTGCGTCGTCCCCTCGGTGGGGCTCACGCTGGACATCTCCCGCATGAACTTCGGCGCGGACTTCCTGGACGGGATGCGCTCGCGCATGGACGCGGCGTTCCAGGCCATGGACGCGCTGGAGAAGGGCGCCATCGCGAACCCGGATGAGAAGCGCCGCGTGGGCCACTACTGGCTGCGCGCCCCGGAGCTGGCGCCGGAAGCCGAGCTGAAGACGGCCATCACGGACATGCAGGCGCAGGTGGCCGCGTTCGCGAAGGACGTGCACGCGGGCAAGGTGAAGCCCGCGAAGGCGGCGAAGTTCACGCAGGTGCTGATTGTCGGCATCGGCGGTTCGGCGCTGGGCCCGCAGCTGGTCGCGGACGCGCTGGGCAGCGGCCGGGACGCGATGCAGGTGCACTTCCTGGACAACACGGATCCGGACGGGATGGACCGGGCGCTCAACGGCCTGGGCGAGCGGCTGGCGGAGACGCTCACCGTCGTCATCAGCAAGTCCGGCGGCACCAAGGAGACGCGCAACGGCATGCTGGAGGCGGAGGCCGCCTACAAGCAGCGCGGCCTGGACTTCGGCGCGCACGCGGTGGCGGTGACGGGCGACGGCAGCGAGCTGGACACCTACGCCAAGGGCCACAAGTGGCTGCGCACCTTCCCCATGTGGGACTGGGTTGGCGGGCGCACGTCGGTGATGTCCGCGGTGGGGCTGGTGCCGGCGCAGCTGCAGGGGCTGGACGTGGCCGGCTTCCTCTCGGGCGCGAAGGACATGGACGCGGCGACGCGCGTGCATGACGCGGCGGCGAACCCGGCGGCGCTGCTCGCGCTGATGTGGTTCCACGCGGGCGGCGGCAAGGGCCAGAAGGACATGGTCATCCTGCCGTACAAGGACCGGCTGATGCTGATGTCCAAGTACCTCCAGCAGCTGGTGATGGAGTCCTTGGGCAAGGAGCTGTCGCTGGACGGCAAGGTCGTGAACCAGGGCATCGCGGTCTACGGCAACAAGGGCTCCACGGATCAGCACGCGTACGTGCAGCAGCTGCGCGAGGGCGTGAACAACTTCTTCGTCACCTTCCTGGAGGTGCTGAAGGACCGGGACGGCAAGTCCCTGGCGGTGGAGGGTGAGAACACCAGCGGCGACTACCTGCTGGGGTTCCTGCTGGGCACGCGCCGGGCGCTGTTCGAGAAGGGCCGCGAGTCCATGACGCTCACCGTGCCGGACGTGAGCGCGCGCACGCTGGGGGCGCTGGTGGCCCTGTACGAGCGGGCGGTGGGCTTCTACGCGAGCCTCGTGAACATCAATGCCTATCACCAGCCGGGCGTGGAGGCGGGCAAGAAGGCCGCGGGCCGCGTGCTGGAGCTGCAGGGCAAGCTGCTGGCGAAGCTGAAGGCGGCGAAGGCGGAGGCGCGCTCGGCGGATCAGCTGGCGCAGGACATCGGCGCGGCGGACGAGGTGGAGACGGTGTTCAAGCTGCTGGAGCACCTGTCCGCCAACGGCGACCACGGCGTGAAGCGCACGGGTGGCGCGCGTCCGGCGGAGGCCCGCTTCCAGGCTGGCTGACACTGCATTGCCCGCGGGGGCGATGCCTGACGGTTCCAGGCCACGGCTAGCCTGGACCGTCATGGGCCGAGCACACGCGGTGGGGCTGTGGCTGTGCGTCCTGGGGAGCATGGCCGCGTGCCCGGAGGTGCACCGTCCGGGAGGCAAGCTGGACCGGGCGGCGCACCGGGACACGTTGGAGCGGATTCCCAAACCCGCATGCAGTTCGGAGGACTACGAGCGCCTCTGTCCCGACGACGCCGAGCCGACCGAGGAATGCATCGATCTGTGCGGTGGCCCATGACACGGCCCTGGCATGTTCCCTTGAGCCTGGCGGCCTGCCTCGTGCTCCTGGCCCCTGCGGCCTTTCTTCTTCGGAGCGCCCGGGAAGCCCATGCCGCACCTGTCATGGAACCAGAGAGCCTGGTCCCCATGCTGGACTACGACGCGCGGATGCGGCGGGCCACCTACCATCAGACCTGTTCGGAGCAGACCGAGTGCGAGGCCCCTCTCGTCTGTTTCCACGACGGCCGCTTCCGGAGCTACTGCTCGGACAGCGCCTGCACGACCGACAGCCAGTGTCCGGAGGATCAACGCTGCAGGACCGTGATTGCCCCCAGGACAGGGGGGGGCCTGATCAGGCTCTGCCTCCTCGTCGGCATCCGGCATGAAGGCCAGCGCTGCCTGAGGACTCCCTTTGACGTCACCGCCGCCTGTACGGAGGGGCTCGAGTGCCGGGGCAGGGATGGCTACTGCGCCCGTCCCTGCACTCCAGGCCAGCCCGAGTCGTGTCCAGATGGCTTCTTCTGCGCGGACGTGAAGCCGACCCCTGCGTGTCTTCCCACCTGTGAGAAGCGAGGCTGTCCCCAGGGGGAGCGCTGCATCCCATTCAAGGAGGGCACCTCCATCTGCGCGTCCATCTACGGTCCGAACTGTCTGGACACCCCCTGCCCTGATGGCCGCAAATGCGAGGTGGTCTCGAACTCGGAGTTCCCGGGCAAGGTCTGGGCGGAATGCATTCAGCGTTGCTCCGCCACGAACCCGGCGTGCGGCGAAGGCCAGGTCTGCGACCACTACCACTGCCTCCAGGCCTGCGATCCCAACGAACCCAATCCCTGCGCCGAGGGCTACCACTGCGATCGGCGGAGCGAGAAGCTCCCGTGGTCCTGTCAGCCGGACACCTGGCGCGGCGGCTGACCGCCGTTGGACGCTCCGCCTGTCCCGAGCGCACGGGATGTAGCGGGCCCGTGCAGGCGCCATCCTGAGGGTTCGCATTTCCCCCAGGAGCCTCCCGATGGAACCGTCATCCGCCCTCCTGCCGACCCCTCCTCCGCATCCACGGGAAGCCGGGGATCCGTGGCGCTTCGATGCGCTGGGCTGCGTGCGCAGCCGCGACGACGTCACGCTGGCCTCGCTCCCCCGTGCCCGCTACCGCTCCGCCCTGGAGATTGGCGGCGGCATCGGCCTGCTCACGGAGAAGCTCCAGGCCCGCTGTGACGCCCTGCTCTCCCTGGAGTCCTCCGAGTCCGCCCAGGCCCGCGCCATCCACCGCTGCCGCCACCTGCCGAACGTGCGCTTCGAACGCATGGACGTGCCGGACCGCTACCCGGAACAGACCTTCGACCTCACCCTCGTGTCCGAGCGCGGCGCCTACTGGAACCTCCGCGAGCTGGCCCTCGTGCAGCAGCGCATCCTCGAACACCTGGAGCCCGGCGGGCACCTGGTCCTCGTCCACTGGACCGGCCAGACGCGCGACATGCACCTCAACGGCCACGAGGTCCACGACGCCTTCCGCCAGCTCGCCCCCAAGCACCTGCGCCACCTGCGCGGCGAGATGGAGGGCACGTACCGCCTGGACGTCTTCGAACGCCTCTGAACGCCCCGGTGAATCCCCTCCCCCACCCGGCCCGGGCTGGCGGTAGAAGGGACGGCATGGAACTCGGAATCACGGGGAAGACGGCGCTCGTCACCGGCAGCAGCCGGGGCATCGGGAAGGCCATCGCCATGGTGCTGTCGCGCGAGGGCGCCCGGGTGTGCGTGTGCGCGCGCCGCCTGGAGCCGCTGGAGGTCCTCGCGAAGGAGCTGCGCTCCGAGGGCGCCCAGGTGGCCACGGTGGTCGCGGACGTGGCCACGCAGGAGGGCGCGTACGCGGCGGTGGACGCCGCGGTGCGCGCCTTCGGCTCGCTGGACATCCTGGTGAACAACGTGGGCGGCAGCGGCGGCGCGGGCGCCTTCGACGCGGCCAGCACCCAGCAGTGGAACGACGTCCTCCAGCGCAACCTGATGTCCGCCGTGTGGTGCAGCCAGCGCGCGCTGATCGTCATGCGCCAGCGCGGCGGCGGCAGCATCGTGAACATCAGCTCCATCTTCGGCCGCGAGTACGCCACCAGCGCGCCCTACAGCGCCGCCAAGGCGGGCCTCATCGCGCTCACCAAGGAGATGGCCGTGGACCTGGCGTCCCACCGCATCCGCGTCAACGCCGTGGCCCCGGGCTCCATCTTCTTCCCCGGCGGCAGCTGGGACCGGCGCCAGCAGCACGACCCGGAGGCGGTGGCCAAGATGGTGCGCGAGCAGATTCCCTGGGGCCGCTTCGGCACGCCCGAGGAGGTGGCGGACGTGGTCGCCTTCCTGTGCTCGGAGCGGGCGAAGTGGGTGACGGGCGCCACCCTCCCCGTGGACGGCGGACAGGGCCGTGCCTACTAGGCCCCGTTGCGGTATGGAGTCCGCGCGAATGAGGGCCACGCATTGCTGAAGCTCTACAAGAAGGACGGCGACACCCTGCGCTACTGGGAGGCGTGGGAGCACGAGGGCGTCGTCACCGTGCACTGGGGCAGCGTGGGTGACGGCGGCGAGCAGAAGGCCGTCCCCGTCCCCCCGGACGAGGACCCCGACATGGTCATCGCTCAAGAGGCCGAGTCCCTGGTGGACGCCGGCTACGACGAGCCCGAGCCGGACGCCATGGCCGTGCTGCTCGTCGAGTACACGGTGCAGGGCAAGGGCACCGGCCACGACTTCGAGCAGCGCAACGCCGTGGAGGAGCTGCTCACGGACGCGCTCGGCTGGACGGGCAACGGCGAGGTGGAGGGCGGCGAGACGGAAGCCGGCGTCATGCGCGTGCACTGCCGCGTGATGGACCCCGACACCGCCGCGCGCACCGTGGTGGAGGCCCTGGACGCGGAGGAGCTGCTCGAAGGCGCCCGCGTGCTGGTGGCGCGGGGCGACGAGAAGCCCCGCGTCGTGCACCCGCCCCTGTTCCCCGTGCTCAAGTCGTAGGCGCTTCCGGAGCCCGGGGAGCCTGCCCCCGGGGCCCGAAGACGCGGAACAGCAGCACCAGCGACGGCACCACCAGCACCAGGCCCACCGCGAGCGCGACGAGCAGCAGCCGCTGCACCACCGGCTGCGCCGCCGCGCTCTGGAGCGTCAGGTGCGGGTAGACGAGGTAAGGCGCCTGCGACGCCGCCCACCCCAGCACGATGAGCCCGCCCTGCGTGGCCGCTGCCACCCGCGCGGCCCGGAAGCGCCGCGTCCACAGGAGCGCGAACGCCGTCACCGCCGCCACCGCGGTGCCCGCGTGCAGCGCCAGCGCGAACGGCGTCTGTAACAGGCCGGTCCACACGCGCGGCGCCCCCTCGCGCGATAGCAGCAGGGCGGCCAGGGCCAGCGGGAACAGCAGCCCACCCGTCACCAGCGCCCGGCGCCGGAAGTCCTCCGCCAGCTCGTGCGTCCGCGCCTCATGCGTGAGGTACACGGCCGCCAGGAACGCGAACAGCCCCAGCGTCAGCACGCCCACCGACAGCGCGAAGGGCGACAGCCACGACGCGAAGAAGCCGCTCACCACCGCGTGCCCCTGCATGCGGATGGCGTCGCTGGCCACCGCGCCCACGCACATGCCCAAAAGCAGCGGCGCCACCACGCTCGCGACGCTGAACACCACGCCCCAGCGGCGCTCCACCACGTCGCCGCGCGTGTCGTAGGCGCGGAAGGTGAACGCCGTGCCCCGGAACACGATGCCCAGCACCAGCAGCGTCAGGGGCACGTGCAGCGCCACGCTCAGCGCCGCGAAGGCACGAGGAAAGCCGCTGAACAGCAGCACCAGCCCGACGATGAGCCAGACGTGGTTCACCTCCCACACCGGGCCGATGGCGCGGGCGATGAGCGCGCGCTGCTCCGCCTTGCGCGGCCCGCGCGCGAGCAGGTCCCACACCCCGCCGCCGAAGTCCGCTCCGCCCAGGAGCGCGTACAGCACGAACGTGCCCGCCACCGCGAGCCCCAGCACCCACGTCTCAGTGGACATGGGCCACCTCGCCTTCCACGTCCGCGCCGGGCCCCTTGGGCAACGTTCCAGCCACCTGCCGCCAGAGCACGAACAGCACCGTCACCCCGAGGAACAGGTACACCGCCGTGAAGGTGAAGAACGGCGCGGCCAGGTGCGGCACCGGTGTCACCGCCGCGCCCGTGCGCATCACGTCCCGGACAATCCAGGGCTGCCGCCCCCACTCCGTGACGAGCCACCCCGCCTCCAGCGCCACCAGCCCCAGCGGCCCTGCCACGAGCCACGCGCGCATCATCCCCTTGCCGTGCGGCCACTCGCGGCCCCGCCACCTGCGCCACAGCGTCGCCAGCGCGAGCAGCGCCATCAGGCTCCCCGTGCCCACCATCACCTGGAAGGCCATGTGCACCTTGGCCACCGGCGGCCAGACGTCGCGGGGGAACTCCTCCAGCCCCTTCACCTCCGCGTTGGGATCAGCGAAGGCCAGGATGGAGAGCCCCCTGGGCAGGTCGATGGCGCCCGTCACCGTGCGCTTCTCCACGTCCGGCCACCCGCCCACCTTCAGGGGCGCGCCCGCCTCCGTGTGGAAGTGCGCCTCCATCGCGGCCAGCTTCACCGGCTGCGCGCGCGCCACATGCTTCGCGGACAGGTCCCCCACCAGCGGCTGCGCGAGCGCGGTGACGCACGCGAGCGGCAGCGCGACGGACAGCGCCTTCTTGTGGAAGGAAGCGCCCGGGTGCTTGAGCAGGATGAACGCGTGGATGCCCGCCATCGCGAACGCGCTGGCCTGATAGCAGGACAGGAGCACGTGCGCCGTCTGGTACTGCCAGCCGGGGCTGAACATCGCCACCAGCGGCTGCACGTCCGTGGGGCCCGCCGGCGTGGGCGTGAAGCCGGACGGGTTGTTCATGAACGTGTTCACCAGCGTGACGAAGAACGCGCTCGCCGCGCCGCTCACCGCCACCATCACGCCGCTGAACAGGTGCAGGCCCGGCGACACGCGCTCGCGGCCGTACAGGTAGATGCCCAGGAAGATGGCCTCGGTGAAGAAGGCCATGCCCTCCAGGCTGAAGGGCAGGCCAATCACTTCCCCGTAGCGGCCCATGAACTCCGGCCACAAGAGGCCCAGCTCGAACGAGAGTACCGTCCCGCTCACCGCCCCCACCGCGAAGAGGATGGCGGTGCCCTTGGCCAGCTTCTCGCTGAGCTTCCGGTAGTCCGCGTCCCCCGTGCGCCGGTGCTTCAGGTCGCTCAGCACCATCAGCACCGGCAACGCCACGCCAGCCGCCGCGAACACGATGTGGAACGCGAGCGACAGTCCCATCTGCGCGCGCGCATAGAGCAGGTCCGTCATGGACATCAGTCTGCTTTATGCGCGCATTTTACGCTTTCAGGATTTCTTATATTTCTCCACAGTCACCTTGTCCGCGGGGACCTTGGTGACGGTTCGCGAGGGGACCAGGGTCTGGATGGAGTTGCGGGCCACGGCGGTGGCGAGCGAGGTGGCGAAGATCATGACCACCTTGCGGCCCAGCTCGGCGCCCAGCGGCTTGTCCTCGATGCTGGTGGCCACGCGGTCCGGGTGCGCCCAGGCGCGCTCCAGGGCCCTGCGGCGCTGGCGGCGCACGCGCTCGTCGTGATGGCGGGCGCGGTAGATGGCGATGCCCACCCCCAGGCCCACCGCCACCAGGGCCGCGGCCCCCACGGTGACGAGCAGGTCCTTGTGCTGGTTGACGTGGTAGCGCACGTCCGTGGCGCGGGCGCGCCGGCGGTCCAGCTCCTCCAGGGTCAGCAGCAGCTCGTCGCGGATGCGGTCCGCGGTGTGCTCCACCTGCTCGCGGTCACCCATGCGTTTGGTGATGGCGTGCTCGGCGTGCGTTTCGGTCTCGGATGCCTGGCTCATTGGAGCGTCTCCCGGGTCATCTGAAGGTCCGTCTTCAAGCGCTCCTGGGTGTGCACCAGGGGCTTCTTGGGAATCCGCTTGGCGCCCAGGAACAGGAGGAGGCCGGCCACGGCCAGTAGCACCGCGCCCACGATGAGCACGCCCACCGCGTCCCCCAGCGGCAGCGCCAGGCCCAGCGCGACGAAGAGCACCGCCAGCGACGTGAGGGCGAGGACGGCGCCCGCGCCCAGGAAGATGCCCGCCAGCTTGGCTGCTTGCAGCTCCTGCTTCAGTTCCTTCTTGGCGTGCATCACCTCCGCCTTCACCAACAGGCGGGTTTCCGACAGCGCGTGCCGGATGAGTTCCGGGGTGGAGAGCGTCTCCAGCTGGCTGCGCTCCAGGCGTTCCGATTCGAGGTCCACGACCGTGCCTCCGACAGGATGACTTCACGGGAAACCACTGACGGCCGCCTGCTCGGCGTCCCAGCTGTCCCCGGTCTGTTCCTGAAGGTGGTCAGGAAGGGTGTGCGGGAGAAGTCCCGCCGCACAGCCCGGCCTCGTCCGGCTGCCTGCCTGGTACTCCCGCCCCGGCGGGATGGACCCGTGTCAGATGCCTAGCGGCGGGTCTTCTGGTGGGCGATCGCCGTGGCCAGCGTCTCGCGCACCTGGCGGGCCCGGAACAGCCGGTCCGCGGTGTCCAGCAGGTTCTCCGCGTACAGCACCTGCTTGCGCAGGCGGGCGGGAATCGCGCGGGTGCCCAGGTGCGCGCCCAGGAGGGCGCCCGTGAGCGCCGCGGCCACGTCCGCCTCGCCGCCACAGCGCAGTGTGAGGACCACGGCCTCGCGGAAGTCGTGCGGCACCTTGAGCGTCGCGTACAGCGACGTGAGCAGCACCGGCACCACGTGGCACGGCAGGCCGTCCACGCCCTTCAGTTCGCTGGGGGGCACGCCCACCTTGCGCAGCTGGTTGAGCGCGCGCTGGGTGTCCCAGGTGAGCAGGCGCGGCAGGTGGCGGATCTCCTCCGCCAGGTTCTTGTCGTGCACGGCGGCGGACAGCGCCAGGGCCTCGCAGAAGGCCGCGGGCGTGAGGGCCTCCTCCTCCATGCCCAGCGCCACCGCCTGCGCGAACGCGGCCGCGGCGGCGGCACAGACGGGGTCCTTGTGCGTGATGACGGTGAGCACGCCCGCGTCGTGCGGCAGGCGCGCGCGCTGACCGCTTTCGAAGAGGCCCACCACCAGCGCGCGGCTGAGCACCGACGGGCACTTCGTGCCCAGGGGCGCGCCCGCGCTCATCCACGGCGTGCCGCCCGACAGCCGCTGCAGCGCTTCGGACAGGCTGCGCGGCGGCTGCAGGATGATGCCCTCCTGCCACAGCCACGCCAGGTGCGCCGCCGCGCTGCGGCCGTCCACCTTGCCCTCGCGGATGACGCTCTCCGCGGACGCGAGCAGGAGCTGCGTGTCGTCGCTGAACTGGCCCTTGGCGAACTTGCCGCGCGGCCGGGGCGCGAAGTCCTCCGCCAGCCCGGGCAGCCGCGCCAGGCTCGCCGGGGGGATGCCCCTCAGCGGAAAGCCGAGCGCATCCCCGATGGCGAGCCCGAGAAATGCCGCATGGAACCTGTCCTGGCGGTCTGCGGGAGTCAGCGGCATCGGAGGGGCGGAGATTACCCGAGCCTCAGCCAAGGACGAGCACCGAGATGAACGCAGCGAGGGCGCGCGACGCGACGGCGGATCGATCATGGGGCCTTGACGTGCACGGAGCGGGTGCGGTGGAGCGCTGGACAAGAAAGGTCCCGCTGGATTGCACCGCGCGCGTCGCCACTGTCTGCCTCCTTCGCCGTAACAACGGCGCAACCGGGGGCGCGGTAGCTATCGCATCCCGCTGCGTTTCAGCAAGCAGGCGGGCCCGATGAAGCGCGCGAGCACGCGTCCGTGTCCAACTTCGAATGCTGCGCATGAACCGAAAGGGACGCACGGGTGGCCGCGCGTGGGTGCGCAAGGCGCCGTGCGCGTGCACTGCCCACGGGCTCAGGTGTTCACCTTGACGCGCGCGACTTCACTTCGTCCA
Source organism: Corallococcus exercitus (assembly GCF_003611585.1). Classification (GTDB taxonomy): domain Bacteria; phylum Myxococcota; class Myxococcia; order Myxococcales; family Myxococcaceae; genus Corallococcus; species Corallococcus exercitus. The sequence continues at coordinate 4,169 of NZ_RAVW01000042.1, read as the reverse complement.
CGCGCGCGCCCGCGCGCTGATCACGAATCGTCGCGGCCCAGGTTGACCACCGCGAGCAGCCGCGCCACCACGGCCTCCGCGCCCTGGTACAGCCGCGTGCCGTCCCACAGCGCGGGGGACGTGTGGCCGCCGCGCTCGCGCCAGTCCTTCTCCACCTCTTCGTAGGTGAGGTTGCGGAAGCGCACGCGGTCCTCCAGCGCGTGGTCCGTGACGAAGCGGCGCGCGGTGGCGGACGGCGGATCCGCGATGCGGTGGAACAGTTCCAGGACGGGCGATTCAGGAGCGCTCATGACAGCGCCGCATCATGCGCCGTCCGGACCCCGGAACGCGAAAAGGGTGGAGCGCCCGTCCCCGTGCCCTGGGGACTTCGCGGCTCCACCCTTCCGGTGCTTCACGCGCGCCCGGTCAGGACGCGCGATGGAGGAGGCTCAGCGGGCCTCGGCGGCGCCGATGCGCGCGGCCTCGCGGCGCACCGCGGCCTGCTCCAGCGCGTAGCGCGCGTCCGCGGTGTTCAGGCCCTTGAGGCGCGCCTGGGCCTCTTCCATGCGGCGGCGGGCGCCCGCGACGTCGATGCCGGTGACGTGCTCGGCGGCGTCCGCCAGCACCAGCACCTTGTCGTTGCTCACCTCCACGAAGCCGCCGGCCACGAAGTAGCGGTCCTGCTTGCCCGCCTCGATGAGGGTGAGCGTGCCCGGCTCCACCAGCGACAGGAACGGCGTGTGGCCGGGACGCACGCCGAACAGGCCCTCTCCGCCCGGCACGATGGCCTCGTCGGCCTGCACGGACAGGATGCGCTTCTCGGGGGTGACGATCTCGACAGTCAGCTTGGCCATGAAGGTCCTCGTGCTACCGCACTACCGCATCAGAAAGTCAGCCGCTGGGTCTTCACGCCCACCGGCTCGAACTCCAACACCCCGGCGTCCGTCAGGCGGGGGCCCTTGCCCGGAATGCCCAGCGTGCCCTCCAGCCACTTGAGGTGGTGGGCCAGCTGCCGCACTTCCGACAGCTGCTTCGTCGTCATCAACTCCGTCAGCCGCCGCTCCTGGAGCTTCTGCCCGGTGCGGTCGAACTGGGCCGCCACCATCACCCGCGCCCACGCCAGGCTGCTGCCCTTCGTCTTCTTCTTGCCGGGGGGCGGCTTGCCCTTCTCCACCAGCGGGTAGAGCACCCAGACCTTCTCCCCGTCGTTGGAGGCGAAGTACAGGTCGTCCACCGTCCCCACGCACACGTCCGCCGACCAGAGGGCCCCGTTCTCCTTGAGCATCTCCAGCCGGCACCTGCCCACGCCCACGTCCACCGTGCGGACGCTGTACAGCCCGTTCGCGCTCACCCGTGCGCGGCTGGCGCGCTCCTCCGCCAGGGCGGAGGGAGCGGCACCACACAACAGCAGGGCGAGCGCGACGGTCAGACGCATGGGAGCTTTACGCCGCCGCCAGCTTGCGGGCCTTCTCCTGCGCCTCCTCGATGGAGCCGACCATGTAGAAGGCGGACTCCGGGAGGTCGTCGTGCTTGCCGTCCGCGATCTCCTTGAAGCTGCGGATGGTGTCCTGGAGCTTCACGTAGCGGCCGTCCAGGCCGGTGAAGACCTTGGCCACGAAGAACGGCTGGGACAGGAAGCGCTGGATCTTCCGGGCGCGCGCCACGGACAGCTTGTCCTCTTCGGACAGCTCGTCCATGCCGAGGATGGCGATGATGTCCTGGAGCTCCTTGTAGCGCTGCAGGATGCCCTGGATGCGGCGGGCCACGGCGTAGTGCTCGGCGCCCAGCACGTCCGCGGACAGGATGCGGCTGGTGGAGTCCAGCGGGTCCACGGCGGGGAAGATGGCGAGCTCCGCGATGGAGCGGTTGAGCACCGTGGTCGCGTCCAGGTGGGCGAACGCGGTGGCGGGCGCGGGGTCCGTCAGGTCGTCCGCGGGCACGTAGATGGCCTGCACGGAGGTGATGGAGCCCTTGGTGGTGGAGGTGATGCGCTCCTGCAGGCCGCCCATCTCCGTGGCGAGCGTGGGCTGGTAACCCACCGCGCTGGGGATGCGGCCCAGGAGGGCGGACACTTCCGAGCCGGCCTGGGTGAAGCGGAAGATGTTGTCCACGAAGAGGAGCACGTCACGGCCCTCCACGTCGCGGAAGTACTCCGCCATGGTCAGCGCGGAGAGGGCCACGCGGGCGCGGGCGCCGGGCGGCTCGTTCATCTGGCCGTACACGAGGACCGCCTGGCTCTTCTCCAGGTTGTCGGTCTGGATGACCTTGGTCTCCTGCATCTCGTGGTACAGGTCGTTGCCTTCACGGGTGCGCTCACCGACGCCGGCGAACACGGAGAAGCCGCCGCGCTCCACGGCCACGTTGCGGATGAGCTCCTGCAGGAGCACCGTCTTGCCCACGCCGGCGCCGCCGAACAGGCCGATCTTGCCGCCACGGGTGTAGGGGGCGAGCAGGTCGATGACCTTGATGCCGGTCTCGAACATCTGCACGCGCACGTCCTGCTCCGTGAACGGAGGGGGCGCGCGGTGGATGGGCCAGTACTCGGTGGCGTTCACCGGGCCCATCTCGTCCACCGGCTCGCCGGTGACGTTCATGATGCGGCCCAGGGTGGCCTTGCCCACCGGCACCTGGATGGGGGCGCCCGTGTTGCGCACCGGCATGCCGCGGCCCAGGCCCTCCGTGGAGTCCATGGCGATGCAGCGCACGGTGTTCTCACCCAGGTGCTGCGCGACCTCGATGGTGAGGTTGTCCTGCCCCGCGCCCAGGTTGGGGTTGGTCAGCTTGAGGGCGGCATACACCTCAGGGAGCCCGCCGGGCGGGAACTCCACGTCGACCACGGGGCCGAGAACCTGCGTGATCTTGCCAGTCGTCGGGACTTGAGCGCTCATGGGACTCCTCTGCCTTGTCTCGTGTGGCGAGCGGCCGGGGCGCCGCCGCCCGTCAGGAAATCGAACCCCGAAGAGGGGTGTGGGCGGGCCCCCTTTACCGGGGGGTGCCCGGCAGGGTCAAGCCTCCCGGGTCCGCGCACGTAAGTCCCGCTTAGCGGAGCGGTGTCCCGGGCGCCAGTCCCTTGCGGTTCTCTTGTGCTCCGCCTGCCCGGTGGGGGGCCTGGAACGACGAAGGGCCCGCGCTTCCGGCGCTCGTGTGAGCGCGAAGCAACGGGCCCTCCTGGGAGTACGACCGGGCGAAAGGCGGACTACTTGAGGGCCTCGGCGCCGGAGACGATCTCCATGAGCTCCTTGGTGATGACCGCCTGGCGGGTGCGGTTGTAGAGCAGGGTGTAGCTGGAGATCATGTCCGTGGCGTTGTTGGTGGCGTTCTCCATGGCGCTCATGCGCGCGCCCTGCTCGCTGGCCACGCTCTCCAGCAGCGCCCGGTACAGCTTGATGTTGACCGCCTGGGGCACCAGCCGGTCCAGCACGGCCTGGCGGGACGGCTCGTACTTGAAGTCCACCAGGGCCGGGGCCGCCGCGACGGTCTCCGCGGTGGGGGTGGCGGCCTTCACCGCGGCCGGCTGCAGCGGCAGCAGCTGCGACACGACCACGTTCTGGGTGATGGCGGAGACGAACTCGTTGTAGACGACGTAGACCGCGTCGACCTCGTCGTTGAGGAAGGCGGCGGCCAGCTCTTCCGCGACGTTGGCGGCGGAGCGGTAGTTGAGCGTCGCGTACAGGCCGGCGAAGTCCTTGCGGATGGACTGGCCGCGGTTGCGGAAGAAGTCGTTGCCCTTGCGGCCCACCGTGGAGACGCGCACCTGGAGGTTGCTGTTCTCGTACAGGTAGCGGCTGGCGCGGCGGATGACGTTGGAGTTGAAGCCGCCGGCGAGGCCGCGGTCGGACGTGAGGAGCAGCAGCTCCACGCGGCGGATGGGGCGGGAGGCGAGCAGCGGGTGCGCCAGCTCCTGGTCGGCGGAGCGCACGGCCAGCTCGGAGATGATCTGCTCCAGCGTCTGCGCGTACGGGCGGGCGGCGAGGATGGCGTCCTGCGCCTTCCGCAGCTTCGCGGCGGAGACCATCTTCATGGCCTTGGTGATCTGCCGCGTGTTCTTCACCGAGCGGATGCGCTTGCGGATATCGCGAAGGGACGCCATGGACCGGAAACTCCTCTGGGACGACGTGCGGCGCGCGCCCCGTGACAGCCCGGGCTGGCCATGAGGGACGGCGGGCCCCCTATATAGGCGGGGCGGGGGC
>NZ_RAVW01000429.1 GCF_003611585.1 Corallococcus exercitus | reverse complement strand
CCCACCAGCACGTCCACGCCCCGCAGCACCGCGAGCGCGGGCCACACGGCCAGCCCCGACGCGTGGACCGTGGGAACGAGCCACCGCACCACGGCCCGCCCCCCGAGCGACACGCGCAGCCGGTCCGCGGTCGCCCCGGCCTCCGCCACCTCCTCCGGGCGGCCACAGCCCATCACCGCCACCACGGGCCGCGTGTCCCCGTCCTCCACGTCCAGCTTCCGCCGGGCCTCCTCGCGGGACAGCAGCGCGTCCGCGTCCAGCAGCAGCCACGGCGCCGTGCGCACCGCGCGCGGGTGGTGCGCGAAGGGCGCGTCCTCTCCGGGCACGACGAGCAGGTCGAACGCGTCCACGGCGTGGGCCACGTCGAAGCGCTCCACGTAGACGGGGTTCAGGTCGCGGTGCACCAGCACGCGCGGCGCAGGCACCATGGGCAGCAGCGCCACCAGCTCCCCGGCGAGCCCCCGGGGGAAGGTGTCCACCACCAGCACGTCCGGCGTGGACTCCGCGAGCCACGCGCCCACCGCCGCCACGGTGGCGGCCTTGTCCAGCCGCGCGTCCACGTGGTGCACGGTGGCGCCGGGGCCCAGCCACGACTCCAGCGGCAGGCCGGGGGCGAAGGGGCTGTTGGTGAGGACCTCCACCCGGTGGCCCCGGGCCACGGCCGCGCGGGCCAGGGCCGCGGCGCGCGTCAGGTGGCCCAGGCCTCCGCCGAGCGCGTAGAGGCGCCAGTGCTGACATCGCGCGGCCACGCTCAGCTACCGCCCAGGTCCTCCTCGAAGGAGGCGTCGTCCTCGCGCCGCACGCTCTCGCCGTCGGCCTCGGTGAAGTCGTTGGTGTCGCGGGAGGAGGACGAGGACCCGGAGCCGCTCCACGCGTCGCGGCCGTAGTAGCCGTAGTCCTCGTAGTAGTAGCTGGGGTCGTCCTCGTCGGCGGAGGTGTCGGAGCCGTCGCGGTTCTCGTCGCCGTTGTCGGCGGCGCGCGCGCACGTCACGCAGACCGTCTCCTCGCCGTCGAGCATGCGCAGGTGCAGCGCGCAGATGGGCTTCTGGCAGCGCATGCACTGCGTGGACGCACCGCGCTCACAGGGGTGGGAGAAGAGGAAGCCGGACGTCTCCAGGCACTGCTCGGCGGACGGGAAGGAAGGGGACATGGCTTGGGAAGGCTCAGGGCGACGCGGCGCCCGCGGGAGACTGGAGGCGGAAGAGCAGGGCCATGCGCAGGGGCAGGTCCAGCGAGGAGAAGCCCAGGCACGCGGCGGCTTCCGGGGACACCGGCTGCTTGGTGGCGAGCACCGTCTTGCCGGACGGGTCGCGCAGGGACAGCTTGCCGTCGCGCACCTTCACGTGGACCTCCTCCGCGCCGGACGCGCCCTTCACGGACGCGCCTCCGCCGTCGGAGGCCACCGTGTAGAGCACCGCGCCCTGGGCGTCCGTGAGCTTCCACCCGGCGCCCTCGCGCGTCAGCGTGTAGCGCACGGCCGAGCGCCCGGCGTCCTTCACCTGGAACGCGTCCGGGCCGCCCGTGACGTAGGCCAGCACCGCGTCGTCCGGACCGGACACCTTGAGCTCGCCGCCCTTCCACTTGTAGCGGGCCAGCTCCTTGTCCTCGCCGTCGACGAGCTTCGCGCCGTCGTCCTTGGGCTTGAGCGAGAAGCGCTCGCGGTCGTCGCCGTCCTTGAACTTGAGCTTGGTGCCGGCCTCCTTCGGCTCGGCGGCCGAAGCGGCGGCGGTGGCGGGAATGGCCTGCGTGGGCGGAGCGCTGGAGGCGGGAGCGCCCTGCGAACAGGCCGAGGCCCCGAGCACACCGAGGCCCACGAGGAACAGGACACGAAGCTTCACGACGTGGACCTCACGTTCCCGGGCCGGGCCTGGGAGCTGGAGTGGTTGAGCACCTGGTAGAGGCTCAAGAGCATCATCGTCGCGGTGCGCGACGCGTCTGGCTTCGAAGACCCTTGCGGCCGGGGCGTCCTGGGGGCTTGGACCACCCAGTCCTCGTCCAGCAGGACGCGCAGCTCCGCCCGGTCCTCGGCCACGCGCACCCGCTTCAGCCGGGCGCCGGGGGGCAGCCGCACGGCGTCCCGCGCGCGCGATTCCATGGCCGCGAGCCCGGGGTGGCGCTCCGGCTTCACGCGCAGCGCGACCGTCATCAGGCTGACCCCGCTCCGCTTGCGCTTCGTCTTCACCTTGAGAGGCAGGACCTTCGTGCGATGGACCAGCCGCACCTGCTCCACCACGGACAGCTGCAGCTGCGTGCCGTCCGCGAACCGGCCCTGCAACGACAGCCACGGGTCGACGAAGTCCTCGCGGGTCCCCGTGCCGTGCTTCCCCCGGTGGACGCGCTTGCGGTCGTCCAGGGGCAACGTCAGGTCCAGCGTCACGTCCACGGGTGCGTCCTGGACCAGGTCCACCTGGAAGCGCTGGAGCACCGTGGCCACCAGCAGGCGGCGCTGTTCCTTGTACGGCGCCACGAACCGCTCTTCCGGCCACGAGGACGCGCTCAGCGGGGAATCAAACTCCGACCCCATGGAGGACGCGACGAGCGTGAGGATGCCTCCGACCAGCAGCCCGAAGAAGAGGAAGCCCATCAGGGAAGTCAGGCCCTCCAGGCCCGAGGGCAGGAACCAGAGGATCGCCAGGGCCACCACGGCCGCGACGAGCATTCCCACCCCGATGCGCGCGGCGGTGTTCTTCGGGGGGCCGGTGGGCTCTGGCTGCCGCGCTTCCGGGACGGGCCTGGCCCGTGGATCCATGGCGCGCAGGTCCTCCAGCACCTCCGCCACGGTCGCGCGCCGCTGGTAGACCTGGGTCTTCTGGAAGGCTTCGAGGTCGAGCGGCACGGGAGGGAGACCTTGTTCAGCGGGAGCAGGCCGCGACCGAGCGTAGGAGGCGCCTTCTGACAGGTCAAACCGGCTGCTGACGGCCCGGCGGCGTGCTCCGCCGGCGCGTGGTGCCCAGCACCTGGTAGAGGCTCAGGAGCATCATCGTCGCGGCGCGCGCCGCGTCCTGGGGCGCGGGAGGCACCAGCCCCTTGGGCGCCTTGCCGGCGGGCGGGGCGGGCTTCGTCGTCAGGACGCCCCACTCCTGATCCAGCACGACGCGCATCGCCAGGCGGTCCTCCGCCACGTCCAACCGCGACAGCACGACGCCCGGCGGGAGCCGCGCGGCCTGCTTCGCGTTCGCGCGCAGGTCCGCCAGGCCGGGGAAGCGCTCCGGCTTCACGCGCAGCCCCACCTGGAGCAGCGTCTTGCCCTTGCGCTTGGTCTTGAGCTTCGTCTTGCCGCTGCTGCTGCGGCCGTAGCGCTTGCGCTTCTGCAGGTGCTCCACCATGGACACGTGCAGGTGCGTGCCGTCCGCGAAGCGGCCGTGCAATGACAACCACGCGTCGGTGAAGTTCTCGCAGTCCCACCGGCCCCGCTTGGTCTTGCCCACGCACTTTCGCTCTTCATCGCGCGGCGCCAGGTCCAGCTTCACGTCCACGGGCGCGTTCACGTCCAGGTCCACCTGGAGTCGCTTGAGCAGCGTGGCCAGCATTCCGTAGCGCCGGTTGTCCAGGTCCGTGCGGCCCGCGCGCGCCCGGATGACGAAGAGCACGATGCCGGCCACGAAGCTCGCCACGCCCACGAGCAGCGGCAGGCCCGCGAACGCGTCCTGCTGCTCGAACGAGAGCTGCCCCACCGCGAGGGACAGGAGGGCGGTGCCGGCGATGCTGAAGACCAGCAGGCTCCAGGCGGCGATCCACAGCGTGCGCCGCTTCTGTTCCGCGCGCGCGTCCAGCTCCTCCAGCGCCTTCAGGTCCGCCAGCACCTCCGCCACCGGGGCGCGGGCTTCGTAGACGTACGTCTTCTGGAACGCGGAGGGGTCGAGCGCCACGGTGGAGGGCCTTGGTCAACGGTCAGCGGTAAGAAGCCGCGAGCGAGCGTAGGAGTCGCCCCCGGGCAGGTCAAACCGTCCCGCGCCGTCCGCGCGCCGCCTGCAGCTTCGCGCGCCGCCGGGCGTAGCCCAGCACCTGGTAGAGGCTCAGGAGCATCATCGTCGCGGTGCGGGACGCGTCGTCCTTCTCCAGGGCCTGCCTCCAGAAGGCGGGCGCGTCCGAATCGCCTGCGGCCTTCTCCGGCCGCGCCACCCATTCATCCGACAGCCGGACGCGCAGCGACAGCCGGTCCACCGCGACGCGCACCCGCTCCAGTTCGACGCGCCGGGGCAGGCGCGTGGCGGCGGTGGCGCGGGCCTTGAGCCGCTCCAGACCGGGATAGCGCTCCGGCTTCACGCGCACGGACACCTCCAGCCGGGCGAAGCCCTTGCGCTTGGTCTTGGTGCGCGTCTTGCCGCTGGCGCTCGTCTTGGAGCGCTCGCGCTTCTGGAGCCGCTCCACCATGCGGATCCGCAGGAAGGTGCCGTCCGCCAGCCGCGTCTCCAGCGTGAACCACGGGTCGACGAAGAAGTCCGTGTTCCACCAGCCCACCATGTCCTGCTTCACGCGCTTGTGGAGCAAGTCGGGGGGGCGCAGGTCCAGCTTGAGGCGCACCGGCGCGTCCGGGGCCAGGTCCACCTGGAGGCGCTGGAGCAGCACCTGGGCCAGCCCGTAGCGGCGGTTGTCCAGGTCGCGATCCTTGAGCGCGAACCGCCAGAGGAACAGGCAGAGGCCCACGGCGAGCAGCGTCCCGCCCACCGCGCCCGTGACCTTCAAGAGCTGGAGGCCCGCATCGGAGAGCTGCTCGTCCGCGTTCACGGCGCCCGCCCACACGCCATAGGTCAGCAGGGCCATCACCCCGCCGGGAACCGTGGTGAGCCAGCCGCCCCACGCCAGGGCGCTGCGCTGCGCTTCCGCGCGAGCGTCCAGTCCGCCCAGGACCTTCAGGTCCGCCAGCAGCTCCGGCACCGGAGCGCGGGATTGATAGAGGAAGACTTCGTGGAAACGGCTGATGTTGACCGCCAAGGCGGTGGACTCCCTGCGACGCCCGGCGGGCGGACCCGCGCGCGAGCGTAGGAGTCCGCGCGAACGACGGTCAAACGGCCCTGCGTCCCCGGCGCTTCTTGCGGCCCCGCTCCGGCTTCGCGAGCGGCGCGGGGGCGGGCTCGGGCGGAGGCAACGGGGGCAGCGGATGCCGGGCGACGTGGAGCATCTGGTAGAGGCTCAGCAGCAGGCCCGTGAGCACGCGGGACAGGTCGAGCCGGGACATCCGCGTGCGCCAGAAGGCCGCCTCTTGGGGGACGAGCTTCCCGTCTCCCCCGTGGGTCAAGCCCTTGGGGAGGCGCGCGCACCAGGGCTCGCGCACATGGACCTGGAGCCGGAGCGCGTCCGCGGAAACCCGCAGCCGGCGGAAGGTCACGCCGTCGGGCAGGCGCACGCACCGGCGGGCCTCGGCCTCCGTCAACGCCGCGAGTTCCGGGTGCCGGCGGGCCTTCACCCGCAACGCCAGCTCCACATAGAGCACGTCCCGGTACTTGAGCTTCAGGCGATTCGGCTTCGTGGGCGCCGGCCTCTCGCGGACCTGGCACCGGCGCTTCTCCTGGATGCCCAGGCGCAGGTGCGCGCCGTCCGCCAGCCGCGTCTTCAACTCGAGCCACGCGTCGACCTTGGTCCAGGTCGGGGTGTCGGGCATGTCCGCCGGTGGCTCCGGGGACCCGGGCCCGGTGGGGATGGGCTCCGGGCGCAGCTTCAGGCTCACGGTCCCGTCCGCCGGAAGGTCGCGCTGGAGCCGCCGCAAGAGCACGGCCACCAGCTCCGGGCGGCGGGTGCACAGCTCGAAGCCCACGAAGGGGTTCACCCTCCCACCGAACCGCGGGGAGTACAGGGAGTGCCGGATGATGGCCAGCGCGCAGCCCAGCCAGACCGCCATGAACCCGGCGAACTGCGACACCGGCTCCGGGTAGACGAGGCACAGCACGAGGCACGTCACGATGAGCCCCGAGAAGACAAGGGTGCGCCACCGTCCCGGCTTCCGGAGCGCTTCACGGCGCTCATCCCGCTGGAGCGTGTCCAGGAAGTCCAGCACCTGGGGCACGGGGACCTGATGGAACTCACGCAGGGGCATGTGGACCTTCTTACCAGAGGCGAAAGCCAGCCATGCAGGCAGGCAGGGCGCCGGGAAGGCCCGGCCGTTAGGTAGGATGGAGCGGCCCCAACGGCATCGGGCGCGAGGTGGACCGTGGACGAAGTGAGCCGGAGAGCGGCGCTGAAACTCATCGCGGCGGCGGGCATCACTACTGCTGCCGCGGGATGCTCGCGCGGTTCGGGAAAGGCAGAGGAGTCGAAGATGAGTCAGCAGCAAGCGCAGCAACCGGAAGCCGTGGTCCGCGTGGATCCCCTCGGGCCGTCCCCCACCCCGTGGCGGACGCCGGATCCGTTCCTCTTCTGCGTGCACCACGACGACCGCTATCCCCAGGGCAATGAGCAGCTGGGGCCGAAGGCGTCGCTCGCGGGCCGCGACATCGGCCAGGACTTCGCGGGGCGGGATGGCTGGAACATGTACCACGGCACCGTGGTGCCGGGCTTTCCGCAGCACCCGCACCGGGGCTTCGAGACGGTGACCATCGTGCGCAACGGGCTGCTGGACCACTCGGACTCGCTGGGCGCGGCGGCGCGCTTCGGCGGGGGCGACGTGCAGTGGCTCACCGCGGGCGGCGGCATCAACCACTCGGAGATGTTCCCGCTGCTCAAGCAGGACCAGGGCAACCACATCGAGCTGTTCCAAATCTGGCTCAACCTGCCGCGCGCCAACAAGATGGTGCAGGCGCACTTCTCCATGCTGTGGGACCACGTCATCCCGCGCCACGAGGCGAAGGACGACGCGGGCCGGACCACGAGCATCACCGTGGTGGCCGGCAACCTGCGCGACGTGAAGGCGCCGCCCCCGCCGCCCAAGTCCTGGGCCGCGAACCCGGACGCGGACGTGGCCATCTGGACGCTGAAGATGGAGCCGGGCGCGCGCTGGACGCTGCCCGCGGCGTCGCGCGGCACGAACCGGATGCTCTACTTCTTCCTGGGCTCGCGCCTGAGCGTGGGTGGCAAGGCGGTGCCCGTGCGCAACGCCATCGAGCTGCGCTCGGACGTGGACGTGGTGCTGGAGAACGGCCCGGAGACGGCGGAGCTCTTGCTGCTCCAGGGCAAGCCCATCGGCGAGCCGGTCGTGCAGTACGGCCCGTTCGTGATGAACTCGCGGCAGGAGATCCAGCAGGCCTTCGCGGACTACCAGCGCACGGGCTTCGGCGGCTGGCCCTGGCCCAGCCATGACCCGGTGCACGCGCGCGAGGAAGGGCGCTTCGCGCGGCACGCGGACGGCCACATCGAGCGGCCGGCCTGATCAGGGCTGCTTCGTCTTGACGGCCTTGGCTTCCTTCCCGGTGGGATTCGGGAGCCAGGGCCGCCATCCTGGTTGGACCCCGCTGACGAGGTGTCTCCGTTGATGCTCCCCGTCAGTGCGGGAGCTTCTCCCCGACAGTGGAGGCAATCGTCTGGAGCCCTTCGCGGGAGCGGCCCAGGGGCTTGCGAGGCAGGGTGCGCAGCCCGGTGACTCCGACGCCCAGCGAGCCGCCCACCAGCACGGCGCCAATCACGAGCGCGCCTTTGACGGGCCGCTTCGGGAGCGCGAGGGCCGCCGCGATGATCAGGGCGCTCACCCCCGTCAGCCCCATCCAGGCGCTCGCGCCCAGCAGCAGCGAGCTCTTCGCGGTGTTCTTCGCGTCCTCCTTGAGGTCCTTCCGGGCGAGCTCCGCCTCCTTCGTGAGGATGCGTTTGCCCTGCGTGAGGATCGTCGACATCAGCGACGGGCGCTGCTGCGGCTGTCCGGCCTGCTGCTTCTGTTCGTCCATGGAACGCTCCAGGGGTTCGAGGGGCTCGGGAAAAGGTAGGTCCGCACTCCAGAAGCGGGTGGCAGGGAGGCGGGGCGGCGACTCCCCTTCCCGAGGCCGCCCGCTCCAGCCGGGGAGCCCGGCCGCGCCGTAGGCCGGGAGCCTGGGCCTCCTGGGGCAAGGCGCGCCAATTCACGCTAGAACGCCTCCCGTGGGGAACATGGGAGGCACCATGGAGAAGCAGGCGCTGGCGGAATCCGAACGCGCATTGGCCAGGACCGGGGAGCGCCAGACAGTGGCGCAGCGGGTCCTGGGGAGGGTGGGCGGAAGTCTCCTCTTCGGGAGTTCGGTCCTGGGCCTCGCG
>NZ_RAVW01000428.1 GCF_003611585.1 Corallococcus exercitus | reverse complement strand
GGTGGGTGCCATGACGGGGCGCTGGGGCCTGCTGGGGTTGGTGGTGGTGGGGCTGCTGTCGGGCTGCGCGGACCGGGAGCGCTCGTCGCTCGCGGATGGCCGGCTGACGGCGACGCCAGGAGGCGTCGACTTCGCGCGGGTCGCCATCTTCGACGCTCGTGAATCCACGGTGACGCTGCGCAACGTGGGACGCGCGCGCATCACGGTGGACGAGGCCTGGGTGGAGGGGCCTGAAGGCGCCTACAAGGCGGAGTTCACCCACGAGGGACCGCACAGCCTGGTGCCGGGCAGCGAGTGCACGCTGAAGGTGCGCTTCGCGCCGCTGGCGCAGGGCGGGCTGCCCGCGGTGCTGGTGGTGCGCTCGGACACGCGCATCGAACCGCTGATGCGCATTCCGCTCAACGGCGCCGGCGTGGACGCGTGGGCCCGGGTGACGCCGCGCGCGCTGGACTTCGGCCGCATCGAAGCGGACTCCACCAAGACGCTGGGTGTGACGCTGGACAACCCCACCGAGCTGCCGGTGATGGTGACGCCCAAGCTGGTGGGCGCGGACAAGGATGAGTTCGTCGCGGCGCCCCTGACGGTGAACCCGGGCGAGCGCGTGGAGCTGCCCGTCACCTTCAACCCGGTGCGCGTGGGCAGGAAGCAGATTGCCCTGGCCATCTCGCCCTGCAACGGGTGCGCGGACGTGCCGGTGCAGCTGACGGCGGAGGCGCTGGACCGCGCGGTGGTGGCGGAGCCGGAGGTGGTGGACTTCGGCGCGGTGCCGGTGGACCGCGACGCCGTCAAGGCCTCCAGCCTGCGCAACATCAGCACGGAGCCGGTGACGGTGACGTCGCTCATGCTGGACGGCACGGACGCGTCCTTCAGCCAGGCCAACACGGGCCTGCCGCTGGTGCTCCAGCCCGGCGAGGTGCGCGCCTTCGAGATCCGCTACAGCCCCGGCCACATGGGCGCGGCGACGGACCGCGCCGTCTACTCCGTGGTGAGCAAGCGCCACCCCACGCTGCCCGTGCCGCTGCGCGGCTTCGGTGGCGCGTCGGAGCTGTGCGTGTCGCCGCTGACGTATGACTTCGGCGAGCAGCCGCTGGGCTCCAAGGTGCGCGTGGTGGTGAACGTGAAGAACTGCGGCACGGACAACGCCGGGCCGCTCACCATCAACACGCTGGACTGGACGCCGGACGCGACGGGCGCCCAGCTGCAGTTCAACCACAAGCCGATCGCACTGCCGTTCACCCTGCCGGCCAACGGCGAGCTGAACCTGGAGGTCTTCTACGAGCCCATGCGCGAGGGCAGCGCGTCCGGCGCGCTGGTGATGACCACGAGCGCGTTCTCCGCGGCCACCGTGCAGCTGGACTTCTTCGGCCGCGCGAAGGCGCACGCGCCGTGTGATTTGACGGTGACACCGGAGCTGGTGGACTTCGGCACCATCCCGCCGGGCCGCGGCGCGGTGCTGGGCGTGAAGCTGGAGAACAAGGGCACGGACCTGTGCCCCGTGAAGAACATCCGCATCGCCAACGACGGCGGCGGCGTGTTCAAGATGCCCGGCGGAGAGCTCTTCGGCGGCATCATCTACCCGGGGGACTGGTTCAGCTTCCAGGTGGCCTTCCAGGCGCCCTTCACCGGTGGCGGCTTCACGGGGGAGCTGCAGGTGGAGCAGTACAACCCGGTGACGCCGGTGCGGCAGGTGCCGCTCCTGGCGAACTCGCAGGAGACGTGCCTGGTCGCGTCGCCCTGGTACCTGGACTTCGGCCTGGGCCGCAAGGACTGCCGCCCGGCGCCGCGCGAGGTGAACTACCTCAACGCGTGCACCACGCCCATCACGGTGTCCAACGTCTTCATCGGGCCGGGCACGACGGACACGGAGTTCGAACTGCTGGACCACCCGGCGCCGCCCGCGTTCCAGCTCCAGCCGGGCGAGTCCTTCACGGTGGGCGTGGACTACCTGGCGCAGGTGACGGGCATGAACCTGTCGCCGCTCTACGTGGACTCCAGCGACCTGCCCATCCCGCTGATGGTGCCGCTCATCGGTGAGTCGTCGAAGAAGACGGACAAGACGGACACCTTCGTGCAGCAGGACGTGAGCAAGGTGGACGTGCTGTTCGTCGTGGACAACACGGCGTCCATGGTGGAGGAGCACCCGAAGCTCGTGGCCGCGATTCCCGAGTTCGTGAACACCGCGCGCAACAAGGCGGTGGACGTGAACATGGCGGTGACGACGACGGGCATCTCCGCGGTGTCCGGCGCGTGCCCGGGCGGCGCGCTGGGTGGCGAGGCCGGCCGCTTCTTCCCGGCGGACAACAGCCGCCAGCGCATCCTCACGCTGGGCACACCCAACGTGGCCCAGGTGCTCCAGCAGAACGTGCAGGTGGGCCAGTGCGCCCAGGTGGAGCAGGGCTTCGAGGCGATGCGCCGCGCGCTCACCTCGCCGCTGGTGAACAACGCGGATGATCCGCGCACGGCGCTGGCCAACGACGGCAACGCGGGCTTCCTGCGCGACTCCGCGGCGCTGGTGGTGGTGTTCGTGGGCGACGAGGACGACCACTCGCCGGACGCGGTCTCCACGTACGTGCAGTGGGCGCAGCAGCGCAAGGGTGAGAACCAGCCGCAGCGGGCCACGTTCTTCGCCATCGCGCCCACGAAGACGTCCTGCGCCACGGCGGGCGGCACCGGCACCCGGTACGCGGACGCGGCGGCCCAGACGGGCGGCGAGGTCCTCAACGTCTGCGCGGGTGACTACGCGCCGCTCCTCCGCCAGGTGGCCAACAAGGCGTTCAGCGCGCAGGACCGCTTCCCGCTGAGCGAGGAGCCCGACGCGGGCACGGTGGTGGTGACCGTCAACGGCACCGCGACAACCAGCGGGTGGAGCTACGACGCGGCGTCCAACAGCGTCGTGTTCACCACGGTGCCGCCGCCGGGCTCCAAGGTGGCCATCACCTACCGCCGCGCCTGCGCCAACGACTGAACGGTAGGGAAGCTGTGGGTGTGGACCCCGTGACGGGCCGGCCATCCGGCCCCGAACGGGGGTGTCAGACCCCGGTGCTACAGCACTGCATCTGCCTGTGCGGATGACCAGAAAATTGGAGGCGCTCCCTCGGTGTGTACCCTGCGGAGCGTCTGCACGCTGTTGCCCTGGAGGCGCTGTGAGCACCTGGACCCCTGATGAGCCCATGAAGTCCTCTCCGCGCGCCGGTGCGCCGGGACTGCGGGTCATCCGTGGAGAGGGACAGCGCAAGCAGGAGCCGCTGGCGGACCGCAACGCGGTGGCGCGGGTCCTGATGGAGGCCGGGGCGGACATGCTCCTCAAGCGCATCAGCTCCGCGAGGGCGCAGGAGATCGAGCGCAAGGTGGACCGGGTGCTCGACCTGTTCGACCGGGTGGACGCGGCTCCGGTGCTGATGCCGGTGCTCAAGCGGCACCTGGACGAACTGGAAGCGCTGATGCGGGAGACGCGAGAGGTCCGGGCCGTCCGCCGCTAGGGCGCACGGAGGGTGGAGCCGGGAAAAACCTCAAGGGGATTCGATGTTTGATTCCCCTGGCCCGGCCGCTTACGCTTGGGGCCCGCCTCCACGCGTCCGGCCGTGTCCATCGAAACCTACGGCAGCTACCAGCTCCTGAAGCGCCTCGCCACGGGCGGCATGGCGCAGATCTACCTCGCGCGCCGGCCGGGTTCGGATGCTCCGGACAAGCTGCTGGTATTGAAGCGGATCCTCCCGCACCTGTCGGAGAACGACGAGTTCGTCCGGATGTTCCTGGACGAGGCGCGGATCGCGGCCCGGCTGGCGCACCCCAACGTGGTGCAGATCTACGACCTGGGGGCGGAGGGGGACACGTTCTTCATCGCCATGGAGTACATCCATGGCGTGGACGCGCGCCGGCTCTGGAAGCGCTCGGAGACGGCGGGGCGTCCGCTGCCGGTGCCGCTGGTGTGCCGCATCCTGCTGGAGGCGTGCGCGGGGCTGGACTACGCGCACAAGAAGACGGATGCGACGGGGCGCCCGCTGGACATCGTGCACCGGGACGTGTCGCCGCAGAACATCCTGGTGACGTTCGACGGTGGCGTGAAGGTGGTGGACTTCGGCATCGCGAAGGCGGCGGACCAGGCCACCGTGACGCGCTCCGGGGTGCTCAAGGGCAAGTATTCGTACATGTCGCCGGAGCAGGCCGCGGGGCAGCGCGTGGACCGGCGCTCGGACGTGTTCGCGCTGGGGGTCGTGCTGCATGAGCTGCTGACGGGGGGACGGCTGTTCAAGCGTCCCAGCGACATGCTGACCCTGTCGGCGGTGGCGGAGTGCCACGTGCCGGTGCCGTCGCAGGTGGCGCCGCGGGTGCCGGTGGAACTGGACGCCATCGTGCTCAAGGCGCTCGCGAAGGAGCCGGACGCGCGCTACCAGCACGCGCAGGAACTGCAGCGGGCGCTGGAGGGGTGGCTGGCGTCGCAGCCGCAGCCGTGTGGCACGACTGCGGACCTGGCCGCGTTCATGCGGGAGCTGTACGCGGACCGGCTGTCGGAGGAGGCGCGCTCCGGCGAGGTGCTGGTGACGGACGAGGAGGCGGGTGTGCCTCCGCCGTCGCCCGCGCCGCGCCGTTCGGTGATGCGTCCGGCGACGCCGCCGGGGCGCACGGAGAACGAGCCCACCACGACGCTGCGTCCGCCCCGGGCGAACCGTCCCAGTGGGAAGGTGGAGGCGCGCCGCGAGGACGCGGAGGCGGACGGCGGGCGCTCCGAGAGCCGTGGGCCGGATACCCGTCCTGAAGGCCGCAACGCGGAGGCGCGGGCGGAAGCGCGCAACGCGGAGGTCCGTGGCGCGGAGCCTCGCGCCGACGCGCGTGCGGATGGCCGAGGAGTGGATCCTCGCTCTGACGTGCGTGCGGATGGCCGAGGAGTGGAATCTCGCGCCGACTTGCGTGCGGATGGCCGCAACGTGGACCCGCGCGCGGACGGTCGTCACGCGGAGCCTCGCGCAGAGGGCCGAGGCTCGGAGCTCCGTGCGGATGCGCGGCCGGATGGACGCGGTGCCGCTCGCGCGGAGGCACGCGGTGAAGGCCGTCACCCCGATGCGCACGCGGACGGGCGCGCCGAGGGCCGGCACGGTGACGGGCGCAGCGTCGACGGTCGTCCGGAGCCCCGCTCTGAGGGCCGCAACGTCGACAGTCGTCCGGAGCCCCGCTCCGAGATCCGCAACGTCGACTCTCGGGTCGATGCCCGCGCCGCGGACGGCCGTCCGGAGCCCCGGGGGACGACAGGTACCCGGCGGGCGTTGGAATCACCGCCCTCTCGGAGCATCCGGCCGGTCCGCCTGGAGGAGCCCTCCCTCCCGACGGTGACGGAGGAGGACGGTCCCACGCTCGCGATGGTGGACACGCAGGGGAAGCTCTCCGGCGGGTTCCAGGTCGAGGAGGACGCGCCCACGCTCGCGATGGTGGACACGCAGGGGAAGCTCTCCGGCGGATTCCAGGTGGAGGAGGACGCGCCCACGTTGGATCAGCGCCTCCTGACGGCGCAGGCCCGGGAGGACGAGGACGACTCGACCCTGGACATGCGCGCCGTCTCCCGCGCCGACGTGGACGACGGCCCCACGCAGGACATGCGCGCCGTGCCGCGCTCGGAGATTCCCGTCTCCCGCACGGGCATGCCCGCCCCGTCCGGCGAGCACCGCAACCACCGGCCTCCGGTGCCCGCGCCCCATGCGACCATCGAGGAGATGACCGCGTCCACCGCGCCGCGCTCCGCGTCCCGCGCGCCCATGCCGAACGCCTGGACGCCGCCGGCCCGCACCGGCACGGTCACCGAGCAGTCCGCGGTGGAGCCGCCGAAGCGCCGCGGGCTCCTGTATGGCGCCATCCTGCTCGTCGCGCTCCTGGTGGGCGTCGGCCTCGTCTGGAGCCTGGGGCCCGGCGCGAGCGGCGTGCGCGTGGAGTCCGAGCCCGCCGGCGCGCGCGTCGTGTTCGAGGATCGCGTCCTCCCGGAGCGCACCCCGCTGACGCTGCCGACGGTGAAGCCCGGCCGCTACTGGGTCGTGCTGGTGAAGGAGGGCTACCGCGAGCTGCGCACGCAGATCGTCGTCCCGCCGTCCGGACGGCTCGACGTGGGACCGCTGAAGCTCGTGCCATTGCCGTCGTCCGGAAAGCCCGCCTCGGAGCCGCCCGCCACGGCCCCGCCGGCTCCTTCGACGCCGGAGCCCGGAGTCGGACCTTCCGGCGTGGCCGCTCCCCGCGCGCCGGACACCGCGGCCCCCGAGGCGAAGCAGGCCCAGGAGACTCCTCGCGCCCAGGCTCCCGCGCCGGTGGTGAAGGCGCCCGCCGCCACCACCGCCACGGTGGTGCCCGCCGCGGAGGTGCGCGAGTCCCCCCGCGCCGTGGAGCGAGCCGCGTCGGTGAGCTTCGTGGTGACGCCGTGGGCGGAGGTGACGTGCAACGGACGCAAGCTGGGCGAGACACCGTTCCAGCCGGTGGAGATGCACGTGGGGTCGTATGACTGCAAATTCACCAACTCCGAGCTGAAGCGCACCCTCAGCCGCCGCATCGAGGTGCGTCCCATCGACCTCAACGTGGTGACGGTCAAGTTCGAGTAGGCGCGGCCTTGGACCCTTCCGTGACGCTCGAGGCAGGAACCCACGTCGGCAAGTACGTCGTGCGCCGCAAGCTCGCCGAAGGGGGCATGGCGGAGATCTTCCTGTGCACCGCGCGCGGGCCGGAGGGCTTCGAGAAGGAAGTCGTCATCAAGCGCGTGCGGGCGTTCCTCGCGAGCGACCCGGACTTCGTGCAGATGTTCATCGCGGAGGCGCGGCTGGCCTCGCGGCTCAACCACGCCAACGTGGTGCAGATCTTCGACTTCGACAAGCACGAGGACACCTACTACCTGGCGATGGAGTACGTGCGCGGCTGCTCGCTGTGGGAGCTGCGCAAGCGGAGCAAGGAAGCGATGACGCCGATGCCGCCCGTGCTGGTGGCGCACATCGGCGCGGAGGTCGCGCGAGGGCTGCACTACGCCCACCGCCTGCGGGTGAACGGCGAGCTGCTGAACCTGGTGCACCGGGACGTCACGCCCCACAACGTGCTCGTGTCCTACGACGGCGCGGTGAAGCTCACCGACTTCGGCATCGCGAAGGCGGGCAACAAGCTCACGAACCCCGGCGTGCTCAAGGGCAAGTTCGCGTACATGTCCCCCGAGCAGGCCCGGGGCGAGAGCGTGGACGTGCGCACCGACGTCTTCGCGCTGGGCGTGGTGCTGTGGGAGCTGCTCACGGGCGGGCGGCTGTTCCAGGGCGATTCGGAGATCGCCGTCCTGCGCGCGGTGCAGGAGAGCACCATCGTGCCGCCCGCGCGCCTCAACCCGGACGTGCCGCCGGACCTGGACGCCGCCATCTGCCGCGCGCTGGAGCGCGACCTGTCAAAGCGCTTCCAGACGGCGGGGGAGCTGGAGCGCGCGCTGGCCCAGTGCGTGTTGAACCACGCCCGCTCCGTCGACGACACCGACGTGGGCGCGTTCGTCCGGACGCTGTTCCCCCTCGCGGCCAGCAACCAGGCGCTGCCCGCGCTCCCGGAGCGCACGGCGCTGGAGGACGGCGCGCTGCTGATGCGTGGCGCAGGAGCCGAGCCGCCACCCCGCGAGCCCACGGCGGTGATGCCCTCGCGCGAGCACGCGTCGGGAGCGAAGCGGGCCGGGTCGCCGGACGAGGACCGCCACGGGACGACGCTGGTGTTGTCGCAGGACGGCCGCGCCGCCGACGGACGTCCTCCCCAGCCCACGCCGCAGATGCCGTTGCAGTCGATGGGAAGGGAAGCCCCGCTCGCCAGGCGCGCCGACTCCCGTGAGGTCGCCGCCGCCAGGGACGAGAACTCCATGGTCTGGGCCGACGCCTCCCGCGTCGACGCGCCCGCGAGCCGTGCCGGGGACGGAGGCTCGCAGCCGTCCGCCTCCGCGCGCCGCAAGGCCGACACCGCTTCAGCGCGCCGTGTCGCGGCCCCGGCGGAGGACCCCTCGGAAGCCAGCGACCGCGAGCTCGACACGGTCTCCGCCACCGAACCCGGTCCGCCCGTCGCGCCGAACCGCAAGCGCGCCCTGTGGGCCGGGGCCGCCGCGGTGGGGCTCGCGGGCGTCATGGGCGTCCTCGCCGTGGCCCGCTCCCACACCGATGCCCGGGACGCGGGGCAGGGGAGCCCGCCTCCACC
>NZ_RAVW01000427.1 GCF_003611585.1 Corallococcus exercitus | reverse complement strand
CGCGAACATGGGGTGCACGCCATCATCCCCACTCGCTCGGACCAGCCCCGGCAGCGCGCCTTCCGGCGCGCGGCCTACCGCAAGCGCTGCCGGGTGGAGTGTCTCTTCAATCGCTTGAAGCAGAACCTGCGGGTGGCGACGCGCTATGAGAAGCGCGCCGCCAACTACCTGGCGATGGTCCATATCGCCTCCATCCGCCTCTGGCTCTAATTTGCGGACACGCCCTAGGCGGACGAGCCCGGCCACGTCCTCGCGCCGTGTCACGTCCGTCCGTGCACGAAGGGCTTGCCCGCCTGCCTTCGTGATGCGCTCCACCAGCGGCTCCAGTCGCTCCTGCCTGCGCGCGCCGAGGACGACCTTCGCCTCGCGCTCGGCGAGCAGCAGCGCCGCCGCCTCGCCGATGCCGCTGCTTGCTCCGGTGATGGCAATGACCTTGTCCTGGATGCCTGTCATGACGCCTTCCTGCCCGGCGGAGTGAGGGGGATGGCCGGGATTCCGATTCACAGGCGTACCCGGTCGGAGCCACGCCGGGCTTGGACGTTGTTGTCATGCCGTGCAGGTCCACTTCGCCCGGTCCAGGCGGGAGGCCGGCGTTAGGATCCCACCGTGCCCGCTCTCCCTCGCGCCGTCCTGGATGGCCCGCTGTCCGTCCAGACCTTCCTGTTTCCGGTGCTGCCGGGCGTCCACCTGGTGCGCTTCAGGACCGATGGGCGGCTGTTGCGCTCCGTGAAGGAACGCTTCTCGGTGACGCTGACGCAGCGGGGCCGCTCGGAGTGGTGGGGACGCGGCAAGGTCCACTCCTCCACGCCCCGGACGGTCGACCTCAAGCAGCCAGGCGAAGTGCACCGGGACCTGCGCCGCGATGGTCCCGCCCGGTTCCAGTCGGTGGCCTTCGACGCATCACTCGTCGCCGAGGCCCGCGAGGCCCTGGGGGCTCCGGCCTCCGCCCGCCTTCGCCACCTCCAGCTCGAACGGGAGCAGCCCACTGCGTCCGCCTTCGTGCGCCTCCACGCCGTGCTGGATGCGAGCCTGGTGGGACGCTCCAACGCGCTGGAGCTCCAGACGGCTCTGGCCGAAGCCCTCGCCGCCCTGGTGGACTGTCTGGGGCACCCGGACGCGCTGGAGCGGCGCTACCGCTGGCCTGTCCGGCGCGTGGTGGAGGCGCTGCACGAGGCCATCCCGGAGGGCATCACGCTGGAGTCGCTGGCCCGTCAGGTGGGCTGGAACCGCTTCCACCTGTGCCGCGCCTTCCGCGAGGAATTGGGCATGCCTCCCCACGCGTACCTCACGCACCTGCGCATCTCGCGGGCCCGGCGGCTGCTGTCACAGGGGCAGACGCCCGCGGAGGTCGCGCTCCAGGTCGGGCTCTATGACCAGAGCCTGCTCAACCGGCACTTCAAGCGCATCGTCGGCATCACGCCGGGGCAGTTCGTGCGCGCCGTGCAGTGAGGCGGCCTTCATCTCCCTTGAGGCTGTCGGAAGACCGCTTCGATGTTGTTGCCGTCCGGGTCGAGCACGAAGGCGGCGTAGTAACCGGCGGGATAGCCTGTTTCGACGCCGCGCAGCCCGGGCGCGCCGTTGTCGGTTCCTCCCGCCGCCACCGCGGCCGCGTGGAAGGCCTCGACCTGGGCGCGGCTCGTGGCGGCGAAGGCCGTGTGTTGCTTCACGCTGTGGGGATGGAAGCGGTCGATCCAGAAGATGGGGTACTCCCGGCCGTAGCCAATGCCATCCGCTCCGGTGTCCGCGGGAAGCTGCATGGCGCGGCGGAGGCCAAGCGCCCCCAGCGCCGCGTCGTAGAAGCGGGCCGAACGGGCGACGTCAGCGACTCCGATGCCTGTGTGGTCGAGCATGGGCTTCAGTCTACGGGCACGAAGCCGCGCTCGCGCATCAGGGCGTCGAGGCTCGCGTCCTTTCCACGAAACAGCCGGTAGCCCTCGAACGGATCCACGGTGTTGCCCACCGACAGGACGTGCTCGCGCAGCCGCGCGGCCACCTTCGCATCGTAGGCGCCGCCGCCTTCCTGGAAGGCCTCGAAGGCGTCCGCCGCCAGCATGTCCGCCCAGAGGTAACGGTAGTAGCCGGCCGCGTACGCGTTGCTGGCGAAGACGTGCCCGAAGTGGGGCATGCGGAAGCGCATTCCGACCTCCGCGGGTGCGCCGAGCTGGCGGAGCACGTCGCGCTCGAACGCGTCCGGGTCGATGCGCTTCGCGCCCGCCAGGTGCAGCTTCATCTCCACCAGCGCGGAGGTCAGGAAGTCGACGGTGTAGAAGCCCTGGTTGAACGTCGCCGCCTTCTGGATGCGGGCCACGAGCGCCTGGGGCATGGGCTGGCCCGTCGCGTGGTGCACCGCGAAGCGGCTCAGCACCTCCGGCGTGGAAAGCCAGTGCTCGAACAGCTTGGAGGGGAACTCCGAGTAGTCGCTCACCACGCGGCTGCCGCCGAGCGCGGGGTACGTTACGTCTCCGCTCAGCGTGTGCAAGGCGTGGCCGAACTCGTGGAACAGCGTCTGTGCGTCGCGCCAGCCCAGCAGCGCGGGGCTTCCGGCCGCAGGCTTCACGAAGGGCATGCTGATGGTCACCAGGGCCGGCACCTCGCCCCGGAAGCGCTCCTGGACGCGGTACGTCTCCGTCTGCCCGCCGTTGTACTTGCCCTCCCTCGCGTAGGGGTCGAAGTACAGCAGCCCCCGCTCCCGGCCGCTCTCGCGCTCCTTCACCGCGAAGACGCGCACGTCCGGGTGGAGGACGGGCACGTCCGGCGCGGGCGTGAAGGTGAAGCCGAAGAGCTCGCCCGCCACCCAGAACATGCCCTCGCGCAGGGTCTCCAGCTGGAGGTAGGGCTTCACCTCGCTGTCGTCGAAGTCATACGCCTGCTTGCGCACCTTCTCCGCGTAGTAGCGGTAGTCCCACGGGGCGATGGGCTCCTGCTGGCCCTGGCTCCGGGCAATGGCAGCCATCGCGGCGACCTCTTCGCGCACGCGCGCGACGGCGGGCTTCCACAGCGTCTCCAGCAGTTGCATGGCGCGTTCAGGCGTCTTCACCATGGCGTAGGTGAGTTGCCGGTGCGCGTGGGTGGGAAAGCCCATGAGCTTCGCTGCCTCCGCGCGCGCCGCGAGGATCCGCGTGATGACGGCGTTGTTGTCATGCGCGTCGCCGTGGTCGCCCCGGCTGTCGTAGTTGCGCCACACCTTCTCGCGCAGCGCCCGCCGCTCCGAGTACGTGAGGAAGTCCGCCACCACCGAGCGGGTGTTGGCCACGGCCCACTTCCCCGGCTGTCCGCGCGCGGTGGCCTCGGCCGCGGCGGCCTTCCTCAGCGGCTCCGGCAGGCCCGCGAGGTCCGCCTCGTTCTCCAGGAGGGTGTAGCGCTGCTCGTCGGCGAGCACGTTCTGGTTGAACGTCGTGTAGAGCGTGGCGAGCCGCTGGTTGAGCGCGGCCAGGCGCTTCGAGCCCGCCGCGTCCAGCAGGGCGCCCGAGCGCACGAAGTCGTCGTAGTAGTACGCCACGACACGCTGTTGCTCCGGCGTCAGCTTCGCCTTCGCGGCCGAGTCCCGGACCGCCTTGACGCGGCGGAAGAGCTTCCGGTTCTGGGACTGCTCATCCCAGAACGCCGCCAGCCGGGGCGCCATCTGGCGTTCCACGGCCTGGTACTCCGGTGAGCTCACGAACGAGGACCACGCATTGTAGACCTCGTAGACGCGGTTGAACGCGCGGCCCGAGTCCTCCAGCGCGGCGACGGTGTTCTCGAACGTGGGCGCCTCCTTCGCGTCCGCGATGGCGGCGAGCTCGCCCCGTGCCTGCGTCATCGCGGCCTCGAGCGCCGGCGCGAAGTCCGCCACCCGCACGCGGTCGAAAGGCGGGACGCCCCCATGAGGACCCGACCAGGGCGCGAGCAGGAGTTCCGGCGACGGCGCAGGGCCCGCGAAGGCCGTGCCCGCCAGGAGGAGAAGGCATGCTGCGATTCCGTGTCGTGGCATGCGGACAGAATACGGGTCAGGATTGAGCGGCATCCATCGAATGGAATTCGCCCGGGAGCCTCGAATGGCCGCACTCGACCGAATCGATCGCGAGATTCTGGAGGCCCTCCAGAACAATGCACGGCTGTCCAACAAGGAGCTGGCCGCGAGGGTGGGGCTGGCCCCCTCGTCGTGCCTCGCGCGGGTGAAGCGGCTGGAGACGGACGGAGTCATCCAGTCCTATCGAGCGGACCTGGATGCGCGCTCGCTGGGGCTGGGGCTCCAGGCGCTCATCGCCGTGCAGCTGCGGCTCCACGTGGGAGAGGCCTTCGGCAGCATCGGTGACCACCTGCGCTCGCTGCCGGAGACGGTGGCCGTCTACTGCCTGGGCGGGACGACGGACTTCCTGGTGCACGTCGTGTGTCGGGACACGGAGCACCTGCGCGTGCTCACCATCCAGTCCTTCACCAGCCGTCCGGAGGTGAGCCGCATCGAGACGTCGCTGGTGTTCTCCTTCACGCGCTTGGGGCTGCCGGTCGACCGGGGGGCCTGAGCGTCACGGTGCGCCGTCCCCACCGGGCGCATGAAATCCGCCTGGGGGACGGATGAGGCCTTTCTCATGCGCTCACGGCCACATGCCCGCTGCGGCAAGATGCGTCGTGGCCGTGCCGGGACGGAAAGCGCCGCCTGGCTGACACGTCCACCGACCTCGGGGCAGCGCGCCGCATGCCCCGGAACGCGCGGCCCGCGTCGATGATGGCTGTCGGGAGGGCTGACCTTCGATGTGGCACGGGAATGCAATGCCTTCCAGGGTCATCACCCTGCTGTTGCTGTGGGGCGGCAGCGCGCTGGGGGAGCCGCTCACGCTGCGCTCGGCGCTCCTCGAAGCCACGAGTCAGGCTCCGGCGCTCGCACAGGCCCGGGCGCGGGAAGCCGTGGCCCGCGGGGAAGAAGAGCTCGCCCGGACCTTCTCTCCGTTGACCCTGTCCGTGGGGGGCGGGGGAAATGATCCCCGGTGGACCGTGGGGCTGACCCAGCGGCTCCCGGCCCCGGGCGCCCGGGCGGCGCGGGTGCTCGCCGCGGAGTTGACGGCCCGCGGTGCCGCGGACGAGCGCCGCGCGAGCGAGGCCACGGCCCGGGCGGATGCGCGGCGTGCCTACTTCTCCCTGGTGCGCGCCCGCCAGCTCCTGGAGACCTCCGCACGCGCACTGGCGCTCGCGCGCGAGTCGGAGGCCGCCGCGGTGCTGCTCTTCGAAACCGGCGCGGCCCCGGAGCTGGACCTGCTCCAGGCCCGCATCGCGAGGGGCTCCGCCGAAGTCCAATGGCTGACCCGCCAGGGGGAGATCACCGCCGCCACGGCGGCGCTGGCCCTGCTGTTGGGCCGGCCACCGGGTGCGGCGCTGGAGCCGGTGGACGAACCCCCGCCCGCCCTGCCTTCACTGGAGGCCGTGCTGGCCGTGGGCGCGCGGTCCCCTGCCGCCGAGGCACGTCAGGGCGAGGTGTCTGCGGCCGAGGCCACCCTGCGGGCGTCACGGCGGGAGCGGTGGCCCACCCCCACGGTGGGGGTCTCCGTGGAAGCGGACGGCCCCGGGGGACGCAGCACGTATCTTCGCGGCGCGCTCGACCTGGACCTCTTCCTCCCCGGCCTGGGACGCGGAGAGACGGTCCGCGCCGCGGCCTCGCTGGAGCTCGCGCGCGCCCGCCAGAACGAGGAGCGGCGTTCCCGGTGGACGGAGCTCGTCTCCAGCCATGCGCGCCTGTCCGCCGCGCTGGCGGGACTCGCGCGCTACGCGGAGGAGATCCTGCCCGCCGTGGAGAAGACGGAGGGCATGGCCCTGGAGTCCTATCGCGTGGGCCGCAGTCCCCGGGTGGCGCTCAACGCCGCGCTCCAGACGGCCACGGAGATGCGAACGCAGGCCATCGAAGCCGCCTTCGCCGCCCAGTCCGCGTTCGCGGACCTCGAACTCGCCGCCGGGGTCCCTCTTGATGAGCCCTAGATTCGCGCTGCTCGCCTGCCTCTGCGCCTGCGGCGTGGGCTGCCAGCGGACGCCGCCCGAAGAAGCCGCGCCGCCCCTTCCGCGCGTCCGTGTCGCCGCCGTGGCTCCGGGGCAGGCCGTGCGCGGTCTGCGCGTCGCGGGCCTGCTGGCGGCGCCGCCCGGGCGCGAGGTCCGGCTCTCACCGCTGGTGCCCGGTCGGCTGTCGCTGCTGCGCGTGGCGGAAGGGGACCGGGTGCGAGCGGGCGAGGTCCTGGCCCAGGTGGACACGCTCAGCGCCACCGCCGAGCTCCAGCAGGCGGAGGCCTCCCTGAGCGAAGCCACCTCGGCGCTCGAGGCCGCGAAGGAGAAGCGGGCGCGCACGGACGTCCTCGCTGAACACGGAGTCGCGGCCCGTCAGGACGCGGAGCAGGACCGGAGCGCGGAGGCCGCCGCCCGCGCCGCCGAGGCCCGGGCCCGGAGCGCCCTGGAGCTGGCCCGGCGTGGCGTGGGGCGCACCTCGCTGCAGGCCCCCTTCGACGGCGTCGTGACCGCCATCGGGGTGAGGCAGGGCGAAAGGGTGGAGGGCGCGAACCCGCCCGTGGTCCAGGTCTCCGCGACGGATCCGCTGGAGCTGCGCGCGTACGTCACCCAGCAGGAGGCCGCGGCGGTCCAACCCGGTCAACGCGCGACCCTCACCGTGGACGGGCTGGACGGGGAGCGCGAGGGCGAGGTCGCCGCGGTGTCCCCTTCCGTGGATCCGCAGAGCGGCAACGTGCTGATCCGCCTGCGCTTCGCCAACCCGCGCGGGGAGCTGCGCCTGGGCGCGACCGCGCGAGCCCAGGTCGTCGTGGCGTCGCTGGGCAGCGCGCTGACCGTGCCGTCATCGGCGCTCCTGCCCCAGGAGGATGGAGGCCTCGCGGTCGCGCGGCTCGGGGACGGGCGGGTCCACCGGGTGCCGGTCCACGTCGTCTCCGAGGACGAGGGCGCGGCCGTCGTCCAGGGGCCGCTCGCGGTGGGCGAGCCCGTCGTCGTGGAAGGGGGCTACTCCCTGCCGGATGACGCCGGGGTGGAGGTCCTGCGGTGACGTGGCTGACGCTGCTGCGGCGCAACGCGCCCGGGGTGGTGGTGCTGCTGGCGGCGCTGACGCTGGCGGGAGTGCTCGGCGCGACCCGGTTGCCCGGGGGGCTCTACCCGGAGGTGAAGTTCCCGCGAATCATCGTCGCCGCGACGCTGAATGGCGCCAGCGCGCGGACCCTGCGGCTGTCCGTGACCGGCCCGGTGGAGGAGGCGCTGTCCACCGTCATCGGCGTGCGGCAGGTGCGCTCCCGGACCATCCGCGCGGCCGCGGAGATCTCGCTCTGGTTCGATTCGAACACGGACATGGAGCGGGCCCTGGGACTCGTCAATGCCCGGCTCGCGGAGGTGCGGAACGCACTGCCCCCGGACACGACGCTCCTCGCCGAACGGCTCACCCCCTCGTCCTTTCCCATCCAGACGCTCGCCGTCACCGGGACGGCGGACCCCGCCCGGCTGCGCGAGTTCGCCCTGCGGACGCTGCGCCCTGGCCTGGCGGGCCTCGCGGGCGTGGGGCGCGTGGACGTGGTCGGCGGCGACGTGCGCGAGCTCGGCATCACCGTGGACGCGCAGCGGCTGGAGCAGGCGAAGCTGGACCTGCCCACGCTCGCCACGCAGGTGGGCAGCGCGCTCCTGCTCGAGCCGGCGGGCCGCGTGGACGTGCACTACCAACAGGCGCTGGTGGTGGTCCAGGGACCGGTGGGCTCTCCGGAGCGGTTGGCGGCGCTCGTGGTGGGCGGGACGCCCGAGGCGCCCGTGCGGTTGGGCGACGTCGCGCGGATCCAGGAGGGGCATGCGGACCGGCTCTCCCTGACGTACGCGAACGGCCGGCCCGCGGTGCTCGTCAACGTGGGCCGGCGGCCGGGGGCGGACGCCATCGCCCTGGCGCGAGAGGTCCACGCGGAGCTCGAACGGGTGCGGGCGGGGCTGCCGCCGGGCATCGACGTCGAGCTCTCCTATGATCAGGCCGGGCTCATCGCGCGGTCCGTGGCCCACGTGCGGGACGAGGTCATCCTCGGCGGCCTGCTCACGCTCGCGGTCGTGGGCCTCTTCCTGCGCTCCTGGCGGGCCATGACGGCCGCGGCGGTGGTGCTCCCTGCCACCCTGGCGATGACCTTTGGTGCGCTCTGGCTCACGGGCGGGACGCTCAACCTCATGTCGCTGGGCGGGCTGGCGGTGGCCATCGGGTTGGTGGTGGACGACGCCGTGGTCGTGGTGGAGGCGGTGTACCGCCGGGTGG
>NZ_RAVW01000426.1 GCF_003611585.1 Corallococcus exercitus | reverse complement strand
GCTGGAGTCGATGATCCCCGGCTTCGCCCCGTCGTTCACCGCGGACAACTACCTGGTGATGCTCGCGGCGGCGGAGGCCGGCCTGGGCGCGATGGTCATGGCGCGCATGGCGCACCGCTTCACCCGCCCCACGCAGCTGGTGCCGCTGGAGATGGACCTGGGCCCCTTCTCCCGGAGCCAGACGCACCTCGTGTGCGCGAGGTCCGCGCTGGATATTCCCCGCGTGCGGCGCGTGTCGGAGCTGCTTCTGGAGGAGTTCCAACGGATTCGCGTGGGTCGATGAAAACCCCCAACGGCCGGCAGCCCGCGTATTGTCCCCGCCATGCAATCCGTCCGTCCCGCCGCCGCATCCTACGTCCTCATCGACGCCGAGAACGTCGACTGGGCCGTCTCCAACATCGTCGGGCGCAAGCCCGAGCCCCAGGACCGGGTGCAGTTCGACCGGCTCGTCGCCTTCTGTGAGACCTACTTCCCCAAGCCCGTGCGCTGCGTGGTGGTGCTCAACGCACGCGGGGAGCAGCTGCCGGACGCGATGATTGGCTTCGTGCGCGCGCTGAAGTCCGCGGGCTGTGAGGTCGCGCTGCTGCACGGCCGGACGGATCAGAAGGTCGTGGACCTGGGCATCCTCAAGCTGCTGGAGAACATCCGCACCCAGCGCCCGGGAGCGGCGGTGGGCCTGGCCAGCCACGACGGCGCGGACTTCGCGGAGGCGCTCAAGCCCCTGCTGGAGGAGAAGCGCCAGGTCGCCGTGCTCGGCCTGCGCGAGTACGTGAGCCAGCGCTTCCGCGAACTCACCCCGCTGGGCCTGAAGGTCGTGGACCTGGAGCTCAACGCGCGCGTCTTCCAGCGTCCCCTGCCCCGGCTCCTGCCGGTCAACGTGGACGAGTTCGATCCCACGCTGTTCGTCTAGTCGCGGTTCCCACTCCGGAGTCCGTCCATGTCATCCGAGTCCGTCCCCCGACGCGGTGCCGCCTCCGCTTCGCTGCATGCCCTGCTGGAAGCGGAGTGGCAGTACTCCCTCCAGCAGTACCCCACCTATGCGTCGCTGTTGGGGGACCGGCGCTGGAATGACAAGTGGGACGACCTGAGCCTCGCCGCACTGGAGGCGGATCACCGGCACAGCCACGACGTGCTGCGCCGGCTTCAGGACGTGGACCGCGCCGCGCTGGACAGCGACGCGGACCGGCTGCACCTGGACCTCTTCCGCCGGATGCACGAGACGTGGCTGGAAGAGTACGGGGTGAAGGCGCACCTCCTGCCCCTCAACCAGATGGGCGGCCTGCCGGAGGGGCTCAAGCAGCCGCCGGGTCTCCAGACGGCGTACCAGCTGGCGGACACCCTGCGCTTCGAGACGGTGCGGGACTACGAGGACTGGGTGAAGCGGCTGGAGGGCTTCGGCGCCTACGCGGATCAGGTGGTGGCGCTGATGCGCGAGGGCATGCGCCAGCACCGCATCCACCCGCGCATCGTGCTCCAGCGCATCCCGCCGCAGCTGGAGCGGCAGGTGGTGAAGGACCCGACGCAGAGCGGCTTCTACGGCCCCTTCACCCGCATGCCCGGGGACATCCCGGAGGAGGACACGCGGAGGCTTCAGCAGGCGGGCCGTGACGCCATCGCGAACACCGTGGTGCCCGCGCTCAAGCGCGCCCTGGACTTCGTCACCACGGAGTACCTGCCCGCCGCGCCGGAGACCGTGGGCGTGTGGCAGTTCCCGGACGGCGAGGCGATGTACACGGTGCTCGCGCGCCGGCACACGACGACGCGGCTGACGCCCGAGGAAATCCACGCGATGGGGCTCGCGGAGGTCCAGCGGCTGCGCGCGGAGCTGGACGGGGTGATGGCCCGCACGGGCTTCACCGGCACGCGGCAGGCCTTCTTCGAGAAGCTGCGCACCGAAGCGCGCTTCTACGAGCCCACGGGTGAGTCGCTGCTCGCGCGCTACCGGGCGCTGGCGAAGCGCATCGACCCGCTGCTCACGCGGCTGTTCCGCACGATGCCGAAGAAGCCCTACGTCGTCGAACCCATCCCGGAGGCCATGGCCCCGGACGTGACGACGGGGTTCTACTTCCCGGCCTCCGCGGACGGCTCGCGCCCGGGCACCTTCCAGGTGAACCTCTACCGGCCGGAGACGCGGCCCGTCTGGGAGATGGTGCCCCTGACGCTGCACGAGGCCGTGCCCGGCCACCACTTCCAGGTGTCCCTGGCCTCCGAGCAGACCGACGTGCCGGACTTCCGCCGCTTCACGTCCTACGTGGCCTTCGACGAGGGCTGGGCGCTCTACGCCGAGTCGCTAGGCGACGAGTTGGGCCTGTACGACGACCCGCACGACAAGTTCGGTCAGCTGGCCTACGAGATGTGGCGCGCGGTGCGGCTGGTGGTGGACACCGGCCTGCACGCGAAGCAGTGGACGCGGAAGCAGGCGCTGGACTTCTTCATGGAGAACGCGCCGCGCCAGGAGCTGGACATCACCAACGAGGTGGACCGCTACATCGCGTGGCCGGGCCAGGCGCTGGCGTACAAGGTCGGCCAACTGCGGATCCGCGCCCTGCGCGACCGGGCGGAGGCCAGGCTGGGCAAGCGCTTCGACGTGAAGGCCTTCCACGATGAGGTCCTCCTGACGGGCTCGCTGCCGCTGGACGTGCTGGAGGCGAAGATCGACGCGTGGGTGGCGCGGGAGTCCGCGTGAAGCGTCCGCTCGTCGCAGGGCTGCTGCTGGGCGGCGTGGCCCTGCTGGCGATGGCGGCCTGGGTCGCGGTGCGCAGCGCGCGCTACATCTCCCAGGAGGTGCACCCGCCCCGGCAGCCCGTGGGGAGTCCTCCGGGAGAAGCGGAGCTCGCTGGCCTGCGCGACGCGGCGTTCCAGACCGCCGACGGCCTCCAGCTCAAGGGCTGGTACCTGCCGCCGCGCGACGGGGCGCTCGTCGTCCTGGTCCATGGCCTGTCAGGCAACCGCACGCAGCTTTTGCCCGAGGCCCGGTTCCTGGCGCGGGCCGGCTACGGGCTGGTGCTCTTCGACCTGGGCGCCCATGGCGAGAGCGACGGAGCGGTGTCCACCTATGGGGACCGCGAGTCGGCCCAGGTGAGGGCGGCGGTGGACTTCGCCACGCGCCAGCCGGAGGTGGATGCGAAGCGCATTGGCGCGCTCGGGTTCTCGCTGGGGGGCTACTCGGTGCTGAAGGCCGCCGCGGAGGACCCGCGCCTCAAGGCCGTGGTGGTGGAGGCCGCCGCCGTCGCTCCCGCGCAGGCGCTCCAGGATGAGCTGGGACACTGGGGCCCCCTGGGCCTGTGGCCGGCGCTGGGGGTGATGAAGCGCGCGGGCGTGGACGTGAACGCCGTGCGACCCGCGCGGGACATGGCCGCGCTGACGGGCCGCCCCGTCCTGCTGGTGGCCGGCGCGATGGACCCCTGGGTCCCGGACGCCGCGCTGGAGGACCTCCTGCGCCAGGGTCAAGGCCCCTGGGAGAAGTGGCGCGTCCCGGGAGCGGGGCACGAGAACTACCTCCAGGCCTCGCCGGAAGAATATCCACGCAGGGTGTTGGCGTTCTTTTCGCGCTTTCTCTGAATGCGAAGGCTGGGGAGCGGCCAAGGGGCCATCCGGCTGTAAGGAATCTGCCCGGGCGCGATCATTCCTTTCCAGGCATGGCATGCTGCGGCACCGCATTGGCTCGTCTTTCCCATCCTCTTCTATTTCAAACGTGCAGAACCAGAAGGTCGGATGGCCCTGGGGGATATGTCCGTGGATGCTGCGCTCATGCAGACAGTGGTGGCGCGTTTCACCGCGCAAGCGTCCCGGACGCCTGACGCGGAGGCGGTCCGGTTCGAGGGCGAGGGGCTGACGTACGCGGCGCTGGACCGCCGCTCCAACCAGCTCGCCCACCACCTGCGGAGCCTGGGCGTCACCACGGACGTGCTCGTCGGCGTGTGCCTGGAGCGCTCGGTGGAGATGGTGGTGGCGGTGCTGGCCGTGCTCAAGGCGGGCGGCGCGTATCTGCCATTGGACCCGGCCTATCCCGCGCCGCGTCTGGCTTTCATGCTGGAGGACGCGAAGGCGCCGGTGCTGCTCACCCAGGCGAAGCTGCGCGCGGGCCTGCCTGCCTTCGCGGGTCCGGTGCTGTGTCTGGATGAATCCCCTGCCCTCTTCGCCTCCGACGCCCCGGCCTCTCCGGTGGACGCGTCGAGCCTGGAGGGGCTGGCCTACGCCATCTACACGTCGGGCTCCACCGGCACGCCCAAGGGCGTGGCCATGGGACACCGGCCGCTCGCCAACCTCATCGCGTGGCAGCTGGGCCAGTCCATCGCAGGGCCGGGCACGCGCACGCTGCAGTTCTCCCCGCTGTCCTTCGACGTGTCGTTCCAGGAGCTGTTCGGCACCTGGTGCTCCGGCGGGACGCTGGTGCTGGTGCGGGACGCGCTGCGGCTGGACGCCGTGCTGCTGTTGCAGCTCTTGGCGGAGGAGCGCGTGGAGCGGCTGTTCCTGCCCTTCATCGCGCTGCAGAACCTGGCGGAGATCGCCACCTCGCACCAGAAGGTGCCGCCGTCCCTGCGGGAGGTCGTCACCGCGGGCGAGCAGCTCCAGGTGTCGCACCACCTGCGCGCGTTCTTCTCCGCGCTGCCGGGCTGCGCGCTGCACAACCACTATGGCCCGTCGGAGACGCACGTCGTCTCCAGCTACGTGCTCCGGGGCTCCCCGGACGCGTGGCCCGCGCTGCCACCCATCGGCAAGGCGCTGGACGGCTGCGAGCTGCTGGTGCTGGACGAGCAGAAGAAGCCCGTGCCGCACGGCGAGTCCGGTGAGCTGTACCTCGCGGGCGTGTGCCTGGCGCGTGGCTACCTGCACCGCGAGGCGCTGACGGCGGAGCGCTTCGTGCCGCACCCGCTCAAGCCCGGCACCGGCGAGCGCGCGTACAAGACGGGCGACCTGGCGCGTGTGCTGCCAGACGGCAACGTGGAGTTCCTGGGCCGTATCGACGGCCAGGTGAAGGTGCGCGGCTACCGCATCGAGCTGGGAGAGATTGAAGTCGCGCTCGGCAGCCACCCGGCGGTGAAGCAGGTGGCGGTGGTGGCGCGCGAGGACGTGCCCGGCGACAAGCGGCTGGTCGCCTACGTCGTCCCGGACGGCACGCTGGAGCACGCGGCCGGGACGCTGCGGCGCCACCTGTCCACGCGGGTGCCGGACTACATGGTGCCCTCCGCGTTCGTCCTGCTGGAGGCCCTGCCGCGCACACCCAGCGGCAAGATTGACCGCCGCGCCCTGCCCGCCCCGCTGCCCACGCGGCCGGAGTTGCAGCAGGCCTTCGTCGCGCCGCGCTCGCCGCTGGAGCGCACGCTCGCGGAGGCGTGGGCGCAGCTGCTGCGCATCGACCGGGTGGGCGTGCACGACAGCTTCTTCGAGCTGGGCGGCAACTCGCTGCTCGCGCTCCAGTGCGTGGCGCGGCTACGGCAGGCGCACGGGCTGGAGATCCCCATCGTCCAGTTGTTCCAGTCCCCCACGGTGGCGCAGCTGGCGGCGGTGCTGAGCGGGGATGCGTCGCGCCCGTCGCTCAAGCAGCTGGCGGAGGCGCGGCAGGCGAAGCGCCGGCAGGCTTCGGGCGGCGCGGAGCCGGTGGCCATCATCGGCATGGCGGGCCGCTTCCCGGGCGCGCCCGACGTGGAGACGTTCTGGAAGAACCTGGTGGGCGGCGTGGAGTCCGTCACCACCTTCACGCGCGAGGAGGTGGATCCGTCAGTGTCCGCCGCCGAGCGCGACGCCCCCGAGTACGTGCGGGCGCGCGGCATCCTGGACGGCGTGGAGCTGTTCGACGCGGCCTTCTTCGGCATCACGCCGAAGGAGGCGCAGGTGATGGATCCGCAGCAGCGCCTGTTCCTGGAGACGGCCTGGGAGGCGCTGGAGTCCGCCGGCTGCGTGCCGGAGACGTACCCCGGCCTCATCGGCGTCTTCGCGGGCACGCACAACAACAGCTACGGGCCGCTGCACGTGCTGCCCCGGCAGGACATCGTGGGCCGGGTGGGCGCCTTCCAGGCAATGGTGGCCAACGAGAAGGACTACGTGGCGACCCGCGTCGCGCACAAGCTGGACCTGCGCGGGCCCGCGCTGTCGCTCAACACCGCGTGCTCCACGTCGCTGGTCGCGGTGGCGCAGGCGTTCTGGGCGCTCCAGACGCACCAGTGCGACGTGGCGCTGGCGGGCGGCGCGTCCGTGACGGTGCCCCAGAAGTCCGGACACCTGTACCAGGAGGGCGGCATGCTCTCCCAGGACGGGCACTGCCGGCCCTTCGACGCGAACGCCACCGGCACCCTCTTCAGCGACGGCGTGGGCGCGGTGGTGCTCAAGCGCCTGTCGGACGCGCAGGCGGACGGTGACGTCATCCACGCGGTGCTGCGCGGCGTGGGCATCAACAACGACGGCGCGGCCAAGGTGAGCTTCGCGGCGCCGGGCGTGGAGGGCCAGGCCACCGCCATCGCGACGGCGCACGCGAACGCGGGCATCGACCCGCGCACCCTCCGCTACGTGGAGGCGCACGGCACGGCGACGCCGCTGGGTGACCCCATCGAGGTGGAGGCGCTGTCGCAGGCGTTCCGCGCGCACACCGCGGACACGGGCTTCTGCGCCATCGGTTCGGTGAAGAGCAACTTCGGCCACCTCACCGCCGCGGCGGGCGTGGCGGGCCTGCTCAAGACGGTGCTCGCGCTGAAGCACCGCGAGCTGCCGCCGACGCTGCACTTCCAGACGCCCAACCCGAAGATCGACTTCCCGCGCAGCCCCTTCTTCGTCCAGACGAAGCGCTCCGCGTGGCCGGAGGGCACGGGCCCCCTGCGCGCGGGCGTGAGCTCGTTCGGCGTGGGCGGCACCAACGCGCACGTCGTGGTGGAGGAGGCACCGGAGCGTCCGGCCTCCGGTCCTTCGAAGCCGCGCCAGCTGCTGACGCTGTCGGCGAAGACGCCCGCGGCGCTGACGCAGGCGGCGCAGCGGCTGGCCGCGCACCTCCAGGCGCATCCGGAGGAATCGCTCGCGGACGTGGCGCACACGCTGGCCACGGGGCGCAAGGCGTTCCCGTTCCGGCGCGCCGTGGTGGCGGGCTCGCATGAGGAGGCCGTGCGGGCGCTGACCGCGGCGGAACCGGAGGCTTCCGGCCTGGAGTCCACGCCGCCGGTCGCGTTCCTCTTCCCGGGTCAGGGTTCGCAGCATCCGGACATGGCGCACGGGCTGTACCGCCACGCGCCGGCCTTCCGCGCCACGGTGGATGCGTGCGCGGAGGTGCTCAAGCCACTGCTCGGGCGCGACCTGCGCGAGGTGCTCTTCCCGAAGGCCCCGGAGTCGCCCGAGGCCGCGGAGGCGCTGCGCCAGACGTCGTTCGCGCAGGCGGCCCTGTTCACCGTGGAGTACGCGCTCGCGCAGCTCTGGTGGAGCTGGGGCGTGCGGCCGGACGCGCTCGTGGGCCACAGCGTGGGCGAGTTCGTCGCCGCGTGCCTCGCGGGCGTCTTCACGCTGGAGGACGCGCTGCACCTGGTGGCGAAGCGCGGCCTGCTCATGCAGGCGCAGGCGCCGGGCAGCATGCTGTCGGTGCGCCTGGCCGCGGAGGCGGTGGCGCCCCGTCTGACGGACGGGCTGGCCATCGCGTCGGACAACGGTCCGCGCCTGTGCGTGGTGTCCGGGCCCACGCAGGCCGTGCAGCGCTTCCAGGCCGCGCTGGAGGCGGAGGGCACCGCGTGCCGGCTGCTCCAGACATCGCACGCGTTCCACTCGCCGATGATGGACGCCGCGGTGGCGCCGTTCCTGGAGACGGTGAAGGGAATGCGCCTGTCCGAGCCGCGCATCCCCATCGTCTCCACGGCGACGGGCACGTGGCTGAAGGGCTCCGAGGCGACGTCACCTGAGTACTGGGCGCGGCACCTGCGCGACACGGTGCGCTTCTCGCCCGCGCTGCGCACGCTCTGGGACAAGGGCGACCACTTGATGCTGGAGGTGGGCCCGCGCGTGACGCTCGCCACGCTGGCGCGGCAGCAGGCCACGGCCGACCAGCGCTCGCGGGTGTTCGCGTCCCTGGGCGAGTCCAGCGGTGACGCCGCGGACTGGAGCGCCCTCCTGAACGCCGCGGGCCAGCTCTGGCGCCGGGGCGTGGCCCTGGACTGGCGGGCCTTCCACGCCGACGAGCAGCGCCAGCGCGTCACCCTTCCTACGTATCCCTTCCAGCGGCAGCGCCACTGGATCGACCTCGAGCGGGCGTCCGTGCCCGCCCCCACACCCTCCACCGG
>NZ_RAVW01000425.1 GCF_003611585.1 Corallococcus exercitus | reverse complement strand
CACTGCGACCGCGTTGGAGCCGGGACGGTACGTGCCCCCGACGACCCCCACCGAGCAGAAGCTCGCGGCCCTCTGGACCGAGGTGCTTCGCGTCGAGCGCATCGGCGCGGAGGACGACTTCTTCGAGATGGGAGGGCACTCGCTGCTGGCCACCCAGCTCGTCTCGCGCGTGCTCGGGGCCTTCGGCGTGGAGCTGCCCCTGCGCACCTTCTTCGAGGCGCCCACCCTGGCGGCGCTCGCCCGGCGCATCGACGAGGCCGGGCCGCGGGCTTCCGAGAAGGAAGGGCCTGCGTTGACTCCGGTGCCTCGCACGGGGGACCTGCCGTTGTCCTTCGCGCAGCAGCGGCTGTGGCTGATTGATCAGCTCGAGCCTGGGAGCCTCGCCTACAACATTCCCACCGCCCTGCGGATGCAGGGGGTCGTGGACGTCGCGGCATTGGAGCAGGCCTTCCGCGCCCTCATCGAACGGCACGAGCCCCTTCGCACCACCTTCGCGCCACGGCAGCCCGAGCCCGTCCAGGTCATCCACCCCACCGTCGACTTCTCCCTGCCCGTGGTGGACTTGAGCGCCATGG
Source organism: Corallococcus exercitus (assembly GCF_003611585.1). Taxonomy (GTDB): domain Bacteria; phylum Myxococcota; class Myxococcia; order Myxococcales; family Myxococcaceae; genus Corallococcus; species Corallococcus exercitus. Next base: position 7,728 of record NZ_RAVW01000425.1, on the reverse strand, counting down.
GGGACGCGGCGCTGGAGGAGTCCCGGCGACTGGCCTCTGCCGAGGCCGTGCGTCCGTTCGATCTCGCGCAAGGACCGCTGCTGCGCGTCCAGTTGCTGAGGCTCGCGGCCACCGAGCACGTGCTGCTGCTGACGATGCACCACATCGTCTCCGACGGCTGGTCCATGGGCGTGCTCGTGCGCGAGCTTGTCGCCTTCTACGAGGCGTTCCGCGAGGGACAGTCGCCGGAGGTGGCCCCGCTGCCTGTCCAGTACGCGGACTACGCGGCCTGGCAGCGCTCGTGGTTGCAGGGGGAGGTGCTCGAGGCGCAGCTGGGCTACTGGAAGCAGCAGCTCACCGGCGCTCCCGCGCTGCTGGAGCTGCCTACCGACAAGCCGCGTCCCGCCGTGCAGTCCCAGCGCGGTGCGTCCCTGCCGGTGCACCTGCCGCTGTCCGATGCGCTCACGGACTTCTGCCAGCGTGAAGGCGTCACGCCCTTCATGGCCCTGCTGGCTGCCTTCCAGGTGCTGCTGTCGCGCTACTCCGGCCAGGAGGACGTCTCCGTCGGCACGCCCATCGCCGGCCGCACCCGGGGGGAGACCGAGGGCCTCATCGGCCTCTTCATCAACACCCTCGTCCTGCGCTCCCACGTCGCGCCGGATGCGTCGTTCCGACAGCTCCTGGCCCAGGTGCGCGACACCACCCTGGCCGCCTACGAGCACCAGCACCTGCCCTTCGAGAAGCTCGTCGAGGAGCTGCAACCGCAGCGCAGTCTGAGCCACTCGCCGCTGTTCCAGGTCATGCTCGTGCTGCAGAACGCGCCGGCCTCGGAGCTGAGTCTCGCGGGCCTGTCCTTCCAGCCCCTTGCGCGTGACTTCGAGGCCACCAAGTCGGACCTCACCTTGTCGCTTGCCCAGACGCCTCACGGCCTCACCGGCACCCTGGGCTACCGCACCGACCTCTTCGCGCAGGCCACTGTCACGCGCATGGTGGAGCACCTGCGCGTCCTGCTGGAGGCCGCGCTGGCTTCGCCTGACTCACGCGTCAGTGAGTTGCCGCTGCTGACGGATGCGGAGAAGAAGCTGCTCCTCACGGATTTCGTCTCCACCGAGGCGCCGCTTCCCCCGCCTCGCGGCGTGCACGCCCTCTTCGAGCAGCGCGCTGCCCTCCATCCGGCTGCGCCCGCCGTGGCGTGCGATGGCCAGGTGCTCACCTACGGAGAGCTGGATGCACGCGCCAACCAGTTGGCCTGGCATCTGCGCTCCCTGGGCGTCAGCACTGACTCGTGCGTCGCGCTGTGCCTGGAGCGCTCCGTTGAAACCGTCGTTGCATTGCTGGGCGTCTGGAAGGCCGGCGGGGCCTACGTGCCGCTGGACCCGGCCCAGCCCGCCTTGCGCTTGCAGTCCCTCGTGCAGGAAGTCGCCGCGCCTGTCGTCATTACGGTGGCCCGTCATGCCTCCGCGTTTGCCTCTTCCAGCGCGCATGTCGTTCGCCTGGATGAAGACGCTGCAACCCTCTCCCGGCTGCGCACCGACGCACCGCCGGGTGAGGCGCATCTGGACTCCCTTGCCTACGTCCTCTTCACTTCGGGCTCCACCGGCAGGCCCAAGGGCGTCGCTGTCGCTCACGCGCAGCTTTCCACCTACGTCGATTCAGTGACGCAGCGCCTGGGGCTGGAGGCTTGCTCCAGCTTTGCCCTCGTCTCCACCTTCGTCGCCGACCTGGGCAACACCGTCCTCTTCCCCGCCCTCACTACCGGTGGCCTGCTCCACGTCCTCTCCCAGGAGTGCGCTTCCAGCCCGGCGGCCCTGGCCGACTACTTCGCGCGTCACCCCATCGACTGCATGAAGGTGGTGCCTTCGCACCTGGCCGCATTGCTCACCGCGCCCGAGCCTCGCCACGTCCTGCCTCGCAAGCGCCTGGTGCTCGGTGGTGAATCCTCCACCTGGGCCCTGCTCCAGTCCGTCCATGCCCTGGCTCCGGACTGCGAGGTGCACAACCACTACGGCCCCACTGAGACGACCGTCGGCGTGCTCGCAGGCCGTGTGCAGCTGCCTCCGGCAAATCCGGCTCCCGCCTCCGTCCCGCTGGGCTGGCCGCTGGCGCACTCCCGCCTCTACGTGCTGGATGCTTCGCTGCGGCCCACGCCTCTCGGTGTCCCCGGCGAACTCTTCGTCGGCGGCGCGCAGGTGACTCGCGGCTACCTCGCCCGGCCTGACCTCACGGCCGAGCGCTACGTGCCGGACCCCTTCAGCCCTTCTCCCGGCGCTCGCATGTACCGCACGGGTGACCGCGTGCGCTGGCTCGCGGACGGCCGCGTGGAGTTCCTCGGCCGCGTCGACTTCCAGGTGAAGGTGCGTGGCTTCCGCGTGGAGCCCGGTGAAATCGCCACCGTGCTTCGTGCACTTCCCTCCGTGCATGAAGCCGTCGTCGTGGCTCGCCAGGACTCTCCCGGCGAGGCCCGCCTCGTCGCCTACGTCGTTTCGGACTCCACGGATGTGTCCGCGCTCCGTGAGAGTCTGAAGCAGCGGCTGCCCGAGTACATGGTGCCCTCCGCCTTCGTCTTCCTGGAGGCCCTGCCCCTCACTCCCAACGGCAAGGTGGACCGCAAGGCCCTGCCCGTTCCCGAGGCCACCACCTCCGCCTCCGCCTCCGCCTACGTCGCCCCGAGCACTCCTACCGAGGAGAAGCTCGCTTCCATCTGGGCCGAGGTGCTGCGCCTTCCCCGCGTGGGCGCCAGCGACCACTTCTTCGAGCTGGGCGGACACTCCCTGCTGGCCACGCAGCTCGTGGCTCGCGTGCGCGCGGCTTTCGACGTGGAGTTGCCCCTGCGCTCCGTCTTCGAAGCCCCGAGCCTGACAGGCCTCGCGCGCCGCATCGATGACGCCAGGGCCCGGACATCCGGACTTCTGGCTCCGCCCCTGGTCGCTGTTCCTCGCACGGGAGAGCTGCCGCTGTCCTTCGCGCAGCAGCGGCTCTGGTTCCTGGATCAGCTCCAGTCCGGAACGGCCACGTACAACATGCCGTACGCGCTGCGCCTGGAGGGCCCAGCCGATGTCTCCGCCCTGGAGCGCGCCTTCCACGAACTCATCCGTCGTCACGAGTCCCTGCGCACCACCTTCCACGCGCAAGCGGGCGAGCCCATCCAGCGCATCCATTCCACCGTGGACTTCGTCCTGGACCGGGTGGACCTGGAGCACCTCGCCGAGGACGCGCGTCAGGCGGAAGCCCAGCGGCTCGCCGCCGCGGAAGCGCTGCGCCCCTTCGACCTCACCCGGGGCCCGCTGCTGCGCGCCTCGCTCCTGAAGCTCACCGAGCAGCAGCACGTGCTGCTCGTGACGCTGCATCACATCGTCTCGGACGGATGGTCTCGCGGCGTGCTCGTGCGCGAGGTGGCCGCGCTCTATGCGGCCTTCGTCCAGAGCAGGCCTTCACCGCTTCCCGAACTGCCCTTGCAGTATGCCGACTTCGCCGTCTGGCAGCGCTCGTGGCTGCAAGGCGATGCGCTCGGGGCGCAGCTGGACTACTGGAAGCAGCAGCTCTCCGGTGCTCCCGCCCTGCTGGAGCTGCCCACGGACAAGCCGCGTCCCGCCGTGCAGTCCCAGCGTGGTGCCTCCCTGCCCGTGCACCTGCCTCTGTCGTTGTCGGAGGCACTGTCCGACTTCTGCCAGCGCGAGGGCGTCACGCCCTTCATGGCCCTGCTGGCCGCCTTCCAGGTGCTGCTGTCGCGCTACTCCGGCCAGGAAGATGTCTCCGTCGGCTCTCCCATCGCCGGCCGCACTCGCGCGGAGACTGAGGGCCTCATCGGCTTCTTCGTCAACACGCTCGTGTTGCGTTCGAACGTGCAGCCCGCGGCTTCGTTCCGCCAGCTCGTGGCCCAGGTGCGTGACACCACCCTGGCCGCCTACGAACACCAGCACCTGCCGTTCGAGAAGCTGGTCGAGGAGCTGCAACCGCAGCGCAGCCTGAGCCACTCGCCGCTGTTCCAGGTCATGCTCGTGTTGCAGAACATGCCTGCCACGGAGCTGAGTCTCGCGGGCCTGACCTTCCGGCCCCTGGAGCAGGACTTCGAATCCACCAAGTTCGACCTGCGGCTCTCCCTGACGCAGACACCCCAGGGCCTCACGGGAGCTCTTGGCTACCGCACGGACCTGTTCGAGTCGTCCACCGTCTCCCGCATGGTGGACCACCTGCGCGTCCTGCTGGAGGCCGCGCTTGCCTCTCCTGGAATGCTTGTCAGCGAGCTGCCCCTGCTGACGGACGCCGAGAAGAAGCTGCTGCTTCAGGACTTCGTCTCCACCGAGGCGCCCCTTCCTGCGCCTCGCAACGTGCACTCCCTCTTCGAGCAGCGCGCTGCCCTCCATCCGGATGCGCCCGCCGTGGCGTGCGACGGACAGGTGCTCAGCTACGGAGAGCTGGATGCACGCGCCAACCAATTGGCCTGGCACCTGCGTTCACTCGGCGTCGGCACCGACTCGTGCGTCGCGCTGTGCCTGGAGCGCTCCGTTGAAACCGTCGTTGCCTTGCTGGGCGTCTGGAAGGCCGGCGCTGCCTACGTGCCGCTGGATCCGGCTCAGCCTGCCTTGCGCTTGCAGTCCCTGGTGCAGGAAGTCGCCGCGCCTGTCGTCATTACGGTGGCTCGCCACGCGTCCTCTTTCGCGCACGTCGTTCGCCTGGATGAAGACGCCTCCGTGCTTTCGCGCCTGCGCACCGATGCGCCCGCTCATGAGGCGCATCCGGACTCCCTTGCCTACGTCCTCTTCACCTCCGGCTCCACCGGCAGGCCCAAGGGCGTTGCCGTCGCCCACTCCCAGCTTTCCACCTACGTCGATTCAGTGACGCAGCGCCTGGGGCTGGAGGCTTGCTCCAGCTTTGCCCTCGTCTCCACCTTCGTCGCCGACCTGGGCAACACCGTCCTCTTCCCCGCCCTCACCACCGGTGGCCTGCTCCACGTCCTCTCCCAGGAGTGCGCTTCCAGTCCCGCAGCCCTGGCCGACTACTTCGCGCGCCACCCCATCGACTGCATGAAGGTGGTGCCTTCGCACCTGGCCGCCCTCCTCACCGCGCCCGAGCCTCGCCTCGTCCTGCCTCGCAAGCGTCTGGTGCTCGGTGGTGAGTCATCCACCTGGGCCCTGCTCCAGTCTGTCCATGCTCTCGCTCCGAACTGCGAGGTGCACAACCACTACGGCCCCACTGAGACGACCGTCGGCGTGCTCGCAGGCCGTGTGCAGCTGCCTCCGGCAAATCCGGCTCCCGCCTCCGTGCCGCTCGGCTGGCCGCTGGCGCACTCCCGCCTCTACGTCCTGGACGCTTCGCTGCGGCCCACTCCACTGGGTGTCCCCGGCGAACTCTTCGTCGGTGGCGCGCAGGTGACTCGTGGCTACCTCGCCCGGCCTGACCTCACGGCCGAGCGCTACCTGCCGGACCCCTTCAGCCCTTCTCCCGGCGCTCGCATGTACCGCACGGGGGACCGCGTGCGCTGGCTCGCGGATGGCCGCGTGGAGTTCCTCGGCCGCGTGGACTTCCAGGTGAAGGTGCGTGGCTTCCGCGTGGAGCCCGGCGAAGTCGCCACCGTGCTGCGGTCGCTTCCTTCCGTGAACGAAGCCGTCGTCGTGGCTCGCGAGGACTCCCCCGGCGACACTCGCCTGGTCGCCTACGTCGTCGCGAATACCCAGGACGTGTCCGCGCTCCGTGAGAGCCTGAAGCAGCGGCTGCCCGAGTACATGGTGCCCTCCGCCTTCGTCTTCCTGGAGGCCCTGCCCCTCACTCCCAACGGCAAGGTCGACCGCAAGGCGCTGCCCATCCCGCAGGCAGCTGCCTCCTCCACCGGGTACGTCTCACCGACCACTCCCACCGAGGAACTGCTCGCGTCCCTCTGGGCCGAAGTGCTGCGCGTGGAGCGTGTCGGTATCGCGGAGGACTTCTTCGCTCTCGGCGGCCACTCGCTGCTGGCCACGCAGTTGGTCTCCCGCATCCGTGCCGCCTTCGGCGTGGAAGTGCCGCTGCGCGCGCTCTTCGAGGCCCCCACCATCGCGGCTTTCGCCCTCCGCATCGAGGCCGCGCGACAGGCGCATACCTTCCAGGCCCCTCCGCTGGTGCCGGCACCGCGCACGGAAGCGGTGCCCCTGTCCTTCGCGCAGCAGCGCCTGTGGTTCATTGATCAGCTCGTCCCCGGGTCGTCCACCTACAACATCCCGTCCATCCTCCGGCTGGAGGGTGAGCTGCACGTCGAAGCCCTGCGGCAGAGCCTCACCGAACTGGTGCGCCGCCACGAAGCCCTGCGCACCACGTTCTCCGAAATACAGGGTCAGCCCTTCCAGCGCATCGCTTCCCCCAGCGACCTGCCCCTGCCCACGGTGGACCTCAGCCCTCTGGGCGAGGCAGCCCTCGACGAGGCCCGGCGCCTGGCGTCCGCCGAAGCCCAGCGGCCCTTCGATCTGGCCTCCGGGCCGCTCGTGCGCGCGCTGCTGCTGAAGCTCGCTCCTACCAAGCACATGCTCGTCTTCACCCTGCACCACATCGTGTCCGACGGCTGGTCCCGCGGTGTCCTCATCCGCGAGGTGGCCGCGCTCTACACGGCCTTCTCCGAAGGTCAGCCCTCGCCCCTGCGTGAGCTGCCCGTCCAGTACGCCGACTACGCCCTCTGGCAGCGCTCATGGTTGCAGGGCGAAGTGCTCGACACCCAGCTTGCCTACTGGCGCCAGCGCCTCTCCGACGCGGCTCCGCTGAAACTGGCGACGGACTTCCCCCGCCCCGCCGTGCAGAGGTCCCACGGTGGCATGCAGCCCCTGCGGCTGCCCCTGCCGCTGACGGGTGCGCTCAAGGCGCTCGCCCGGCGTGAAGCAGTCACGCCCTTCATGCTCCTGATGGCTGCCTTCCAGGCGCTCCTGGCCCGCTACTCCGGCCAGGAGGACATCAGCGTTGGCACGCCCATCGCCGGCCGCACTCGCGCGGAGACCGAGGGCCTCATCGGCTTCTTCGTCAACACGCTCGTTCTTCGCTCTCGCGTCGCATCGGGGGCTTCGTTCCGCCAGTTGCTCCAGCAGGTGCGTGAAGCGTCTCTTGGCGCCTACGCCCACCAGGACATCCCCTTCGAGCGGCTCGTCGAGGACCTGAGGCCCCAGCGCGACCTGACGCGCCCGCCGCTCTTCCAGGCCCTCTTCGCCCTGCAGAACACGTCCATGCCTTCGCTCCGGCTCCCCGGGCTCTCCCTGCGGGGCCTGGAGCTGGAGGGCCACAACGTCAAGGCCGAGCTGGAGCTGTTCGTCTTCGAGTCCTCCGACGGCTTCGAGGGCGCTCTCGGCTTCAACACCGACCTCTTCGCTCCCGCCACCGCACAGCGCATGGCGCGGCACTTCGTCTCCCTGGTCGAAGCGCTCATCTCCCATCCCGAGGCGCCGCTCGCCTCCGCGCCCATGCTTTCCCAGGACGAGCTTCGCCAGTTCCTGGTTCAGTGGAACGACACGCGGTCGCCCTTCCCCGACGAAACCTCCATCCACCAGCGCTTCGCGGAACAGGCGCGCGCGGTTCCGGACGCGGTGGCGGTGGTGTTCGGTGATGACCACCTCACGTACCGGCAGCTGGATGAGCGCGCCAACCAACTCGCCCATGCGCTCATCGGTCTGGGCGTGCGTCCGGGCACTCTCGTGGCGCTGGGCCTGGGGCGCTCGCTCGACCTCATCGTCGCCCTCCTGGGCGTCCTCAAGGCCGGCGCGGCCTACGTCCCCCTGGACGTGAGCTACCCCCACG
>NZ_RAVW01000424.1 GCF_003611585.1 Corallococcus exercitus | reverse complement strand
CCTTGCGCAGGGGCTCGCGGCGCGCGCGAACCAGGCCTTGGAAGAGTACGAGGAGTGTCTGCGCCTGGTGGAGCGGGCGCACCGCTCCGGGGAGATGCCCGCGGGTGCGTTGACGGCGCTCGACCGCGGCTTCGTGCGGCTGGCCCGCGCGGTGAAGGTGGCGGACCTCTTTGGCCGTCCGCTGGAGGCGCAGGCCGGGGACGACGCGCCGTTCGAAATCTTCGAGCGCCCGAGCGAGACGACCCGGGATCGGCCGCCGGCCAACGCGCGCCTGGCCATCGCGGAGCTATTGGCCGCCCGCGCCCGGGACAACGTCATCGACCTGGTGCAGAAGCGGCGCGACCTGGACCTGGCCCACGAGATGCTGCTGCGCCTGGGCACGACGGACGCGGACCGCGCGCGGAGCATGGCGCTGCGCAACGACGTGGCGGAGGCGCGTGAGCGGGTGCGCGAGGTGCCGCCCACGCGGTCGCTGGAGGCGCTGGTTCGCGGCGTGCGGGAGACCGCCCAGAAGGATCCCCGGGGCGCCTACCGTTCGTTGCAGGGCCTCTACGAGCGCGCCATCGAAGCGGGGGACGCGGAGCTGGCCTCGGCGGCGCGGCGTGCGCTGACGCCACTGCTTCCTCCGGAGACCCGGCTGACGCGGATGGTGGAGGAGGCGGAGGCGGGCGCGAGGCTGCAGTGGCTGGGGGAGGCGGACGCCGAGGAGGACTCCGGACGCGAGGCGGAGGACGCGCCGGACGAGCAGCTCGCGGACCTGGCGTTCTCCCTGAAGCCGGAACAGCTGGCCACGTTCGACCTGGCAGCGGGGTGCGCGCGCTACTTCGACGTGGAGGACGCGCTGTCGGAGGAGATCGTCGAGAAGGACGCCGCCGCGGCCCGGGCCGTTCCGCGTCAGGTCCCTTATCCGACGCAGACGATGTCGTTCGACACGACGGGGAACCTGGACGAGGTCCACCACTTCGTCATCACGGATCCGCGGCGCATCCTCCAGGACCTCGCGGCGCACCGGCAGCTCGTGCGCACCTACCTGGACGACGCGCCGCCCCCCAAGCCGCGCAAGGTGAAGCGCACCGCCGTGCGCGTCTACGTCTGTGACGCCTCCGGCTCCATGCACGGCGCGCGGGCGCGCTTCCGTGACGCGCTGATCATCGCGGAGCTGAACAACCTGCGCGTGAAGGCGCGGCGCGGAGAGAACTTCGACCCGCTCTACTTCAGCTTCTTCAACGACGTGCCCACGGAGCTGGCCCGCGTGGACACCGCCGCGGAGGCCACGCGGCAGATTGAGAAGCTCTTCCGGGACTCGCCCGCGGAGGGGCAGACGGACATCTCGCTGGCCCTCCTGTCCGCCTTCGACTCCATCCGCGCCGCGCAGGGGCGCGACCCGTACCTCGCGCGCGCCACGGTGGTGCTGATCACGGACGGCGAGGACCGCGTGGACCTGGACCTCATCCGCCGCACCCGCGCGCCCATGGGAGCCCTGGACATCGCGCTGAGCTTCATCTCGCTGGGCGAGGAGAACCCGGACCTCAAGTCCCTGGTGCTGGAGCAGCGCGCCGCCGGAGGCCGCGCCTTCTACCACCCGCTCTCCGACGAGGAGATCCGTTGGGCGCGCACGGAGTTCGACACGCCCTGGCGCACGCTGCTGCCGCGCGACGTGCCGGCCTCGCTGGAGGCCCTGGAGGCGCTGGCCCCGCACCTGGACGCGCTGGAGGCGGTGGCGGCCGGCCGCGCGCCCGGGACGGGGGTGGCCGTGGAGGCCTCCTTCGACGCGCTCTTCCCGTCCACGCCCCCGGCGTCCACCGTGCCGGAGGTACCCGGCATGGAGCTGGTGGCGCGGGTGACGGACATCCTGGAGGCGGTGGGCGAGGCCGCGTCGCTCGCCCCCGCGGACCGGCGCGCGACGGAGAGCGTGGTGCTCCTGCAGCACCTGCTGTCCGTCTATGGACTCACGCCCGCGCGCTACCTGGCCGTGCTGTCCGGCGGCGCGCGTCCGGTGGGCGAGGCGTTGGAACGGGTGCGGCTGCTCTGCCGCCCGTTCGGGTAGGCTTCAAGGCACGCGCCATGTTCGGCTTCCTCAAACGCAAGAAGACGCCTCCGGCGCCCGTGGACCCGCTGGCCACGTTCGACCGGCTCATCGAGGACCTGGAGCGCCAGGCGGCGGAGGTGCGCAAGTCCGCCGCCACGCTGCTGGCCCTCAAGGGCGAGCTCTCCCGCGGGGTGACGCGCTACACGGCCCGCCTGGGCGACATCGCTGGCCGGTGCCAGACGGCGCATGACCGGGGCGACGCGAAGGGCGTGGGCGTGCTGGAGCGCGACCGCGTGCAGACCGAGCGCCTGCTGGAGTCCACGCGCGAGTCACTGCGGCGCGCGGAGCGGGACTCGGAGCTGCTGCTCGGCGCTGCCAGCGAGCTGGGCGAGCGCGTGGCGGACCTGCGCATCGAACGCGAGAGTGCGTCCGCGCGGATGGCCGCGGGCGGCGTCGTGACGGAAGCGCTGCGCGAACAGGTGGAGCGCTTCGACCGGGTGATGGCGCTGGAGGCCGCGCGCGACGAGGTGGAGAAGGCGCACGCCCTGGCGGACATCTACCGCGAGGAGCACCAGCCCCCCGCGACGCCCGAGCGCGTGAAGTAGGGGGAGCGCCTAGAGCGTGTCCGCAAACTAGAGCCAGAGGCGAATCGAGGCGATGAGCACCATCGCCAGGTAGTTGGCGGCGCGCTTCTCGTAGCGCGTCGCCACGCGCCGGTTCTGCTTCAAGCGATTGAAGAGGCACTCGACTCGGCAGCGCTTGCGGTAGGCCGCCTTGCGGAAGGTGCGAAGACGGGGCTGGTCTGAGCGAGTGGGGATGACAGCCTGCACGCGGTGCGCTCGGCACCAGTTGCGCAGGCTGTTGTAGCTGTAGCCCCTGTCTCCGACGAGTGCATCCGGCAGACGGCGTGGAGCGCCTGGGGAGTGTGCCCGAGGGACTGCTCCGCCCGCCATGAGCGCGGGGAAGGCTTGCGTCTCGTGCCGCTGGCCGGCCGTCAGTGCAAAGACAAGGGGGCGGCCCGCGCCTTCCGCCCGGACATGGAGCTTGGTCGAGAAGCCTCCCTGGCTCCTCCCGAGCGCTTCGGCCTCCCCCCTTTTACCGGCGTGCCTCGCGCGCCGGCCGCATGCTGGTGGGCACGCACGACGCTGGCGTCCACGTAATGCAGTGTCCAATCCAGTTGCCCGTCCTCGTGCGCTTCTGCTTGGAGCTGGCGCAGGATTCGCGCCCAGATGCCCGCTTCCTGCCACCGGTAGAAGCGGCTGCTGAGCGTCTTCCAACTGCCGAAGCGCTCCCGGGGGACTTCACGCCACGGCACGCCCGTGCGCAGCACCCAGCAGATGCCGTCCAGCACCAGACGGTGGTCTTTATTCGGGCGGCCCCTGGCCGGCCGCTGCGGTGGCAGCAAGCCGGCCAGCCTTTCCCACTGCGCGTCGGTCAATTCTCCCCGGCTTATGCCTGCTTCAACGCCGGGCCGACTCAACCTATTTTGCGGACACGCTCTAGTTCCGCCGCGCCGTCTGGTGCAGCTCCAGCACGATGTTGCCGCCCTTGAGCAGCCGCACCGCGCCGGACGTCTGGCTCACCACGAGCGCGATGCAGTGGGTGGTGGAGGTGATGCCCGCGGCGGCCGCGTGGCGTGCGCCCAGGCCCAGGGGAATCTTCACCGTGTCGTCGTTGGCGGACAGGTAGCGGCCCGCGGAGAGCACCACGCCGTCCTCGCGGATGACGAACGCGCCGTCCAGCACGGAGAAGTTCTTGATGGCGTCGCGGATCTTCGGGTCGAGCACGTTGCGCTCGGACTCCGACAGGCCCTGGAACGGGTTGATGGTGAGCTGCCGGCTCTTCTCCAGCACGGCCGTGTGGTCGCCAATCGTGATGATGGTCCCGATGGGGTGGCCTTCGAAGCCCTCCTGGCCAATCTGGAGCGCCAGCTGGATGAGCGCGTCCACCACCTGCGAGTTGAACTCCTCGCCCAGCTTCACGCCCTCGATGGCCAGCCGGTCATCCAGCGACCCGCCGATGCGCATCTGCATCAGCGTGTCCGGCGCGCGGCCCACCTTGCCTGTCATGCAGAGCACGAGGTCGCCTTCCTTGAACGCGCCCTGGGACAGCGCGGACACGAGCGCCACCTTCACCCGCTCCGTGCGCGAGTAGTCGTACGCGGGGATGACGAGCGCGCGGAACTTCTTGTGCTGGTGCTCCTGCGCCAGCTTGTCCAGCGTCACCGCGTAAACCAGCTTCTTGCGCGCGGGCTTACCCCGGAGGTCCTCCGGCGGAATGGGCGTGTCGCTGATGTAGAGGAAGTGGTCGACCTCGCTCTTGGCGGCCAGGGAGAGCGCCGAGCGCAAGAATTCCCGATCGAACTTCGTGTTGTCGCTCAAGGCGCCCCTCGTGCACCCACGTTTTGAAGCAGGTCAGCTTGACACTGGCAGCTGCCTGAATAAAGCTTTCGGGCCCTTTTTTTAGGGGTAAGGCCCCCTCTACCCGTCTCATCGGAGCCGCAGGCTGTGAACCAGAAAGATCTCAAGCGTTACAAGAAGATGCTCGAGGACAGCAAAGCGAGCCTGCTCGAAAGCGCGAAGAAGACCCTGGTGGAGGAATCGTCCTTCGACACGGACGACCTGCCTGACGAAATCGACCAGGCCGCCTCCGAGTACACCCAGTCCATGGTCTTCCGTCTGCGCGACCGGGAGAAGTTCCTCCTGCAGAAGATCGACGCCGCGCTCAAGCGCGTGGAGGACGGCACCTTCGGCATCTGCGAGCGCTGCGAGGAGGACATCTCCCCCAAGCGTCTGGATGCGCGTCCGGTGACGACGCTCTGCATCCGCTGCAAGGAAGAGCAGGAGAAGAAGGAGAAGTCCTACGGCTGAAGCCGTGGCTTCACCGGACCGCACGGCGCTCCCGTGCGGTCCGCGCAGCGCGCGTGAAGTGCCGCCGCTTCAGGCCACCGCGGGCTGGATCTCCACCCGCAGCAGCTGACGGCCGATGAGGAAGTGGTCGCCGTTGTCGACGAAGGTCGGCCCCGCGAGCCGGATGAAGGTGCCGTTGGACGAGCCCACGTCGCGCACCATCAGCCGGTCCCCCCGCACCTGCAGCAGCGCGTGCCGCCCGGACACGAAGCCGTCCGTGGGGAAGGCGATGTCGCCCTGCTCACGACCCAGCAGGTTGTCGCCGTCCTTGAGCGGGTAGGCCGCGCCGCGCAGGCCGCCCTCCAGGAGCTGGATGAGCCGCAGCCGGTAGCCCGGATCCGGCGAGCCCCACACCTGCGTGCCGCCAGGCCCAAGCGCCGCGGCGGGGATGGGCTCCAGCACCAGGCGCTGACGGCCCAGGCGCAGCTCTCCGCCGGCGGGCAGCTCGCGCTCATTGCGCAGGCGCACGAAGACGCCGTTGGCGCCGCCCACGTCCTCGATGGCGAGCCTTGCGCCAGAGAAGAAGAAGCGCGCCTGCACGGGCATGATGAAGGGGTCGTCGTTGAGCGCGATGTCCGCCTGCTGGCCGCAGGTGAGGGTGTCGCGCTGCATGCGCACGAGCGACTCGGGGCCGCCGTCCGCCCGCACCACGCGGATGGACACCTGCGGGCGCGACGAGACGTGCGCCACGGCCATCACCATCGTCCCGGAGCGCAGCGCCGAGCCACAAGCTCGGCACACAGTGGCATCCCGGGAATTCTCGGTGTCACAGCGGGGGCAATATTCCACGGCGTCCATGGGAGTTTCCCTTCTAGCAGGCCCGCGCCGCGTTGGGGGGCCCGACAGCGCACGGCTTGCTCCCCACCCGAGGGGCATGGTGAAGTCCCGGCCCCACTGACTGGACGCTGACGTGTACTGCCCTTCCTGCGGCGCTGACGCCGAAGACTCTTCCCGCTACTGCCCTGCCTGCGGCGCGACGCTCCTGCGCTCGGCGGAGGGCGGCGACGAATACGTGGGCAAGACGATTGCCTCCAAGTACCGGGTGGAGGCCCTCATCGGCGAAGGCGGCATGGGCAAGGTGTACCGCGCCCGTCAGCTCGCGCTGGACAAGGTGGTGGTGCTGAAGGTGCTGCGCCACACGCTCCTGTCGGACGAGCGCACCGTCGCGCGCTTCCAGCGCGAGGCCAAGGCGGCCAGCCGTCTCAACCACCCCAACTCCATCAGCGTGCTGGACTTCGGCCAGGCCGACGACGGCGCGCTCTTCATCGCGATGGAGTACGTGGCCGGGCAGGACCTGCATCAGCTCCTCAGCCGCGAGTGGCCGCTGGGCGAGGCGCGCGTCGTGCGCATCGTCCTGCAGATCCTCAGCGCGCTGTCGGACGCGCACGGCGCGGGCGTCATCCACCGGGACCTGAAGCCCGAGAACATCATGGTGGAGCAGCGCCGCAACGAGCCGGACTTCGTGAAGGTGCTGGACTTCGGCATCGCGAAGATCACCGACTCGCAGGACGAGGGCCCGGCCCTCACGCGCGCGGGCTTCGTGTGCGGCACCCCCGAGTACATGTCGCCGGAGCAGGCGCGGGGCGCCGTGCTGGACCACCGCTCGGACCTGTACGCGGTGGGCGTCATCCTCTACCAGCTGATGACGGGCCTCCTGCCCTTCGAGTCCGACTCGGCGGTGGGCTTCGCCACCAAGCACCTCACCGAGGAGCCGCCCCCTCCCACGCGCCGCCGTCCGGACGCGCGCATCTCCCCGGGCATGGAGCGGCTGATCCTCCGCGTCCTGTCCAAGGACCCGGATGACCGGCCGGCCAACGCCGCGGCCTTCAAGACGGAGCTGCTCGCGGTCGACAAGGAGCGCCGCCGCGGCAGCGCCAGTGCCAACGCCAACGAGTCCAGCGGACGCCGTCCCCAGGCCTCCGGCGTGCTGGCCCCCATCCCGCGCAGGTCGCAGGCCGCGCACAACGCCGCGCGCAACAACACGGGCTGGAACGACGTGACGGTGGAAGCCACCGTGCAGGGCCTGCCGAACTCGCGCACCCCGGTCTCCGAGGAGGCCACGCTCGCGCCCGAGGGCACCCGCACCTCCGTGGCCGCGCCCGCCTCAGCTGGCGGTGACGGCATCATCCTCTTCTTCAAGGCGCTCACCACGGTGCTGGTGCTGGGGGCTGTGGGCTTCTTCGTCTACTACTTCGGCATTGGCGCGGGCAGCGGCTCCGAGGGGAACCAGTACGTGGCGCCGCCCAACGCGCCCCGGCTGCTCACGTCGGGCTCGGATCAGCCGGACTACCTGCGGCAGATCCCCAGCAACGCGCGCAACGTGGACAAGGCGCGCAAGCTGACGCAGGACGGGGACCGCGACGTGCTGGCCGGGGAGCTGGGCCGCGCGACCTCCAGCTACAAGGAAGCCTTCAACTTCAACCCGGAAGCGGAGCTGGCCCTCAAGCTGGGCGAGCTGTACTGGCAGCGCGACAACACCGACGAGGCCCGCGGCTGGTGGGTGCGCCACCTGACCGACATGCCCGACTCGCGCGCCCGTGCGTACATCGAGGCCCGGCTGGGCAGCCCGGTCGCGCGCCCCTCGGCGCCCTGAGTGCCCGTGAAGTCGTAGTCGAGCCCGGCCCGTTGGGGCCAGGCCGCTCCTCCGTCAGCCCAGCGTCTCCACCTGCATGACGTGCTGGCCCAGGCGGACGCGGTCGCCCGGACGCAGGGGGCGCTCCGTCGCGGGCGGGATGCGCACGAAGGTGCCCAGGCCGCCGGAGAGGTCGCGCAGCATCGCGCCCGTCGCCGTGGGGCTCAGCTCGCAGTGGCGGCCGGCGAGTCCCTCGTCATTCGGGTACGCGAGGTCGCAATGCGCCTGCCCGATGGTGAGCAGCGCCGCGGCCGTCACCACCGCGCGGCCCGCCCGGCCACCCATGTGCACCTCTTCCACGCCGTACAGCGCCTGGCCGAGCGGCACCGGCGAGCCGTACGGGTTGGGCCGGCCCGGGACGGGGGGAGGGGACTCCACGCGGCCGGTGAAGCGGAACAGCCGCTGGCCGGCGCTGAAGAGGGCTCGCGGCGCCAGCGGCTCCGTGCCGGCGAAGGTGACGTAGACGCCCGACGCGCTCGACTCGTCGCGCACGAAGAGGGCGCCGTCCTTCACCAGGAAGGTCGCGTGCAGCGGCGACACGAAGACGTCGTCCGGGAAGAGGATGGCGCCGCGCTGGCGGCCCACCACGCAGCCCGTCACCGGCAGCTTGTAGCGCTGGCCTCGCGTCGTCCCGGCGATGACCGCCAGCCCGAAGCGCGACGCCACCGGCGCGGGCCGCGCCGTGGCGCCCGTGGGGGTGGGGGCCATGGGCGGCGCGCCACCCGGGACCGGGGC
>NZ_RAVW01000423.1 GCF_003611585.1 Corallococcus exercitus | reverse complement strand
GTGGGGCGCGACGCGGGGCTCGTGACGGGGGTGTTCGTGCTGCTGGCGCTCGTCCACGGCGGGCTGCACTGGGGCGCGGCGTGGGTGGTCCAGCTGGGGCTTCCGTTCGCGTCCGGGTTCATCGCGCAGGTGCTCACCTGCCTGATGCCCTTCAGTGCCGCGAGCCTGCTGGGGCTCGTGCTGTACGTGCACGGGGACGCGCTGGGCTACCTGCCCGCGCGCGACTTCCTGGAGGCCACGCTGGGTGACACCGCGCCCCAGCGCGTGCCCGAGCCCCTGCGCGAGGCCCCGGGGCTCCCCTCCCCGGAGCCCGACGCCGTCGAGGCCGAAACGGCCCGGGCCCGGCAGCTGGCCGAGCTGGGCGCGGCGGTGGAGGCGCGCGACGTGGCGAAGGCGCTGGCGCTGTATGGCGCGCTCCACGTTCTGCCTCGCCTGAAGCTTTCGCCGGCGCACCATCTGTTCATTGGCCAGGCCGCGGCGGTGGAAGGAGATTTCCCACTGTCGGTCAAAGCGTTGGAAACCGCGGCGGACACGGCGCCGGATTCGCCCACCGCGCCCCGCGCGCTGGTGCTCCTGGCGCGCGTGCAGGGGGAGAAGTTGGGAAACACGGTGCGCGCGGAGGAAATCTACCGGTACATCCTGCATCGCTATCCGGACACCGATGCCGCACGTTTTGCCCATGCGCGGCTGCCGCCCGCCGCCTGACACATGCATTGCAGCCCCCGTCCCCCGGTACCAGATTCACGGCATGGGACGGGTTGGGGGCGTGGGGATGGGGAAGCAGTTGAGGACGTATGGATGGTTGGGGCTCCTCGCGAGCGTGCTGCTGACGGGCTGTGATGACGCCCCCAGCGCGAACCGGCACGAGGACACCTGCGCGGAGCCGCTGTCGCTGCGCGTGGAGGTGATGTCGTCGGACGGTGCGTACATCCAGGGCGCGTCCGTGACGGCCACCAACCTGGAGAGCAACGTCAGCATCACCGGCGTGACGGATGACCGCGGCGTCACCACGGCCATCAACGAAACGCTCGCGCCCAGCCCCATCCGCGTGGTGGCCACGGCGGGCTCGCACGTGACGCCCGCGGAGCGCGTGGAGTGGACGTGCGACGGGTGTCACTGCACGCCTGTTCCCGCCACGGTGACGCTCCAGCTCAAGGATTGAACCGGAAGACCCGCCAGTGAGGGCCGGAGCGCGCGGAAAATCCGCTGTCTCCGGCCGCCGGGCGGTTGTGCATACCTGCCCGTGCGCGGTACCACTTGCGCCATGCGTCAAACCCGCATGCGCGCCTCCGCGTCGGTCCGGCTCTCCTCCAGCCTCGCCGCTCGCCCGTCTGGCCTGACGGCGTGCGTGCGGACGTGTTGTCGCGGCACTGGTGTTCCCCCACTCCAGTAAGCCGTGCAACCGCGCTACCCGACGGGTAGGCAATCCCGAAGGTCCCCCATGTCCGCAGAGAGTGTGCAGGCGCTGCTCGAATGCTCGGTCACCGAGCTGACCGTGCGGTTCGTCACCCAGGCGCAGCCCGTTCCCCAGGGGCTGCTGGAGGCGCTGGAAGCAGATCCGCGCCAGGGCGCGCAGGCGCTCGCGCGAAGGCTGCGCTCGCGGCAGGAGAAGAACCGCGCGGAAGGCCAGCGGCTGCGGCACCTGCTCAAGTTCGAAACGGAGCTGTGGGAGCAGGGCCTGCTGAAGGTCGCGGGCGTGGACGAGGCGGGCATGGCGCCGCTCGCGGGCCCCGTCGTCGCGGCGGCGGCCATCCTGCCCAGGGGCTACAAGCTCAAGGGGCTGGACGACTCGAAGAAGATTCTCGACCCGGACAAGCGCGAGGCGCTGGCGGAGGCGCTCAAGCGCGACGTGGTGGCGTGGGCGGTGGGCCGGGCGGAGGTGGAGGAGATTGACTCCATCAACATCTACCACGCGGGCCTGCTGGCCATGCGGCGCGCGGTGGAGGGGCTGGGGCTGACGCCGGACTACGTGCTGGTGGACGCGCGCACGATTCCCCAGTGCCCCGCTCCGCAGCGGGGGATCATCAAGGGGGACTCGCTCTCCCTGAGCATCGCGGCGGCGTCCGTGCTGGCGAAGACGACGCGCGACCGGCTGATGGCGGAGCTGGACGCGCAGTATCCCGGCTACGGGCTGGCGGCGCACAAGGGCTACCCCACCGCGCAGCACGTGCAGGCCATCCAGGCCCGGGGCGTGCTGCCCATCCACCGCCGGAGCTTCGGCCCGGTGCGCGAGGCGCTCGGACTGGCGCAGCCCTCCGGGCCCGTCCCGATGCAGTCGGAGCTGTTCGCCGCTACTCCTGTCCCGATGGCCAAGCGATGAGCGCGGACAGGGACATCGACGGGTGGTTGGCGGAGCGCGGCGTCACGCTGCTGGATGCGCGTGCGCGGGCCAGGGGCGTGTTGGAAGAGGCGGGGCTCACGCGGCCAGGCAAGGCGCGGATGAGCGAGCCCAAGCTCCTGCGAGCGGCCGAGCTGCTGGCCGAGCGCTTCTTCCAGGTGTGCGCGGATGCAGCCTGCCTCCAGGTGGCGTCGGCGAGCGGCCGGGAGCCCCTTCGGGTGGAGCCCCGCAGCCACTGTGCGCGGTGCGGCGGTTCCGCCAACCGGCGTGCGGAGGTGGCCTTCCTGGAGATGTGCCACCAGCGCGGCGTGCAGCGCGTGGTGGTGGTGGGTGGCTCGCCCGCGGTGCGTGAGGAATTGGAGACGAAGCTGGGCGGACACATCTCCCTGCGCATGGTGGACGGCACGGAGCGCCGCACCGCGGACCGCGCGAAGAGCGACCTGGAGTGGGCGGACCTGGTGCTGGTTTGGGGCGCCACGGAGCTGCACCACAAGGTGTCCAGCCACTACACGCACCTGGCCTCCGCGCATCACCGCAAGGTGGTGCACGTGGTGCGCCGGGGCGTGGCCGCGCTGCTGGATGAGGCGATGATCCACCTGCAGCGCGCGCGCTGAGGGAGCAAGGCAAACACAGACACGCCGGAGTCCTGGGGGACGCCCTCCTCCACAAGGACCCGTTCCTCCCGCGGGCCCATATTGACAGGCTCCTGTCATCTTGACAGGTTCCTGTCCATGCCACCCCTGACCCGGAAAGCAGAGGCCTTCAGCGCCCTGGTGCTGGAGGTGTTCCAACTGAATGGGCTGCTGCTCCAGGCCGGGGATCGGCTGAGCGCCCCGGCGGGATTGACGAGCGCTCGCTGGCAGGTGCTGGGCGTCATTGACCACGGCCCCGCGACGGTGGCGGCGGTGGCGCGCACGATGGGGCTTGCGCGGCAGAGCGTGCAGCAGACGGCGGACGCGCTCGCGAGCGACGGGTTCGTGGAGTACGTCGAGAACCCGCATCACCAGCGTGCGAAGTGCGTCTCACTGACCGCCGCCGGGCGCCGCGCCTTGCGCAAGGTCGAGCAGGCGCAAGCCGAGTGGGCGGACCGGATGGCCGCGAGCCTCGCTCCGGCGCTCCTGGCCTCGGCGGTCAAGGGCATCCGTGAAGCGCGCCTGCGACTGGAGAAGGACCTGGCCGTGGAGGAGCGCTCCCATGAAGGGTGACGCGTCCATCCCCCTGCTCCCCTGCGTGGAGCTCGCGCCGACGCTCGAGTTCTATGCCCTGCTGGGGTTCGAGGTGACGTACCAGCAGAGGGCTCCGAATCCCTACGCGGCGACCCGACGGGGTGGCGCCCAGCTCCACTTCTTCGGCCTGAAGGGGTTGGATCCGCTGAAGGCCTTCAGCAGTTGCCTGATCATCGTGGACGAGGTGGAGGAGCTGCACGCGCGCTTCCTGGCCGCGCTGCGAACGGCCCATGGCCGGCTTCCCCTCCGGGGTCTCCCGCGAATGACTCGCATGAAGAAGGGGCAGACGCGCTTCACCGTCGTCGACCCCTCCGGCAACTCCGTCATGTTCATCCGGAGGGACGAGCCGAGCGGCTACGGAGACGACGCGGAAGCCCCCACGTCCATCCTCGGCAAGGCCCTCAAGACCGCCCGGCGCCTGCGCGACTTCAAGGGCGATGACGCCGCCGCCGCGAAGGTCCTGGACGTCGCGCTGAAGAAGGTCGGCGCCGGGACGACGATGGAGCGGGCACGGGCACTCGTGGCCCGGGCGGAGCTGGCCGTGGCCCTGGGGGACACGCCTGACGCCCTGGAGCGGGTGCGGGACCTCAGCGCCCTTCCGCTCTCGGAGGCCGAGCACGAGGCGCTCCGCTTGGAACTGGAGGCCTCCGGATTGAATCTTCCATCGCCCGTCACGTAGATGGGAGCCGTGCGGCATCAGGCCCACACTTCTCCTCAGGGGACACGGATGAACAGGAAGCTCGGCGCGGCGGTGTTCATGATGGTGGCATGTGCCTTCGGCCCGATGACGGCCGTCGCGCAGGACGACGCGGAGGGCTCGGGCAACATCGACATCACCGGCTCTGGCGAGACCGCGACCCACGAGTGTACGCCGGAGAGCACGGTGGAGATCACCGGCGCGTCCAACACGGTGACACTGACCGGCGAGTGCAAGAGCGTCACCGTGAACGGCACCGACAACAAGGTGAAGGTGGAGGCCACCCGTGCCATCACCGTGACGGGGAGCTCCAACTCCGTCACCTACAAGCGTGGCCACGGCAAGTCGAAGCCGAAGATCAGCCGCACCGGCACGGACAACAAGATCACGCAGGAGAAGTAGTCGCCGGACCGCGCGAAGAGTGTCCTGGCGTGAGGCACGGCGAAATCGCACCAAAGGTGTCTGGCCATGACACGCACCGGGTCTCTGCCACAGCGGGCGCGCTGAGTGACTGACATTGGCGGCGGGTTCGATTCCCGCCGCCTTTCTGGCCCTGGACGCGAATGCACGCGCGTTTCGTTGGATTGCTGTGAAGAAGCCGCAGGCCCATCTGGGATTGGGCCTGAGCTGATGCGGCCCGTGTGAAGTGGGGCAAGGGCGTGCATGAGCACGCGGGGCGCACGATTCTTCGGGCGTATAGGCAGGATAGAGGCCATGTGGAGGGTGAACACCGTGGGGCCGCCGCTCGCGGAGGTGTCCTCCACGCAGGTGCGCGACCTGCTCATGCGCGGCGCGCAGCCAGCGGACCTCGTGCCCTCGGCGGTGCTCGCCTACGCGCGGATGCACGGCCTGTATGGCCTGGGCACGCGGCGACTGAGCGGCGGCGCGCCTCGCTTCAGCGTTGCTGACGCACAGGGAATTCTGACTTATAATTACCTCAATGGAAAGCCCATCTTTCCATGAAAGGGAAACCCATGAAGTCGATGTCGAAGATGGCGGCCCTCGTGGTGTTCGCGGTGTCGGCGGTAGTGGCGTGGCCCGCGGCCTCGCGGGCAGCGGACGAGGCGCGCGAGGACGCCGAGGCGGGTGTCTGCATCGCGGCCCGCGCCGAGGTGCAGCCACGCCAGCAGGCCGATGCTTCGGAGCCGAGCAAGGCCGTGTCCGCGAGTGCGCTCACCGGCGATCAGTATCCGTATGGCGGCTACTGCACGCTGGATTGCTCGCCCTGCTACCAGGACTCGGACTGCTACGGCCGTCTCGCCGGGCTCTGCACCGCCATCCAGGCCTGCTTCCGCCAGGGCCCGGGCTTCTAGGCGCGGGACGCACGCAGGTCCCCGCGGCCGCCTCGTGAGCCGGATGCTCGCGAGGCGGCTCGGGTCAGAAGCCGATGCCGGCGATGTGCAGGCCGCCGAACTGATTGCCGCGGTACGCGTACTGGTAGAAGAGCGCGAACGGGATGCTCTGCCCCACCGTGAGGCGCAGCGTGGCCGCACCGCCTTCTGGGTGCGCTCGTTGTCCAGCCGCGCCCACGTGCCGAAGCCCTCCAGCTCGAGCTGGCTGAGGAAGAGCGACGGCGCGAGGAACACGGTGGAGGCCCAGCCGTAGTCGATGATGACGCGGTAGCGGTAGCGCGCCGTGCCGATGAGCACGTTGCGCCCGCGGAACGTCAGGTCCTCGTAGCCGCGCAGGTACTCGCTGAAGGCGATGCCCGGCTGGAGCCGCGGGGGCGGGGGCCTTCTTCGCGCGACTCGCGGCTCGTGAAGAAGGCCTGGCCCGGGAAGATGCCGCCCACCTCCAGCAGCCCCCGGGCGCCCCCGGCAGCGCGCGGCCCACCGCCGACAGCTGCAGGTTGTCCTTGTGGCGTCGGTCCAGGAGCTCGTGGCGGAAGGCAATCATGCTCTTCACCAAGGCCCTGGCGAAGCAGCTGGCCAAGCAGGGCATCCGGGTGAACGGCGTGGCGCCGGGCCCGTTCTGGACGCCGCTGCAGGTGAGCGGAGGCCAGACGCAGGAGAACCTGGTCAAGTCCGGAGAGAACACGCCCATGGGGCGCCCCGGCCAGCCCGCGGAACTCGCGTCCGTGTACGTGGAGCTCGCCAGCGCCCAGGCCAGCTACATCACGGGGCAGATCTACGGCGCGTCTGGCGGACGGGGCAATCCGTGACCTGAGTCGCCGCCACCCCATCACCTTCGTGATGTATTTGCATGAATTGCCTTTGGGTTTGACGGCTCTCCCAGGGAATTCATTTCCAGACGGCGCCGGTGCTGGGAGGGGGGCTTGGAAGCGTTCAGGCGTGAACGCTAACGTCCGGGGCCTGCGTCAAGCCTTGGAGCGGATGTGTTCAGACGGGTGGTCCTGTTGGGGGTGTTGTCGCTGTGTCTCTCCGTGGGCGGCGCTTCGTGCCGGAAGCAGGAGGCCTCGGCCTCCAGCCCCGGTTCGATGGATGCGGCGCTGCTGGAGCGCATCAAGGGCGCGACCGTGTTCATCCGCGCGGGAGAGGCAAGCGGCAGCGGGTTTGTCGTCAGTGCCGGGCAGGGCAAGCACCGGGTGGTGACCAATCACCACGTCATCGCGCTGGAGGACGAAGAGGGCTCGCCATCGTTCCAGGTCATCTACCGCAGCGGCACGCCGCAGGAGGTGACGCGGCAGGCGCGCATCATCGCGAAGGACCGGGGCAACGACCTGGCACTGCTGGAGGTCGCGGACACGGCGGGCATCGAGGTGGAGCCGCTCAACGAGGGCGTGACGCCGCGTGAGACGTTGGGCCTCTACGCGGTGGGCTTCCCCTTCGGACAGATGCTGTCCCCCGACCATCGCCCGGCCGCGACCATCACCCGAGGCTCGGTGTCCAGCCTGCGTCGCGGTCGGTTGGGCGCGCTGGAGGCCATCCAGGTCGACAGTGATTTCAACCCCGGCAACAGCGGCGGTCCGGTGGTGGACGTGGAGGGGCGGCTCCTGGGCGTAGCGGTGGCCACGCTCCGGGGCACCAACATCAGCTTCGTCGTCCCCTGGGAGCGCGTGCAGCCGCTCTTGGCGGGACGGGCCGCCGACTTGATTGTCGGCGCGCTCCCGGAGGACTGTGAGGACGCCTGCGACGTCCCCGTCACGGTGGAGGTGAGCAACCCTGACGGCGCGGTGCAGGAACTGGAACTGCGACTCATCCACCCTGATTCGACCTTCCTCACGCGCTCGCGCACGCCTCCCTA
Organism: Corallococcus exercitus; assembly: GCF_003611585.1. Taxonomy (GTDB): domain Bacteria; phylum Myxococcota; class Myxococcia; order Myxococcales; family Myxococcaceae; genus Corallococcus; species Corallococcus exercitus. Next base: position 877 of record NZ_RAVW01000423.1, on the reverse strand, counting down.
CGAAGCGGAAGGCGAGTCCCACGCTCGCGTGTCCCATCAGGGCGTGGGCACGGTGAAGCTGGCCGCGAACGTGGCCTGGCGGACCGGCAACGAGACCTATGTCCAGGTTGGCTACGTCACGGGAAAGGGCAGCCGGACGTATGACCTGCCGGTGCGGCTGCCCGCGCCTCCGAAGCCGTCGCTCAAGGTGGTCAAGCTCGCGCCGGTGGCGCAGGAGCCGGAGCTCCCGCCCGAGGCGGCCTTCGAGAAGATCGACCTGGAGCGGACGCTCGTCGACGTGCAGGTCGCGGACGGCGGCCGGCTCGTCGTGCTGCGCATGGAGGGACAGTCCTCCGTGAGCATCCTGGACGTGAAGTCGCGGCGCATCGTCCACACGCTGGAGCTGCCGGAGCAGCAGTTCCTGTTCGCCGCCGGGGGCACGTCGCTGCTGGTGTACCTGCCCACGCTGAAGCTCTTCCACCGCTACAGCCTCACCACCTTCGAGCGGGAGAAGCTCGGCCGCTTCATGCTGGGAGGCTCCGTGCTCCAGCTGCTGATGGGCAGCGACAACGGTGACCGGGCCCTCGTCATCCGCGACGCGACGCAAATGCGGGGCGAAGACCCGCTCACGCTGCTGGACGTCCAGAAGCTGGAGCCCCTGCCGGTCCCACGCTTCGCGGGGAAGACCGACGGTCAGCGGACCCTGGAGAACCGGCGCCCCATCAACCTCGGCAGCTCCTATTCCTTCCAGTGGCGCGTGAACCCACAGGCCACGGTCTTCACCGCGATGCAGCCCGGTCTCTCTCCGGAGGGCATCTACGTGGGGCGGCTCGTGGAGAACCGGCTGGAGTTCCAGCACCAACACGATTCGGCCGGCCTGCTGCTCGTGGGCGGGGAC
>NZ_RAVW01000422.1 GCF_003611585.1 Corallococcus exercitus | reverse complement strand
CTGTGGGGCTTCGGCACGCTGTGTGACGTGTGCGGCGCCGCCATCTTCGTGCCGCGCGACGGCTTCACGCCCCGGTGGGTGGAGGGCGCGCGCGGCAATGCCTTCCGCGTGGAGGACGTGGGCGTCCGGCGGGACGCGGCCACGGGGCCGGAGCGCAGGGCGGCGCGGGCGGGGCTCGCGCTGCTGGCGGACTGGCTCGCGGAGTACGAGGCGTGGGTGGCCCGCGACGTGGGCCTGGCCTGGCGGCGCGAGTGTCTGGCGGCGCGGCGCAAGACCTCCCCCATCCCCGCGGAAGAACTCTCCATCGCCTGGAGGCGGCTGGCCGTGCGCGTGCGCGCGACCGACGCCTCGGTGCAACACCATGTCGCTCCGATGACCGGAGCGTGAGAGGACACCATGCTGGCACGTCTGTTCAGAGCCGATGCCCCGTCCGTCCATGCCCACGTCGCGTGGGAGGACCTGCCGGACGAAGCCCTTCCCACGCCGCCGCTGCAAGACGGACTGGGGGATGCACACCTGTGCGTGACGACCCGGGTTCCCCTGGCGCAGGCGTACTTTGATCAGGGCCTGCGCCTGCTGCACCTGGGCTGGGCGCTGGAGGCCCGGCGCGCCTTCGCGGAGGCCGCGCGTCAGGATCCGTCGCTCGCCATGGCGTGGTGGGGGCTCGCGCTCGCGCGAGGCGTGGGGCAGCGCTTCACCGCGGACCGCGCGGAGGCCATCCGCAAGGCGCTGACGCTGGCGGAGGGCGCCACCGACGTGGAGCAGCGGCTGGTCGTCGCGGCCAGCCTCCTCGCGGACAAGGGGCCCGCCAATGGCAGACACGCCTTCGTGCGCGAGATGGAGTGCCTCATCGACCGCTTCCCCCAGGAGCCCGAGCCGCGCCTGCTGCTCGCGGGCTTCCTGCTGGACGGGTACGAATCCGACGGACGTCCCGGGCAGGGACAGCCCTATGCGCAGCTCCTCCTGCGCGACCTGCTGCGCACGCACCCGCACCACGCGGGCGCGCACGTGGCCTGGGTGCAGGCGTGGCTGCCCAGCGCCCGGCCGGAGACGGCGCTGGAGAGCGCGGAGCTGCTTCCGTCGCTCGTGCCCGCCGGGAGCCCCGCGTTGCTCGCCGCCGGACGGTTGCTGCTGCGCGTGGGCCGGGCGGCGGAGGCGAACCGCATCCTGGAGGCCGCGGTGACGGTGGACGATGCGTACCTCGCTCGGGAGTCGCTGCCGCTGGAGGTCGCGCCGAGCGCGGACACCGCCCTGCGCCTGCTCAGCGAAGGCTGCGCGGAGGTGGGGCAGTACCGGGGCGCGCAGGCCTGGGCCCGCAAGCTGCGTCAGCGTGTGGAGGCCTCGGGAGGTCAGCCGCAGGCGGTGCTCTTCGCCGCCACGACGCTCGTCGCCGCGCACCTGCGCTTCGGCTTCAGCCGCGCGGCGGCGGAGGTCCCCATGGAGCTGGGTGACAAAGCCACCGTCGCGGAAGCCGGCCTGCGCGACGCCGTGCGCCTGTACGCGCGAGGCGTCTGTGCCCTGGAGACAGGACGGCTGGGCGACGTGGAGCGCGCGTGCGGCAACCTGGATGCGCTGGTGCTCACCCTGTCGGAGGCGCCGCGTTCAGAAGGCCGCGCCCTGTGCCCTCGCGATGTGGCGCGCACGGTGGAGGTGGCCGCGCAGGAGCTGAGGGGCACGCTGGATGCGCGCCGGGGCGACTCCGGCCGCGCGGAGGCCACGCTCACGCGAGCGCTGCGCCTGGAGCGCCGTCTTCGCCCCGTAGGCCCCGCGCTCTTCTGCCGCCCACCCCGTGAGACGCTGGCCCGCGTGCGCCTGCGCTCCGGCCGCGAGGAGAAGGCCCTGGAACTGGCGTTGGAGAGGGCAGGGGAGCGGCCCGGCTGTGGCCACTGCATGCTGCTGGTCGCGGAGGCCCACGTCGCCTGCGAGTGCATGTCCGAGGCGGCGCACGACTTCGCCGTGGTGCTGGACCTGTGGCGCGACGCGGATCCGCACCTGCCGGGCCTGCAACGCGCGAGAGGCTTCGCGGCCCATCGGGGCCGGGGCCGCGCCGCGCTCCGGAGGGTGCCCGACGCAGCGGTGGACACCGCGCCCGCACCGCAGGGCGGGCAATCGACCTGGACCGTTCATGGCGGCTGAGCGTGCACGCCGCCGTGCTTGACGGACGCGCGGCGTTCGCGTCACTAGGGGCCATCCTCCAAGGAGCCGCCCATGCCGTCATTCCGCCTGAAGCCCGAGCAGGCCGCGCTGCTCGTCGTCGACATCCAGGAGCGCCTGTGCGCCGCGATGGACCGGGACGCCCTGGACCGCATGCTCGCGCGCACCGGCGCCGCCGTCGAAGGCGCACGGGCCCTGGGCCTGCCCGTCATCGTCACGGAGCAGTACCCGCAGGGGCTGGGCCGCACGCACTCGCTCCTCAAGCTGCGCCTGGGGGACTTCAAGCCGCTGGAGAAGATTGAGTTCTCCGCCGCCACGCCGGACGTGCTCGCCGTGCTGGGGGACCGCAAGCAGGTGCTGATCACCGGCATGGAGGCGCACATCTGCGTGTTCCAGACGGCGCGCGACCTGGCGGACAGCGGCCGGGAGCCGTGCCTCCTCGCGGACGCCGTGCTGTCCCGCTCGGAGGAGGACCGCCGCGTGGGGCTGGAGCTGTGCCGCGACGCGGGCGCCCGCATCCTCACGGTGGAGTCGGCCCTGTTCGACATGCTGGGCCGCGCGGGTACGCCCGAGTTCAAGAAGGTGTCCGCCGCCGTCCGCTGAAACAAAAGGACGACGGCGGAGCAGCCGCTCACGCCCTGCGCTTGAAGGGCACCTGCACCAGGCGCACGAGCATCATCAACAGCACCAGCACCCCGGACAGGACGGTCTGCGAACCGCCCACCGGGAAGTCGTAGAAGTACGCGAACAGGTACCCGCCCGCGCCCGCGATGCCGCCCAGCACGGTCGCCGTGAAGAAGGTCCACGGCAACCGCAGGTCCAGCACCAGCGCGGCGATGGCCGACAGCGTGGAGAACGCGAAGACGGGCAGGGCGCCCAGGGCTCGCGCGCACACGCCCACCATGATGCCGATGGACACCATCAACACCGTGTCCAGCATCTTCACGGGCAGCCCCTGCACGGTGGCGCCGACGCGGTCGAAGCTCACGAAGGCGATGCCCCGGAACCACCACAGGTGCAGCACCATCAGCACCGCGCCCGCCACCGCCACCGCCTGGAGTTGATCCGGCGTCACCAGCACCGCGGTGCCGAAGAGGATGCCCTGGATGTCGTGCGCCTCCTGCGCGATGCGGTCGCCCACCAGGATGGCCGCGCCGCCCGCGAAGGCGAACGCGCACCCCAGCAGGCTCTCTCGGGACAGCCGCAGCCTCGCGGGCTCCACCATCAGCAGCAGCGTGGCCGCCACCGACAGCACCACCGCGCCAATCAGCGGATCCACGTGCACGCCCAGGTGGATCTCCGCGAAGAAGGCCAGCGCCACGCCCAGGCCCGCGGTGTTCGTCACCGCCGCGCTGACGAACACCATGCGCCGCAGCACGACGTAGACGCTGAGGAAGCCCAGCACGCATCCGGCGATGAGCGCGCAGAGGATGGGGTCGCGGAACAGCTCCCAGCCCGCCTGGAACTGTTCCCACTTCGAGGGCTCAAGCAGGGTTGTTTCCACGGTGGGGTCCCTGGGGCGCGCTGTGGCAGTAGTCGTCGCCGTACTGGCGGCGGAAGGCGGGATGGCAGAACACGGTGCGGGCGTCGCCCATGACGAAGCAGCGGTGCTCGCGGTCCACGAAGAGGATGACGTCGGCGTGCTCGGCGGCGACGGACATGTCGTGGCTCACCACCACCACGCCCAGTCCCCGGTCATGCGCGAGCGCGCACAACCGCAGCATCGTCTGCTTCTCCGCCACGGCATCCATCGCGGCGGTGGGTTCATCCAGCAGCACCACGTCCGCTTCCGTGGCGATGACCCGCGCCAGCAGCGCGCGCTGCTTCTCGCCGCCGGACAGGTCGCGGAAGGGCCGCTTCGCGATGCCGCGCGCGCCCGCGGTGTCGAGCGCCGCCTCTACCTTCTGGCGGTCCGCCTTGCTGGGGAAGGGCCGCAGGAAGTTCCACCCGGACAGCCGCCCCCAGCTGGTCAGCTCCCGCGCGTGCACGGGCAGCAGCGAGTCGATGGCCGACATCTGCGGCACGTACGCGCTGCGGATGTTCGGCCCGGCCAGGGTGATGCGGCCGGACACCGGAGGGATGAGCCCCAGCAGCGTCTTGAACCAGGTGCTCTTGCCGGAGCCGTTGCGGCCCACCACCGCCACGAACTGGCGGCGGCGCACCACCAGGTCCATGGGCGGAAGGATGTCCTTGCCCCCGTAGCCGATGACGAGCTGCTCGCACTTGAGCAGCGGCTCGCCCGGCTCCACTGGCACCGCGGCGCGGTGTCCCCGGTCCAGCTCTGTCTCGTGATCACCGTGAGCCACGGTTCACCTCCGCGGTGGGACTCAGTGCGGCCACCTTCTCCAGCAGCGCGGCGCGCACCGCCGCGTTCACGGGCGCGTCCAGGTCCACCACGCCGTCGGAGCCCGGCGTCGCGGCGGACCAGTCCACCGCGTCGAAGAGGGCCGGCGTCAGCTCGAGCTTCAGGCCCAGCGCCACGCGCGGCGCGTTCTCACGGTCGGACGGCACGTCCAGGTCGCCAGTGAGCACCGCTACTGGCGTGGCCTCCGCGCCCGACGCCGTCGCCGCGAGGCGGAAGGGCAGGGCCCCCGCGAAGCGCGCCGGGACGCGGCCATCGCGCACGCTGCCCGTCATCCGCAGACCGGTGACTGACCAGCGCCCGCGCGACAGCGCCGTCTTTCCCAGCTCGCACGCGGGCTCACAGGTGAGGTCGCGCGTCGCGGGCGACAGCAGGTCCAGCTCCGCGTCCACCGGGAGGTTGGCCACGGTGGTGGTGCTGCTGCCGCCACCCCCGCCCAGCTCCGCCTCGATGTCCTCGTAGTCCACGAGCGCCCCGGAGTCGCTGTGGCAGTGCCCGTTGTGGCACAGCGTGTAGCCCGGCGGCGGGGAGGACGGGTCGAACGTCGTGCCGCCGCCTCCGCCGGAGCTGGCCAGCAGATCGATGCTGCCCAGGCTCACCGTGCCGGTGTCCATGCGCAGCTGGAAGTCGGAGGCGAGCGCCTGGTAGCCGTCGCCCGCGTTGCGGTCGGACAGCGGCGTGTACGCGGCCTCGACGGAGGGCTCCAGCACCGCGAAGCCCTCACCCGCGTCGAACGCGCACCCGGACACGAGCGCGACGGGGAGCAACCATGCCTTGGAAGAGAAGCGCCTCATGGCGTCACTGCCCCTTCCCGGCGAGGCCCTGCTCCAGCCGGCTCACCATCAGCTCCATGCGCTGCACGTACGTCTGGCTGGAGCGGAAGTCGGTGCCTCCAGGCAGGGTGACGAGCGCGGCGGGAATCTTCGACGCCACGAGCTTCGCGATGTTGTCCGGGTAGTAGTCCTCCCGGACCACCAGCTTCACGTTGCTCGCCTTGCCCTTCGCCAGCACCTGCGCGACATGGGACGGGTTCGGCGGGATGCCCGGCTTGGGCTCCAGGTACGCGAGGGTGTTGAAGCCCAGCCAATCCTGCAGGTACGCCGTCGTGCGGTGGTACGCGATGACGGGCACGCCCTTGAGGCCCGCGAGCCGCTTCTCCCAGCCCGCCTGCGCCGTCCGCACCTCCTGCGTGAACTTCGCGAGGTTGGCCTTGTAGGTGGCGGCGTTCTTCGCATCCAGTTGCGACATGCGCGCCTCGATGGCGCCCGCCACCAGCACCGCCTGCCGCGGATCATAGAGGTAGTGCGGGTTGCCGCCGGGGTGCACGTCGCCCTGGCTGCGGTCCACCTGCGCCGTGGGCACCTCCTGGAGGTTCACGGAGCGCGACGCGTCCAGGTAGCCCGGGTTGCCCGTCTGGATGCGGTTGTTGCGCGCACCCAGCTGGAGCGTGGGCAGCCAGCCGATCTCCAGGTCCAGGCCCGCGGCGATGAGCAGGTCCGCGCGGTTGAGCGCGAGCGCCAGGTTCGGCTTGGCGTCCACGAAGTGCGGGTCCTGCGTGGACAGCGCGAGCGCGGTGACGTCCGCCTTGTCCCCGCCCACGGCCCTGGCCAGCGCGGCCAGGTCCGGGAGGGTGGCGACGACCTTCAGCTCCGCGCGAGCGGGAACGGCGGTGAGGCTGACGACGGCGGCGCACACGGCCGCGAACAGGCGAAGGGAACGCATGGAAGGGCTCCGGAAGAAGAGGTCAGAAAGCATGGGCACCGTGGGCGCCGGTCACGACTTCAAGGGCGAGGAAGGCCGAGTAGTCCGGCGACGCGCGCCAGCCCACGCGGTCCGTGGCGGCCTGCAGGCGCAGGCGGGAGAACTCCGTAGGCCAGAACGTCAGCTCCGCGGTGATGCGCTGGCGGTCGGAGATCCACTCGGGGTCGAGCGGATCATTCGCGACGCGGCCCTCCTGCGTCTTCGCGGCCGAGCCGAACTCGTAGCGCAGGCCCGTGGCCCAGCGGTTGGAGAAGCGCCACACCGTCTGCGCGTAGCCGCCCCAGTCCGACAGCACGTCCTCCGGGGCCTGGCGGCGGCGGTAGAGCACCTCCGCCTGGAACACCAGCTGCTGCGCGCTCTGCGACGTGATGGGCCGGAACTTCAGGTAGACGTCCGTGCCGTAGATGCTGGTGTAGTTGCGGTAGCCCGTGGCGTTGGGGCCCGTGGCGGCGGACAGGCCCCACAGCAGCGACAGGTCGTCCGACAGCGGGAAGAACTGCTTCACCGCGCCGGTGAGCTGGAAGTCCAGCGGCGACAGCACGCGCTCGTCGTCGCCGCCGAAGAAGCTGCGTGCGGTGGCCTCACCCCTCGCGTCCGTGGCGCTGCCCACCACCTCCACGAACCAGGGCAGCGGCGTGAGCCATGAGCCCTCCACGCCCAGCCCGCGGTTGCCCTCCGCCCCGAAGTAGCGGGTCATGATGAAGGGCTGATCCACGAAGTCCCAGGCGTGCGGGTGCGTGGCGTTGATCCGGCCGAAGCGGGTGAGGAACTGGCCCGCGCGCACCTGGAGGTTTGCCGGCAGGTCCAGCGTGGTGACGTACGCCTCTTCAATCTCCACGCCGAACTGGCTGAAGACGAGGTTGCTGTCGAAGCGGAAGTACGGGTCGACCACGGAGCCGACGGACAGCTCCAGCTGCTGGAGGTTGAAGCCGTTCTGCGTGGGGTCGTGCGCGCCGCCCTGCAGGGGCTCCTTGTTGGAGAAGGCCGCCAGCGCCATGTCCAGGATGAAGCTCAGGTTGAGGAAGTTGGTCCCGCCGGAGATGGCGTTGGGCAGCTTGAGCGGCGTCACGCCGGAGTCGTTCGTCGCGGTGGGCGACGCCGGGGACGTGTCGCCGGATGGACGCGCGCGCGTGCTCGTGTCCGTGCCCAGCGCCTTCTCAATCTCCTCCATCTCCTCCGGGCTCAGCGCCGGAGCGTCCTCGGCGGGTGCGGCCTGGGCCGGGGCAGGGGACTCAGCTGGAGGGGGAGACGCGGTGGACGGGGGCGATGACTGCTGGGCCCAGGCGGTGGACGCGGACAGCTGCGCGGCGAGCACGACGGCGAGGGCGCGGGGATTCCTGCGCGGAAGGGATGACACGGATGATGGCTCCTCGTAACCGGCCGGCCGGGGAGCATGCGCATGCGTGCCCCACGACGACCGTCGACCTGATGACCTGCTTCACGGACACGACACGCTGGGCACTACGCGTGCGTCGGAGGCGAGGCCTTGGGCGCGATGGCGAGGACGGCGAGCGGCGCGAACGAGCGGGGCGGCGCGGTGGCCGGGTGCTGGCTCTCCACGCGCGCGGAATCGGAAGCGACGTCCGCGCCCTGGAGGGCCTCCACCTGCGGGGCGACCGTGAGCAGCGGGCACGTCTCGTGGTTGAGGCCCGTCGCATCCGCCACCGCGGGCGGGACGGACGCGATGATGGGGGCGCGCTCGGTGAAGCGGGACAGCGCCGGGTTCGCGCGCCGCGCGTCCTCTTCGAACGTCTGGTGCTGCGGACAGAACCGGTGCGCGTGCTGCTCCACGTGCAGCGCCAGACCCAGCGGCTGGGCACCCCAGAGCGCGACGAGCAGCATCGCGGTAAGGCGGGCAAGGGTGTGGGCGCGCGAGAGCATCAGAGGGTCCCGGCTGGCTTACTGTCGCCCCCCGGGAGTGTCAAGGCAGGCAGGGTGCATCCATCTTACCGACGGGTGTGTCTGACACGGACGGGTTGTTTTCATTCCGGACGTCCCTCCTGGCCGCATCGGTTAGGTTGGATGTGCTCCACCGTCACCGTCCCCGCGCCAGGAGTTCCGCCGCCCGTGCCTCCCTCCCTGTCT
>NZ_RAVW01000421.1 GCF_003611585.1 Corallococcus exercitus | reverse complement strand
CCCCACTCCCGGCGGCGGGACGACGCAGCCGGGCACGGGGACCCCGCCGGACACCGGGCTCACCGGCGGCGAGGTGGTGGGCATTGGCGGCGCGGCCCTCTTCGTCGTCCTGGCGCTCGTCGCGGCGCGCAAGCTCTTTGGCAGGAAGCGCCTGCCGGAAGCCCCCCGGAAGCCCGAGGAGGCGCCCCAGCTGCCCGCGGAGCGCCCCGAGCTGCGCGTGGAGCTGCCGCCCAACGAGGCGGAGCTCGCCCGGCGCCGCGAGCTGGACGACGCCCACGCGCGCATGGACGAGCTGCGCCGCCAGCGCGAGACGGCCTCGTTCGCCGCCCACGCCGCCAAGGACCCGGCGGAGAAGGCCCGGCTGGAGGCGGAGGTCCGCGCCCTCAAGGAGAAGGAGGAGGACGCCAAGCGCGTCGAGTACCGCGCCAAGAAGGCCGTCGACGACGAGACGCGCGAGCGCCGCAAGCGGGAGCAGGCCGAAGCGGTGCGCCTGCGCGAGGAGGCCCTGGCCCAGGAGGCTGCCCAGGCGGAGGCCGCCCGTCAGGCGGAGGCCGCCGCGGCGCGCGCCAAGGTGGAGGCGGAGGGTGGCCGCACCCTGGCGCAGGGCCTGGACCGCACGCGCAACCAGGGCTTCATGGCGCGGCTCAACGGCCTGTTCGGCGGCCAGCGCACGATGGACGAGTCCGTCCTGTCGGAGCTGGAGGAGATCCTCTTCACCGCCGACATCGGCGTGCGCACCGCGGACCACCTGGTGGAGGTGGCGCGCGAGAAGCTCAAGCGCAACGAGCTGAAGGACCCGGAGCGCATCAAGGGCGCCATCCGCGACGAGGTGGCGCGCATGGTGGACCTGCCCGTGCCGCGCTCGCTGGAGGGCGGAGGCCCGCCGCACGTGGTGATGGTGGTGGGCGTCAACGGCGCCGGGAAGACGACGACCATCGGCAAGCTGGCCGCGCAGCTCACCGGCCAGGGCAAGAAGGTGGTGCTCGCCGCGGGCGACACCTTCCGCGCCGCCGCCACGGAGCAGCTGGACGTGTGGGCCGGCCGCGCCGGCGCCCAGCTGGTGACGGGGCCGGAGGGCGGCGACCCCAGCTCCGTCATCTTCGAGGCGGTGAAGAAGGCCCAGGCGGAAGGCGCGGACGTCATCATCGCGGACACCGCGGGCCGGCTGCACACCAAGGCCCCGCTCATGGAGGAGCTCAAGAAGGTCAAGCGCGTGATGGACAAGGCGCTGCCCGGCGCGCCCCATGAAATCCTGCTCGTGCTGGACTCCACCAACGGCCAGAACGCCATCCAGCAGGCCAAGCAGTTCCACGAGGCCGTGGGCGTCAGCGCCATCGCGCTCACCAAGCTGGACGGCACCGCCAAGGGCGGCGTCATCATCGGCATCTGCGACGAGCTGAAGCTGCCGGTGGTCTGGGTGGGCGTGGGCGAGAAGATCGCCGACCTGCGCCGCTTCGAGCCGCGCGAGTTCGTGAAGGCGCTGTTCGACTGACCAGCGCTACTGCCCCATGAGCTGGGGCAACAGCTGCTCCAGGAGTTGCTGCGTCTGGGCGTCCAGCTTCACGTCGCCCAGGCCGCCACCCATGGCCTCCATCAGCCCCTGGAGGTCCGCCGCGCCCAGGTCCTCGTCGCCGTGGGCCTCCTCCCACCAGCGCGTGCGCAGCTGTCCCAGCGCCTTCGCGTTCGCGGGGCTCGCCTTCGCCAGCTCCTGCGTGAAGCACGCCTTGCACGCCCACTTGAAGCGGTACGTGTCCACGTACGCGCGCAGGGCCTTGAAGAAGGCGCTGTCCCCCACGAGCTTGCGCGACGCGTGGTGCAACAGCGGCGCCTTGCCGTACACGAGCGCGCCGTACTCCAGCTCGCCGCCGTCGAAGTCGCCCGTGGGCCGGTCCGCGCGGCCGTCCCTGCCGCCGGACAGCCGGAAGAACTGGTAGGGCATCACCAGGGCCTCGTTGCGCAGGGACTCGGCGGCCTCCGGGCCGTGGGCCCATTCCATGTAGAGGAGCGCCGCGTACTGGGCCAGCGACTCGTCCACCACCGGGTCGTGGATGGGGTCGGAGCCCACGAGCCCCGCGAAGTACTGGTGCGCCACCTCGTGCGCCACGGTGAACTCCAGCGTGCGCTCCAGGGACTCGCCCACCTGCGCGCCCACCTGCGCCAGCATGCCCGCGCCCTGCGCGTCCAGGAGCTCCTGGAAGGCCTCCATGCCGGGCATGCCCGCCAGCATCTTCAGGGGGTCCTGCTTCGCGCGGTAGAGCGACGTGCCCACCGTCACCAGGCCCGGGAACTCCATGCCGCCCGCGCCCCCGCTCAAGGGCGCCTGCACCACGCGGAAGTGGGTGTAGGGCAGCGGGCCCAGCCGCTTCTCGAACTCCGTCAGGGCCTGCGAAGCGTACTTGAGCACGCGCTTGCCCGTCGCCGCGTCCTGCGCCGCGAAGTGGCTCTCCACCGTGACGCCGTTCACCGTCGAAGTGGCGGACTGGTAGCCGCGCGTCACCAGCACCGGGAAGTCACGCACCGCCGCCGCCGCGAAGCTGTAGCGCACCCGGCCGTCGCGCTCGGGCACCTCGCCCAGGGGCGTCCCGGTGGCGTGCGCCGCCCAGCCCGACGGCACGGTGAGCGTGGCCAGCACGTGCGCGGGCTCGTACAGCGCCAGGTCCCCCATGCCCTGCGGGCCGGCCCATGGCTGGCCCTGGTCATCCACCGGAGGCACCTGCGGCACCACGCCCACCAGGCTCACCACGTCCGCCGTGGCGGAGAAGGCCCCGTGGTCATCCGCGCCGCTCTTGCCACCGCCGCCCAGGAGCCCGCCCGCGCCCATGAGCGACTCCGCGCCCGGCGCCGCCCTGGGCACCGTGCCCTTCAGCGCGACCTCCAGCGACACCGTGCCGCCGGGGGCCACGGGCGGCTCCACGGCAATGCGCTGCAGCGTGGGCTCCGGCCCCAGCTCCAGCGCCACGGCCTTGCCGTTGAGCTTCGCGCCGGAGAGCGTCACCTGGCGGGAGCGGGTGTTGGGCGTCAGCCGCAGGTACAGCTCCGTCAGCGGCTTGGGCCCCCGGGCCACCAGCTGCACCTGCACCTTGCCCCAGACGCGCCGTTCCTTCGGCTCCACCTCCAGCTGCACGCGGTAGAGCGGCACGGACTCCAGCGGCCCCAGCGCCTTCGCGGCCCGGTCCCGCTCGGACGGCTTCAGGTGCTGGAGGCACAGCTGCACCTCCGGCGCCACGCTGCCCGCGCCCGGAATGGTGGGCGCGGTAGGAGGGGCCGCGGCGGCAGGGCCTGAGAGCAGCGCGCACAGCAGCCACCATCCGGGGAGGGTCCGCATGGAGGGCATGCTAATTGACCCCGTCCAGGGCCGCTCGCTACAAGCCTTCGGGTGCGCCACTCGCGAACGTTGACCCTCTCCGCCGCCGCGCTGAGCCTCCTGGCCTGCGCGAAGCAGGTTCCGCCGTCCACCGCCGTCGCGCCGCCCGAACCGCGCTCGGTCCAGCTGCTCAGCGCCACGCCGGAGCGCGAGACGGCGCGCATGGAGCAGCGGCGCGAGGACGTGGAGGTGGACACGCGCGAGGGCGAGCGCACGCCGCGCGTCGTCGCCACCGCGGAGACGCCGTCACTGCGGCTGGACGGCGCCCAGGCCCGCCTCTGCGGGGACGCGGCCTGCACGCAGGGCTTCGCCGTGGACAACTTCCTGCTGCTGGAGGTGCTGGACGCGAAGGGGAAGGTGTCGCGCCGCGCCGCCGTGGGCTTCACGGACAGCGTCTTCGTTGGCAACGAGCAGGTGGACAACCTGGGCCGGCGCGCCTTCAGCTTCGAGGCCAACGAGGTGGACGTCACCTCCCTGCTGCCGGAGTCCGAGCCCTTCCGCCTCCGCGCCACCGCGCTGGACTACTGGGGCGTGGGCCGCGTGACCAACGTCTTCCTGCGTCTGGAGCCGGGCACGGGCCGCGCCGAGGACGACCTCCGGGGCCACTGACGGGCCCCGGGCTCCGGAGCCAGAGGGCGGACGCGGACGTCCGCCCCACGACTCAGAAGCGCATGCCGGGCGCGGGCATCACCGGGCGCAGGCCCGAGAACCCGATGGAGCCGTCGCACTCCCCGCCGCACACCTGGCCCGGGGTGAGCTCCGCGGGGCTCTTGGTCACCGCGTAGGCCCCGGCGCCCGCCGCGGCGGCCACCACGCCCACGCCGACCCAGACGTACCACTTCTGGTACCAGGCCTTGCTGGTGCTCTCCTTCACCTCCGGCGGCTGCTCGGTGCCAAGCGCCAGCCCCGGCTGCTCCACCGGCTCCGAGGGCTTCGAGGGCTCCAGCACCGTCGAGCGCGGCGTGTCGTCCGCCTGCGCCACCGGCGCGGTCGCCACCGGCTCCGGGGACGGACGCAGGCGCCCTTCCACGACGTAGAGCTGGCCCGCGCGCACGTTGATGTTCTTCACGTCCTTGAGCCCCGCCGGCCCCCGGAACTCGATTTCATGCTGCCCCTGGGGCAGGGGGTGGTTCTCCACGGGGGTGGCGCCCACGCGCGTCCCGTCCACGAAGACGGTGACGCGGGGCACGTCCGCGCGCAGGGTGGCGAAGCCCGTCGCCGCGTCCAGCGCGACCGTCACCTCCGCCGTCTGGCCCGGCGCCAACGTCACCTGCTGGGTGAAGTCCGAGTAGTTCTGGCGGCGCGCCACGACCGAGTGCTCCCCCGGCGCCAGCTCCAGCGGCGTCTGCGGGTTCACCTCCTGGCCGTCCACCGTCACCTTCGCGGTGCGCGCGTTGCTGCCCAGCTTGAGCACGAGCGTGGCCTTCGCCGGGGCCACGTCCTCGGCGGTGGCCGTCGCGGCGCCCTTGCCCGTCTTGCCCTTGCGCGTCCCCAGCTTCTCCTTCTTGGGCGGCGTCTTGCGCTTCGCCGTCGTCTTCGGCGGCTTCGCGGTCTTGGGCTTGCCCTTGGACTTCGTGGGCTTCGTCTCCTCCGACGAGGGGCCGAGGAGATCATCAATGTCCTGGGCGAACGCGGCGGAGGGGAGCGCCAGGGCGGCGACGAGCGACAGGACGGCGAAGCGGCGAAGACTCATGTCGGGCCGAAGGTTAGAGAGTCATCCCAGGGGAAGCAAACACCGTCCCACCCGGCCGTCCGTTGGGAGAATATCCGCGCCCCATGCACCGCGCCCTCGTTACCCTCCCCCTCGGCCTCTGTGTCCTCTCGCTCGCGGCCTGTCCGGGCAAGGCCCCACCCCGGGTGGAGGCCGCCACCTCCGCCCGGCCGCCGCCCATCCACGTGCCGCCCGGCTGTGAGAAGGACCAGTCCGGCGACTACCACCACGCGCAGAACCCGGCCTTCCGCTACCTGGGCCAGGACGACGGCCGCACCCTGTCGCTCGCGGTGGTGCGCGCCTGGGCGGACGGCGGCGTGGAGTCCCCGGACGCGGGCTCCGTGGGCATCGTCCTCACCCGCACGCCGGAGGGCTTCGTGGGCGAGACGCGCGCCACCGGCTTCAGCGCCTCCGGGACGCCCTGCCCCGTCGCCTTCCCCACGGAGGCGGTGGCCTGCACCGACGCTGGCCTCACCCTGCGGGCCGCGTCCAGCACCTCCATCGACGAGGGCTGCCGCCCCGCGACCGCCGGCCCCGCCCCGGTGCGCCAGGAGCAGGTGCTGCTGCGCGGCGTGCCCGACGCGGGCCGGTAGGCCCCCGGGTCGAAAGCCGAAAAGCACCGCGCCGCCCTCCCCGCCCTGGAAATCCAGGGAGGAAGCGGCGGCGCGAGGTCCAGCGCGAGGCGGTGAGAACGGCTCAGGCCGCCTGGCGCGGCTGCTCCTCGGAGGACGTCACGGCGGGGACGGCGTCCGCCACCTTCGCCTTGCCGGCGAAGCCCTGCAGCAGGCTGGACACGCCCACGTAGAGGAAGCCCGCCAGGAACAGGATGATGAAGGGCACCGACGTGTAGATGCGCGAGTCGATGGCGAACCACAGCGCCCCGGTGAAGTAGGCGGCGAAGAGCAGCTCCACCACCGGCATCAGCGTCTTGCTGCCCCGGTAGCTCTTCTTCACGGCCTTGACGCTCTTGCCCTCGGCGCCCGTCTTCGGCGTGCGCGCGAAGCCCGACTGCTGGTTGAGCAGCGCCTCACCCACGGCCTTCGCGTTGTTGATGGCCAGGCCGATGCCCAGGCTCATCAGGAAGGGCAGGTACTTGAAGCGCTCCCAGCCCTTCACGCCGCGCTCGCGCTGGGCGGCCACGTAGAAGACGCAGACGCTGGCCGTCGCGGTGATGAAGAACGGCAGGTCCAGGAACAGCGTGCCGTACAGGCCGTGCTGGAAGCGCACCACCATGCTGATGGGCATCAGCACGGACAGGAGCACCATCAACAGGTAGGCCATGTTGTTGGTGAGGTGGAAGAAGGCCTCGCGCTTCACCAGCAGCGGCAGGTCGCTCTTGAGGATGGTGGGGAGCAGCTTCTTCGCCGTCTGGATGGAGCCCTTGGCCCAGCGGTGCTGCTGGCTCTTGAAGGCGTTCATGTCCACCGGCACCTCCGCCGGGGAGATGACCTCCGGCAGGAAGATGAACTGCCAGCCCTTCAGCTGGGCGCGGTAGGACAGGTCCAGGTCCTCCGTGAGCGTGTCGTGCTGCCAGCCGCCCGCGTCGGAGATGGTGGAGCGGCGCCAGATGCCCGCGGTGCCGTTGAAGTTGAAGAAGCAGCCGGCGCGGTTGCGCGCGGTGTGCTCGATGATGAAGTGCCCGTCCAGGAAGATGCTCTGCGCCTGCGTGAGGATGGAGAACTCACGGTTCAGGTGGCCCCAGCGCACCTGCACCATGCCCACCTTCGCGTCCGCGAAGAAGGGCACCGTGCGCATCAGGAAGTCAGGGCTGGGGACGAAGTCCGCGTCGAACACCGCCACGTACTCGCCCGTGGCCAGCTTGAGCCCGTTCTCCAGCGCGCCCGCCTTGAAGCCCTGGCGGTTGACGCGGTGGATGTAGACGATGTCGTGGCCCTTCTGCCGGTGGCGCTCCACGCACGCGCGCGCGATGCCGCACGTCTCGTCCGTGGAGTCGTCCAGCACCTGGATCTCCAAGAGCTCGCGCGGGTAGTCGATGCGGCACACCGACTCCACCAGGCGCTCCACCACGTACATCTCGTTGAAGATGGGCAGCTGGATTGTTACCCGAGGCAGCGCTGGGAGCGTGCCGTTGGGCGTCGGCAGCTTGAACTTATGGCGGTAGTACAAAAACGCCATGCGGTAGCGGTGGGAGCCGTAGACTCCCAGCACGCTCAGCAAGCTGAAGTAGACTGCCAGGAAGATGATCTCGACGGTGGTCATCGGTGACGCTCAGCCCCTCCCGCTGGCACTGGCGCCAGCGGTCCTACCAGACGTGGCGGCATGCCGACCGACCGCTCATGCTGACCGCCGCCTGTGGGTCTGCTGAGCCCCGCCCCGTATGTGCCCGAAAAGACAGGGCTTTGACCTTCCGGCTACTGATCGCCGGCGGACAATAGGGAGCGACCCGGGTCGTGTCAAACTATTCCCCGGATTCGAGAGGCCTGAAACGGCGGCTTTGACGCAGGATGTCACCTTCTTCTTCCCTGCGTCAGAGGGGTTGCGGGACGACGTCCCGGGTGCTCCGAGCGGCGCAGGACCTAGCGGGCGGCGCGCAGGGGGACGGGGACGGCGGGGATGGTGGGGGCGGCTTCCGCGACGTGGGACTCGTCGCGGGTGGCGCGGTCGAGCACGCCCTGCACCAGCGCCGGGAAGTCCAGGCCCGCGCGGGCGGCGATCTTGGGCAGGAGGCTGGTGGGGGTGAAGCCCGGCAGGGTGTTCACCTCCAACACCACGTCGTTCTCCGTCTCCGAGCACAGCAGGTCCACGCGGCCGTAGCCCCGGCAGCCCAGGGCGCGGTATGCGGCCAGCGCGAGCGACTCCACGTTGACGCGGCGGGTGTCGGACAGCCGGGGCGGGAGGAAGTACTGGGTGCCGCCCTTGTACTTGGCCTCGTAGTCGAAGCCCTCGCGAGGGAAGGCCACCTCGCAGCTGCCCAGCACGCTGTCGCCGAGGATGCCCACCGTCACCTCCTGGCCCTTCACGAAGCGCTCCACCAGGGCCTCGCCGCCGAAGCGGCACGCCTGGGCCACCGCGGGCACCAGGGCCCCGGCGTCGTGCACCACGGACAGGCCCACGGACGAGCCGCCCTTCGCGGGCTTCACCACGCAGGGGAAGCCGCTGTCGCCGTGCAGTTCCAGCGCGCGCTCCGCGTCCGCGCGGCCCACCCGGTAGCCCCGGGGCGTGGCCAGGTTGTGCAGCTGGAAGAGCTTCTTCGCCATGGGCTTGTCCATGGCCAGCGCGGAGGCCAGCACGCCGGAGCCGGTGTACGGAATCTCCAGCAGCTCCAGCAGGCCCTGCACGCGGCCGTCCTCGCCCATGCGGCCATGCAGCGCGAGGAAGGCCACCTCGATGTCGGCCGCCCGCAGCGCCCGGTCCAGGCCCGGGCCCGCGAAGACGCGGGTGACGGTGTGCCCCAGGGTCTCCAGGGCCGCCACCACGGCCTCCCCCGTCTTGAGC
>NZ_RAVW01000420.1 GCF_003611585.1 Corallococcus exercitus | reverse complement strand
GGGGCGCGGGGGCGGGCTTCTCGATGGCGGCCGGAGCGTCCTCTTCCGGCGGGGGCGGCTCCTGCGGCACGGCGCGCTGGGCGTTGGAGGTGGGCCGGCGGATGGCGCGCATGTTCATGCGCGTGGACTCCGCGCGGATGCCCTGCAGGTCCTCCTCGTCCACGCCTTCGGGCACGAGCGCCGCGGCGGCCTTCTTGTTGCGCTGCTTGCGCAGCGAGTCCAGCGAGACGATGCGCGTGCTGTTGGCGCCGTCCTCCGCGGGCTTCTCGTCCTCGCCGGTGGGCGCGTCCTCCGCCGCGAGCGCGAAGAGGAACGTCACCGGGCCCAGCGTCAGCGTGTCGCCGTCCGTCAGTGTCTGCTTCTGCACGGCCGTACCGTTGACGAGCGTGCCGTTGGCGCTCTTCTGGTCCTCCACCGCGTAGCCGTCACCGTCCTGGAAGATGCGGCAGTGACGGCGGGAGATGCCGGGGTCGTACAGCACCACGTCGCACTCGGAGGTGCGCCCGATGAGCACGGAGTCCTGGTCGAAGACGAACTCCTTGCCGGCGTCTTTTCCCTCGGAGATCGTCAGTTGGAAGGCCATGTCGTCCTAGGAGCCTATCGAGGCATGTACGGCTCGGGCAACGGCGGCGCGCGCGCTCGCCGGCTCCAGCACTTCCGCCTCTCCCCCGAAGGATAGCACCCACTGCGTGAGCCAGCGCTCACTGTCTCCGGCCACCCGGACCTCCACCCCTCCGTCAGCGAGCGGGCGGGCGTCCTGGCCGAAGCGCTCCTTCACGTAGGGCGCCGCCGTGGGGGTGAAGCGCACCCGGACGGAGGCCTCGCTGGCGCTGCGCGCCGGGTTGGGCACGTCCGCGCGGGCGTCCGGCGGGGGCTGGAAGGCGGTGGCCGTGACGGCCAGGTCCTCCATGCGGTCCAGCCGGAACAGGCGCGCGTCCTGGCGGGTATGGCAGAAGCCCTGGAGGTACCACTGGCCCCGGTGGCTGAGCAGCTCGTAGGGGCGCACCCGGCGCGGCTCCGCGGGGCGGCCGGGGCTGGCGTAGCCGAACGTCACCTCCAGCCGCTCCAGGATGGCGCGGGTGAGCGGCCCCAGCGCCGGGGGCGCGTCCGCGGAGGCGTCGATCTTCCGGTACATGTCCCGGAAGCGCTCGCGGGCCGCGGGCGGGATGATGCCCTCCAGCTTCGTGAGGGCGCTCTGGAGCGCGTCGCCGGTGGCCGGGCGCAGCAGCTCCGCCGCGGCGGCCAGGGCCGCGGCCTCGCCCGCCGTCAGCCGGGGCGGCGCGAACAGGCGCTGGTCCAGGTCCACGTAGACGCGGTCGTTGTCCACGTAGATGTCGATGTAGTCGTCCGGGTTGAAGGGCGGCCGGCCCACGCAGGTGAGCAGGTCCAGCTCCTCCAGCAGGTCCTCGCGGCTGATGTTGAGGGCCTTGGCCAGGGCCTCCACGGTGACGCCGGGGTGCTTGGAGACGTAGGGGACGAGGAACAGCAGGCGGCGCAGCCGCTCGTGGACGTTGCTCATGCGCTCACCCGCTGACCTTCCACCGGCGCGTGCTTCGCCAGGATGTTCGCGGCCATGTGCTCCAGGCGCTCGCGCGCCTCCGGAGGCCCCTCCATGCGGCAGTCCGCGCCCAGGGACAGGACGAAGCGCGCCAGCCCGTCCAGGAACGTCACCGGGAAGCGGGCCCGTACGACGCCCTCCCCCACCGGCTCCAGCGCCGCGCCCGGGAACAGCGAGCCCGCGCGCGAGGCCTGCGGCCCGGTGAGCTGGAGCGTCACCTCCAGGGGCTCGTGGAAGCGGTACTGCCAGGGGAAGTACGCCACGTGGGCGTCCAGCGAGAAGCCCGCCGGCACCTCGAAGTCCGGCGTGCGCGGCCGGGCGGTGTTCACCTTCAGCTCGCGGATGCGGTGGACGTGGAAGGTGCGCAGGCCCTGGCGCAGGTGGCAGTAGCCCACCAGCGTCCAGACGCCGCGCCGCAGCGCCAGGCCGTACGGGTCCACGCGCCGCTCCGTGACGCCATCCTTGCGCGGGCTGCCGTAGGTCAGCTGCACCCACTTGTGCGTGGAGCACGCGTCCCAGAGCTGCTCCAGGCGGGCGGAGACCTCCTTCTCCTGGCCCTCCTGGCCGGTGCCCAGCTCCATGCGCACGCGCGGCGTGGGCAGGGATTCGCCGGCGAAGAAGCCGATTTTTCGCAGCGCGTGCGCCAGGTCGTCGCGGCCCGGGAACGCGCCGGACGCGAGCGCGGCGGACCCGGCGGCGTAGAGCACGGCCAGCTCCTCCTTCGTGAGGTCGGCCTCCGGCAGGTAGTAGACGTTGCGGTCGACGAGGTAGCCGTCGCGCCGCTCGTCGTCGCCCTGCACGTAGCTCAGCGGGAAGCCCAGCTCGACGAGCTCCGCCTTGTCGCGCTCGAACTTGCGTTCAGCGGCGTCGTCCGAGCCGCCGTAGTCCGCGGGGAAGTGCTCACGCAGCTCGGCCCACGAGATGGGTTCCCGCGCGTCGAGCAGCAGTGCCACGAGATCAAGGATGCGTTCCGTGCGGTCCATTCAGGAGATCGGTGACAGTGGCGGACAGGACCCGGGAGATCAAGAGACCGGGGACATCCGGGGTGGGAGAAGGGAGCAGGCCAGGAAAGGGACAGGAAGGGAACACGGGAGGGGGCTGGCTCCGTCCAAGGGGGAGATAGTCGCCCCGACCTGAACAGGCAAGCAGGTATCACCATGTACCCCTCGTTTCGTCCGCAAGGCAGCAGACAACCCCGGGCGTGGGGCTCGCACTCGGGGCGCGTCTGGGTTATTCCTTGGACCTTGTCGAATTGGGTGAGAAGCGACAGCGCGCCTCCTCCAGAGCCTCTGGTGGACGCTCCGCTGGCTGCCGTGGGGGCGACGCGGCGGACGCAAGGCTTTGACGAGGGCTCGACCATGGACCGCACCTCCCTGCTGAAGACGTGGCTGCCCGGGCTGGCGCTGGTGCTGCTGGCCTTCGTCTCCGCCCCGGCGCACGCCCGCTCCGAACCGCTCTACTTCGCGCTGGAGGTCCGGCGCGACGGCCGGCTGATCGCCCAGCCCAAGCTGCTGGGCGAGGCGGGCCGCACGCTGCGCGCCGAGCGCCGCCGTCCGGGCGCCACGGTGCCGGACTACCGGCTGGTGCTCACGCCCAAGGGCGAGGGCGACTCGTTCCAGCTCCAGGTGGACCTGTCCCTGCCGGAAGGGGAAGGCCACTCGCAGCTCGCCCTGCTGCACGGCCAGGAGCGCAAGCTCCAGCTGGGCCGGGTGCCGGGGGAGCTGGAGGTGTCGCTGCTCCTGATGAAGGTGGACTCCCCGGAGTTCCGCGCGCTGATGCGGCTCACGGAGGACACGCCCGGCACGGTGAAGTCCGTCTCCTGCTCCATCTAGGCGGCTTGCGCCCACGGTCGCTACAGCACCGCCAGGTCGTCGCGGTGCACCGCCTCATCCAGGTAGCGGTAGCCCAGCACCGCCTCGATGTCCGCGCTCCGCCGTCCGGCGATGCGCTTGAGTTCGTTGGCGTCGTAGGTGGACAGGCCCCGGGCGAACACCGTCCCGGCCGCGTCCGTCAGGTCCACCGGGTCTCCCCGGCCGAACTCCCCCTCCACGCCCGTCACGCCGCTGGGCAGCAGGCTGCGCTTGCCGGTGACGATGGCCTCCTTCGCGCCCGCGTCCACCACCAGCCGGCCCCGGGGCCGGAGGGCGTGGGCGATCCACGCGGTGCGCGCGCTGCGGCGTCCGGCGGGCTCGAAGAGCGTGCCCACGGCCTCCCCCTGCAGCACGCCGCGCAGGCGGCCGGGCACCGCGCCGGAGGTGATGACGCACGGGATGCCCAGCTCCGCGGCGCGGGCGGCGGCGCGCACCTTGGACGCCATGCCGCCCGTGCCCACCGCGCTGGTGGCGTCGCCGGCCAGGGCCAGCACGTCCGCGGTGACGCGCGGCACGGCGGGCATGAGGCGGGCGTCGGCGTCCTTGCGCGGGTCGGCGGTGTAGAGCCCCTCCACGTCGGACAGGAGCACCAGCGCGTCCGCCTCCACCACGCCGGCCACCAGGCTGGCCAGCGTGTCGTTGTCGCCGAACTTCAGCTCGTCCACCGACACGGTGTCGTTCTCGTTGATGACCGGCACCACGCCCGCGGCCAGCAGCCGGTCCAGGGCGTGCTTCACGTTGAGGTAGCGCCGGCGCTCCTGCACGTCCTCGTGGGTGAGCAGCACCTGGGCCACGGTCCGCTCCGCGTGGCTGAAGGCCTCCTCGTACGCCTGCATCAGGCGGCTCTGCCCCACCGCCGCGCACGCCTGCTTGCCCGGGATGTCCCGGGGGCGCGCGGGCAGCCCCAGCCGCTCCATGCCCAGCGCGATGGCACCGCTGGACACCACCACCAGCTCCCGGCCCCGGGCGGCCCACAGCAGGTCCTGTCCCAGCGCGTCGAAGTGGGCGCGGTTGAAGCGGCCGGTGGCGCTCGTCAGCGCGTTGGTCCCAATCTTCACCACCACGCGGCGGGCCTCGCGCAGGGCGTTGCGTGCGGAATCAGTCACGGCGGGCAGCGTAGGCTGGAACGGGAAATGACGCGCGTGGCCGGTTGTTCACCAGGCTTCGCGGCAGGCGCAAAACAGGGGCCTTTGTCATGAAACGCGGACGGCCCCTGTCCATCCAATGCCTTGAATGGAGCGCGGGCCCTTCGATGTCCGCGCCAGGAGAAACGGTTTGAAGGAAATCTACGGCAACACCCTGGGCCTGAAGACGAGCGAGCAGCAGCGGCTGCGCAACACGTTCCGCCGCCGCGTGGATCCGCGCGAAATCGTGTCCGCGGAGCTTGCCCGCCACCTCACCGAGCTGTCGCACGAGCTCAACCGTCAGGTGGGCGTCCTCATCAACCGCAAGGGCGACATCGAGCATGTCGTCGTGGGCAACGCGCACAAGCTGGAGCTGCCGGACATCGGCCGTGCGCGCGCCGGGCAGATCCGTCTGCGTGGCCTGCGGCTGGTGCACACGCACTTGAAGAGCGAACCCCTCACGAAGGACGACCTCACGGACCTCGCGCTGCTGCGCCTGGACTGCGTGGCCGCCGTGGGCGTGGGCAATGACGGCCTGCCCGGCGTGCTGCACTGGGCCTACCTGGTGCCAGAGAACGGCTCGGGTGATTTCTGGCACGTGGCCACCCTGCCCTCCGTGCACGGCGACCAGCCGGACCTGCTGGACACGCTGGACGCGCTGGAGGAGGAGTTCAACCGCAACGCGGCCGCGCGAACGGTGTCCGGCCGCGAGCGCGCCATCCTGGTGGCGGTGTGCCTGGACGGCAACCGCGCACGGGCGGAGTCCTCGCTGGCGGAGCTGAAGGAACTGGCGCGCACCGCGGGCGTGGAGGTGGTGGACAGCGTGCTCCAGATGAAGCGCGAGGCGGATCCGCGCTACCTCATCGGCCGGGGCAAGCTGGAGGACCTGAACCTGCGCTCCATGCAGTCCATGGTGGACCTGCTCATCTTCGACAAGGACCTCACCCCGTCGCAGGGGCGGCACATCGGGGATGCGACGAGCCTGAAGATTCTCGACCGCACGCAGCTCATCCTGGACATCTTCGCCCAGCGCGCGCAGACGGCGGAGGGCAAGCTGCAGGTGGAGCTGGCGCAGCTGAAGTACCGGCTGCCCCGGCTGGTGCAGGGGGATGACTCGCTCAGCCGCCTCATGGGCGGTGGCGTGGGCGGCCGCGGCCCGGGTGAGACGAAGCTCGAAATCGACCGCCGCCGCGTGCGCGAGCGCATCACGAACCTGGAGCGCCGCATCGACGTCATCAGCCGCGAGCGCAGCGTCCGCCGGGCGCAGCGCAACCGGCGCGAGGTGCCGGTCATCTCCATCGTGGGCTACACCAACGCGGGCAAGTCCACGCTGCTCAACGCCATCACCAACGCGGAGGTGCTGGCGGAGGACAAGCTGTTCGCCACGCTGGACCCCACCAGCCGCCGCCTGCGCTTCCCGCAGGAGCGCGAGGTCATCATCACCGACACGGTGGGCTTCATCCGGGACCTGCCCAAGGACCTGGTGGCGGCCTTCCGCGCCACGCTGGAGGAGCTGTACGACGCAAGCCTGCTCCTGCACGTGGTGGACGCGAGCGACCCGGCGCGCGACGACCAGGTGGAGGCGGTGGAGAAGATCCTCGAGTCGCTGGGCCTGATGGAGAAGCCGCGCCTGATGGTGTGGAACAAGGCGGACCAGCTGCCCGCGGACGAGGTGGAGACGCTCCTGCGGTCCCGGGGCGGCGTGGCCATCAGCGCGGTGAAGCGCGAGGGGCTGGCGACGCTCCTGGCCAAGGCGGACACCACCCTGTTCGCCGAGGGTGCGTCCGAGTCCATCGGCGTCGTGTGACGGTGGGCGGGTTGTCGGCGCGGGGGCCCTCCCCGTAGAGTCGGGGGGCCTTGGCTCCCGCGCTGAAACTGCTCCTCCCGCTGTTGACGGCCCAAATCGAAGGTCTGCCCGGACAGGACTCCGGGCCGGACTACGACCGGCCCGTCTCGTCCATCACCACCGGCTACATCGAGCTGCTCGAGAAGAACAGCCACATCGTCTACCCGGTCATCGCCGTGGTGACGCTGCTGCTCATCGGCTGGGGCATCCTGTCCGCGTGGCGGACGCAGGACATGGACGGCCTGCAGAAGAACGAGTTCAAGCGCGCCATCATCAACGAGCTGCGCAGCAACATCAGCGGCATGCCCGGCGACCTGCTGGGCCGCACCATCGGGCTGGACCGGCTCAAGACGAACCGCCTGCTGGAGGAGATGCAGACGGAAGGGCTCGTCCTGAGCCACACCAACTCCGAGCGGCTCACCGTGTGGCGCGTGCGCGGCACAGGCCCCGAGGCCAAGCCGCGCCGCTACTAGCACTCCGCCGTTTCAGACGCCGGACAGCTCCGACTTCGGCTGGCGCGTCATCAGGTCCACCACCGCGTTCTTGGCGTTCTTGCCCTCGTAGGCGATGAGGTAGACCTGCTCGCAGATGGGCAGCTCCACGCCCGTCTTGAGGGACAGGTCGCGCGCGCTCTTCGCCGTCTTCACGCCCTCGGCGACCTCCTTCATCTCCGCGAGGATGTCCGGCAGCTTGCGGCCCTTGCCCAGCTCCATGCCCACGTGGCGGTTGCGGCTGAGCTCGCCCGTGCACGTGAGCACCAGGTCGCCCATGCCGGACAGGCCGGAGAGCGTCAGCGGGTTGGCGCCCTTCCTCACCGCGAGCCGGGTGATCTCCGCCAGGCCGCGCGTGATGATGGCGGCTCTCGCGTTGTGGCCCATGCCCAGGCCGTCCGCCATGCCCGCGGCGATGGCGATGACGTTCTTCAGCGCGCCGCCGTACTGCACGCCCACCACGTCCGTGGACGTGTACGAGCGGAAGGTGTCCGTCTGCAGCGCCTTCTGACAGCGCTGGGCCACCTTGTCCCAGTGCGACGCGATGGTCACCACCGTGGGCATGCGCCGCGCCAGCTCCTTGGCGAAGCTGGGGCCGGAGAGCACCGCGACGTACGGGTGGAACTCCTCCGGCAGACAGTCCTCCAACAGCTCCGTCATGGTGAGGAGCGTGCCGTTCTCGATGCCCTTGGACACGGTGACCAGGGGCACGCTCTTGGGCAGGAACGTCTTCGCGCGCGCGAGCACCTCGCGCGTGGCGTGGCTGGGCGTGGCGAGCACCACCATCTCCGAGCCCGCCAGCGCCTCCTCCAGGTCCGTGGTCGCGCGCACGCGCTCGGAGAGGGGGATGCCCTTCAGGTAGGTGTCGTTCTCGTGGCGGGTGTTGATGGCCTCCACGGTGGAGGGTTCGCGGCCCCACAGGCGGACTTCGTCGCAATTCACCGCGAGCACGTTGGCGAGCGCCGTTCCGAAGGAGCCTGCACCGATGACACTGCCGCGCATGAGATGACCTCGGGTCGAGAGGGGGGATTTCAGAACAGCGCGGACACGATGCCCACGGACAGCGTGGGCATGAACTCCGCGTCCGTGGAGCGGCTGCGGAAGTCCCCGCCGAAAGTGACAGCGTAGGACGTCTTCTCTCCGACGGGAAACTCCACGCCCAGCCGGACGAGGACCGCGGCATCCAGCTTCCACGCGGGCGGCACGCCGGACAAAGGGTCCTGCTGGACGGGGTCCGTGTCGAAGGCGAAGAGGGCGCGGACGTCCAGGTAGGGCCGCCACGCGCGCGGGCTGTCACCCTGGAAGGACGCCACGAGCCCCGGGGCCACGTTCCAGTCGCGCCGGCCGCTCAGGTAGCGCGCGCCCCGGTCCTCCGTGTCCGGGGGACGCAGGAAGAACGCGTGGCCCCCGTCCACCACGAAGGCCAGGCTCACGTTCGGGCTGTCCATGAGGGTGAGGCGGGCGCTGGCGCGCGGCTCGATCATCAGGCCGTAGACGCTGTCCACGCCCAGCCCCAGGTCCAGGCGCTCCAGGACGCCATACACGCCGCGCGCGGACACGAAGGGATAGCCCAGCTCCATGCCCACGCCCACGTGTCCGGCGCCCAGCGACCGCCCGCCGTAGAGCCCGTAGCGGTTGGGGGCCTGGAGCG
>NZ_RAVW01000041.1 GCF_003611585.1 Corallococcus exercitus | reverse complement strand
GCACCACCACGCGTCCGTCCGGCAGCGTCACCGCGCATGGGTTGGCCCGGGGCATCAGCGCGGGGCCGTCGCTCACCTGGAGGACGCCCTCCAGGAACTCGGAGGCTCCCACGGGCCGCGCGCCCTGCGCCGGGTCCAGACCGTCCAAGCCCCCCATGACCAGGGGGCGTGGATCCTCGTCCGCCCGGCCCAGCAGCGCCACGGTGGCCCCCACCCGGGGCACACGCAGGTCGGCCCCTGCCGGCTTTGTCTGGATGCGGTCGCCGCTGAACTCGAAGGGCACCACGTCCCTCACGGCTCTCAGTGAAGTGGCTCCGCCCACGACCTGGAAGAGCTGTCCGCCCCGCTCGACCGTCAGCGCCGCGTCCACGAAGGCGAACGGAGCGGGGTACTGGACCAGGCGTCCGGCGATCGCGTCGAAGCCTTCCACGGTGTCCACGGTGCCGCCGTCCACCGCACGTCCGCTGACCAGCAGGACCTGGCCCGCCGTGTTCACCGCCGCCGCGTGCTGGTAGCGGGCCGCCTTCAGCGAGAGCTCCCTCATGACGTCCGTCGCCGGATCCAGGAGGCGCGCCGTGGGCTGCAACGTCACCGGAGCGAAGGACTCCGCGCCGCCCGCCAGGAACACGCGGCCGTCCGGCAGCAGCGAGGCCGTGTGGAAGGCCCGCGCGCCCACGTCCGGCCCGGGCCTGAACGTGCCGTCCGCCGGGTTGAACAGCTCCGTGGTCGCCGACACGGGCCGCGTGCCGTTCGCCTCGGGCCGGTAGCCTCCGGTGATCAACACCCGTCCGTCCGGAAGCGTCGTGGCCGTGTGCGCCGCGCGCGCCTCGGACGGCACCGAGCACGTCCCGGGATCCGACGCCAGGTTCACCGGCACGAACTCCCCCAGCCGCCGCAGGAACACGCGCGCCGTCGCCGCCTGCCCGTCCGTCACGTCCAGCGGCGCGGAGCGGCCCAGCGACACCAGCTGTCCGCCCTGATCCGGTGCCCCCACGTAGGCCCGCACCTCCAGCACCCGACCACTGCCCACCGGCAGGCCCGGCACGTCCTCCTCCGTCCAGTCCACCGTCGATACCCGTTCGCGGGGCGACTCAATCCCCGGCCCCGTCACCCGGAAGCGCAGGTGCGTCACCCCGGCCAGGGGCGGCGTGCCGGCACACGCCTTGGTGAGCAGGTCCAGGGTGGGCCGGACCTCCTTCTCCCCGCAGGCGGGGGTGAGGGCCACGAGGGCGGCGGCGAGGAGCGTGGAGCGGACGAAACGCGGAGCCATGCGGAGGACGCTACCAGCCCCCCTCCCCGGAGGGGTGGAGTCCAGACGGCCGGAAGCAGGCGGCGCGGTGGGGATTGCGCTGTAATGCGCCCGCCCCAGGACGTATGTCCTGTCCCCTCCTCCATGAAGCTCTCGCTCGCCACCCGCATCTTCCTGGGCTACGCGCTGGTGCTGCTGACGTTCGGGGCGGTGTCCCTGTTCAGCGTGGCGGAGCTGCACCGCAACCGGCTGGAGATCCGGCTCGTCAGCCAGGGCTACCTCCAGCTGTCCCAGGATGCCGCCGCGCTGGAGACCTTCCAGACCAGCCAGGAGAAGGACACCGAGCGCGTGCTGGAGCAGAACAGCGTGGAGACGCGCCGCGCGCTCATCCGGCTGGCCAGCCTCTACTACGCGCCCCAGATGGCCCAGCGCCTGGAGGCCGCCCGCGCCAAGGCCCGCGAGGTGCTCACCTTCGCGCCCGAGGGCGAAGTCCCCTTCGTGAAGGAGCTGGACGCGCGCTTCGCCGAACTGGCGCGCAACTCCCAGGCCTACGGCCACGCGGTGGAGGCGGTGTTCACCGCGCTCGCGTCCGAGTCCCCCGAAAGCCAGGAGGTGGCGCGCGCCACCGCCGAGCTGCGCCAGCTTGAGAGCGCCATCAGCCGCGAGCTGCGCGTGCTGCGCGCAACGTTGGGCAACCGCATCCGCGAGCGCGTGGACGGCGCGGAGGAGCGCGAACGGCGCACGGGCCTTACCATCATCGCGCTGTCCATCATGGCCATCGGCGTGGGCGTGGGCGTCACCGCGTGGTCCGCCCGCACGCTGCGCCCGGTGCGCACGCTCATCGAGGGCGTGTCCCGCATCGGCCGGGGTGACTACTCCGCCCAGCTGGGCGTGCGCGGCGAGGACGAGGTCGCGCTGCTCGCGCGCGAGTTCGACCAGATGGCCCGCTCGCTTCAAGCGCGCGAGGCGCAGCTCAAGTCGCAGGCCGAGGCGCTGATGCGCGCGGAGCAGCTGGCCGCGGTGGGCCGCATCTCCGCGCAGATCGTCCACGAGGTGCGCAACCCCCTGTCCTCCATCGGCCTCAACGTGGAGCTGCTCCAGGACGCGGTGGACAGCGCGAAGTTCGACTCGCAGGACACCGCCACGGAGGCGCGTGAGCTGCTCTCCGCCGTCACCCACGAGGTGGACCGCCTCACTGACGTCACCGAGCAGTACCTGCGCATGGCCCGCCCCGCCCGGCCGGACCTGGAGCCGGAGGACATCATCGCGGTGCTCGACGGCGTGCTCGACTTCACCCGCGAGGAGCTGGTGCGCGCAGGCGTGGAGGTGGTGCGCGACTTCGCGACGGACACGCCCCGCGTGCTCGCGGACCAGGGGCAGCTGCGGCAGGTGTTCCTCAACCTCCTGCGCAACAGCCGCGAGGCCATGCCCACCGGGGGCAGGCTCACCGTGGCCACGGCCCCGCGCGACGGCGACGTGGAGGTGACCGTGCGCGACACCGGCAACGGCATGACGGAGGAGGTCCGCCGCCACCTCTTCGAGCCCTTCTTCACCACCAAGGAGGGCGGCACCGGACTGGGGCTCGCGGTGAGCCAACAGATCCTCCAGGCCCACGGGGGCTCGCTCTCCTGCCAGAGTATTCCCGGCCAGGGAACGACCTTCGTGTTAAGGCTTCCCTGCGCATGAGCTTTACACCGTACCGGGACGTGCTGCCCTCGGGGCTGCGCGTCGTCACCGTCGAAACGCCCCACCTGCACACCGCCCTGCTGGCCGTCTATGTGAGGACCGGCAGCCGTCATGAGACGGTGGAGAACAACGGCGTCAGCCACTTCCTGGAGCACCTCTTCTTCCGGGGAAGCGAGGGCTGGCCGGACACGGTGAAGATGAACGCCGCCGTGGAGGAGGTGGGGGGCAACCTCAACGGCGCCACCACGCGCGACCACGGCTACTACTACACGCCGCTGCACCCGGCGCACCTGCGCGTGGGCCTGGACGTCATCGGCGACATGCTCACCCGCCCCCGCCTCACCGACATGGAGGTGGAGCGGCAGATCATCCTGGAGGAGATGCTCGACGAGGTGGACGAGAAGGGCCGCGACATCGACCTGGACAACCTGTCCAAGCGGCTGCTGTTCCCCGGCCACCCGCTGTCCCTCAAGATCGCCGGCACCCGCGAGTCCGTGAAGGCCCTCACCCACGCCCAGGTGCTGGAGCACTTCGCCCGGCACTACGTGGCCGGCAACCTGGTGGTGTCCGCAGCGGGCAGCGTGAAGCACTCGGAGGTGCTGGAGCTGGCGGAGCGCGCCTTCGCCCACCTGCCCAAGGGCAGCGCCACCACGGAGAGCGCGCCGCCCCTGCTGGGCCCCGGTCCGCACTTCCACTTCGTCACCCACGACGAGTCGCAGACGGAGTTCAAGCTCACCTTCCGCGCGGTGCCGGAGCAGCACGAGGACTTCCCCGCGCTGCAAATCCTCCGGCGCCTGCTGGACGACGGGCTGTCGTCGCGGCTGCCGTTCGAGATCGTGGAGAAGCGCGGCCTCGCGTACTCGGTGCAGGCCGGGCTGGACACGTACCACGACATCAGCCTCTTCGAGATTGAAGCGGCCAGCGCGCCGGAGAAGGCGTCGCTCGTGGTGGCTGAAGCGCTGCGCGTCCTTGCGGAACTCTGCGACCAGGAGGCGAGCGAGGAGGAGCTGAACCGCGCCAAGCGCCGCCACCGCATGCTGCTGGAGTTCTCCCAGGACTCGCCGGGAGAGCTGGCCGGGTGGTTCGGCGGCGTGGAGCTGTTCCGCCCGCCGGAGACGTTCGGCCACCGCGCGGATCAGGTGGACCGCCAGACGGCCGCGCGGGTGCGCGAGGTGGCCCGGCGCTACTTCACGCGGGAGAACCTGCTCGTCGTGGCGGTGGGCCAGCGCAAGGGGCTCAAGGCGCTGGAGAAGGTCGTCGCGGACGCGGAGGGGCTGCCCTCCTCCGCCCCCGCCGTCAGCGCCGCCCGCGGATGATGATGGGCCCCGACGGGGCCTTCTTCTTCTTGGGCGTCGCCTTGTCGATGGCCTTCTGGATGCGCAGGTACTCGGGGTTCTGCGGCTCGCGCTTCAGGACCTCTTCGATGAGCTTCTTGCCGCGCGGCAGCTGCGTCTCGAACTGCGCGTAGAGGTTCGCGAGCGCGGCCTTCTCCTCCGGGGACGCCTCGCCCAGGCCCATCAGCCGCTCCAGGACCTCCTGCGCCTCCGGCTTGCGGCCGGCATTCAGGTGCAGCCGCCACAGGCGCGACAGCGCGGGCGCGAACGCGGACTCCGTCTTGAGGGCGAAGCGGTAGCTGTCCTCCGCCGCGCGCGCGTCGCCCTGCTCCTCCAGCACGCGTCCGCGCACGTACAGCGCGCGGGCGAAGCGCGGGCGCAGGTGCAGCGCGCGGTCCACCAGCTGCTGGGCCTCCGACGCGCGGCCCTGGGCGCAGACGATCTCCGCGAGCCACGCGATGGCCTCCGCGTTGTCCTCGTCGTCCTCCACCAGCTTCTTGAGCGCGCCCTCCGCTTCCGCCGGGCGCTTCATCTCCATGAGCACGCGGGCCTTCATCGCCACCACGTCCGTGGTGTCCGCGTCCTCGGGCGGCACGGCCTGGAGGTCCGCCTCCGCCATGTCGTAGACGCCGCTCATCAGGAAGTAGCGAGCGCGCAACAGCCGCGCGGGCGTGAAGCTGGGAGAGGCCTGGAGCACGCGGTCCATCAGGTTGGCCGCGAGCAGCTCCTCGCCCTTCATGAGGAGGATTTCGGCCTCCACCGTCTTCGTCGCGGCGTCGTCCGGGTTCTCCCGGAGGATGCGCTCCAGCGTGGTGAAGGCCTCGTCCGGGTGCCCCTGCCGCGCCTGGAGGCGGGCCAGCGCCAGGATGTTCTCGTTGGACAGCTTGCCCTCGTCCCTCAGGGTGACGAGCACGGAGATGGCCTGGGCCGTCTGTCCCTCGCCCAGGTACAGGTCCGCCAGCTGCTTCTGGATGACGGGGTCGCTGCCCGGCAGGAGGCTCTCCGCCTGCTTGAGGGTCAGGATGGCCGCGCCCGGATTGCCCGCGCCCTGGTGGGCCTTGGCCAAAAGCAGCAGCGGCTCCACGCTCTCCGGCGCGGCGTTGGCGGCCTTCTGCAGCTCGGAGATGGCGCGGACGTACTGGCCCTGCGTGAGCGCCTCACGGCCCTGCGAAAGGGAGTTCTGGACCTGGACGGCCTGCTTCTGCGCGGCCGCCGTCTCCGGGTCCTTGCAGGCAAGCGGCAGGAGCAGGACGAGCGTCCAGGGACGGGGGAAAAATCGATGGGGCATCGCTGAGGGACAGGGTAGCGGATGTTATCCTTCTCCGTCGATGGACCCTTTCGTGCGCCGCCTCGTGGAGAGGCTTCATGACCCAAGCCGGCCGCTGTCGCGGAACCGGCACTTCCACACGTTCGACACCCCCGAGGGTCGAATGGCGCTGAAGGTGTTCCGCCGTCTGCGCAGCCTCCAGCAGGACATCCTCGCCTGCCACAAGGAGGGCCGCCGCGCCCGCATCTCCCGCCAGGTCAACCCGGACGGCGACCACCGCATCGAGCTGTGGATGGAGCGCGTCGCGGGCCGCCGGGTGTCCATGCTCCAGCCCGCGGAGTACGAGCTGCTCGCCCGGCTGCCGGGCGTGAGGGACGCGCTGGAAATCCTCGACGAAGCGGCCTGAGGCCCGGCGCGCTTCAGAACACCCAGGGCCCCAGGCCCGTGGGCGCCCCGTCACACGCCGCCCGCAGCCGCGCCTGGGCGTCCTCGTAGGAGAGCCGGGCCGCGTCCGCCTGGAGCGTCACGGAGGCCCAGTCCCGCCACGAGCGCAGCACCGCGACGTGGCGTCCGTCGTCCTCCTGCGCCTCCGAGAAGTGGACCAGCAGGCGCTCCTCCAGGGCCTCGCGCGCCTTGGTCCACGGCCCTTCCTTGTCCAGCCGGACGCGCTTGTCCCGCTCCACGGTGGACAGCAGCGCGCGGGCCTCCGCGGACAGCCCCTGGAGGGACGGGCGGCGGCGCGCGGGCTCCATGGCGACGCGGTAGACGGCGGGCCAGAGCGTGGGGTCCACGAAGGCGATCTTGCCTTCGACGAGCCGCACCGCGAGCACGTCCTTGGACGCGCGCAGCATGCGCCCCAGCCGGTACGCGAGGCGCCCCTTCGCGTGGTCACGCCAGCTGCCGGTGGGCCGGCCGCCCATGACCTGTTCGACGAGGGACGTGGGCCCGTGGGTGGGCACCTCGGTGATGACGTGGCGCGTGCGCACCAGCTCTTCCGCGTCCCTCAGCGTCTTGATCATCCGTGTTCCCCTCTCCGGCGCGGCCGTGCGCCGCGCCCAGGGAGAAAACATTCCGCGCAAGGGACGGATTCCGGCGCCTGCCCCCTTCACGGCTTCGGGCCCTGCGCCTGCTGCCACTGGCCCGGCGTCGTCCCGCTCCAGCGGCGGAAGGCGCGGGTGAAGGCGCTGGCGTCGCTGAAGCCCAGGAGGAAGGCGATTTCGAAGTGGGGCAGCTGTCCGTCGCGCAGCAACTGGAAGGCGCGGTCGCGGCGCACGGCGTCCTCCAGGCCCGCGAACGTGACGCCCTCCTCCCGCAGGCGGCGCTGGAGCGTGCGCTCACTCACCGCGAGCCGCGTCGCGACGTCCACGGGGACCAGGTCCCCCGTGCGAGGCTGGGCCGCGAGGACCTCCTCCACGCGCTCGCGCCAGGAGCGGGCCTCGTGGGCCTCCAGTTGCGCCAGCTCCGCTTCCGCGCGGGCGTGGAGCAGGTTGCCCAGCTCGATGTCCGCGTGGCGGATGGGGAGCTTCGCGGCGGCCTCGTCGCCCTGCACGAGGTTGGCGCTCGCGTCGTATTCGATGCCGACGCCGAGGAACGCCTCTACCTGCGCGGAGGCCGCGTGGCGCGGGTGCGTGACGCAGACGCGCGTGGGGCGCCAGTCCTCGCCGCTGAGCGCGCGGCCACTGGCCACCAGCGCCACGAGCAGCCCCTCCACCGGGTGCTTCAGGCGCGAGGCCCATTCATCTTGCGGATCCAGCTCCAACTCCACGCGCAGCACGCCCGGCATCACGCTGACGCGCCACCTCGTGCGCGGGTCCAAGAGCGCGTGGATGCGGCAATAGCGCTGGAGGGACGTGCGCAGGTCGGGGCTGTTGACCAGCACGTAGCCCACGAGCCCCACGTGGGTGGGCTCCAGGGCCTGCGCGAGCCGCACGGCCAGCGGCTCGGAGCCGCCCACTTCAACGAGCAGGGTCCACACGCGCTGGAGCGCCGCATAGGGCAGCCGCACGTCCGGCCGCGCGAGCAGGGCTTCGTCCACGCCCACCGCGTCGAGCAGCCGCGCACGGGGGATGCCCAGCGACGCGCCCACCTGGAACAGGGGACGGAACAGCGAGGACTGGAGCGTCTGGGGACGCATCGCGGGCCAGCATGGCCTGACGCCCCCTACCCTCGCAATGCGCCGTGGCGCCCGCGGACAATGCGTTGGCGCCCCGGGACCATGCACGCCGGGCGGTGGGGCGCGATACCTCCCTCCAGGAGGAAGCGCCCGATGACCACCGCCGCCGTCACCCGCCAGCCCCCCGGCCCCCGGGGCCACCTGCT
The DNA here is from genome assembly GCF_003611585.1 of Corallococcus exercitus. Classification (GTDB taxonomy): domain Bacteria; phylum Myxococcota; class Myxococcia; order Myxococcales; family Myxococcaceae; genus Corallococcus; species Corallococcus exercitus. The sequence continues at coordinate 26,671 of NZ_RAVW01000041.1, read as the reverse complement.
AATGGGCATCCTGCCCGACGTGCGCCGCGACATCCTGGGCTGCCTGGGGAGCCTCCATCGCCAGTACGGCGACGTGGTGCGCTACCGGCTGGGCCCCCTGCGCTCGCACCTCGTCGCGCATCCGGACGCCGTGAAGCACGTGTTGCAGGACCACGTGAAGAACTACACGAAGGACCACCTCTCGTACCGCATGGGCCGGTGGATCACCGGCGACGGCCTGCTCACGAGCACGGGGGACTTCTGGCTCCGGCAGCGGCGGCTGGCCCAGCCCGCCTTCCACCGGCAGCGCATCGCGGGCATGGCCGCCGGAATGGTGGGGCAGGCGGAAGCGATGCTCCGGCGGTGGGATACGGCCGCCGCGAGCGGGACGCCCGTGGGCATCAACGAGGAGATGATGCGGTTGACGCTGGCCATCGTCGGTGAGGCCCTCTTCGGCGCGTCCGTCGAGGGCCAGGCCCGTGAGGTTGGCGCGGCCTTCACTGTGATCAGTCAGCAGATCGCGGAGCGGTTCCGCACCTTCCGCATGCTGCCGCCCATCCTGCCCACCCGCTACGACCGGGCCTTCCGGGACGCGCGTGCCACGCTGCTGGGAACCGTGCAGGGCATCATCGCCACGCGGCGCCAGCACGGCGATGACACAGGCGACCTGCTCTCCATGCTGATGCTCGCGCGCGACGAGGACACGGGCGAGGGCATGACGGACGAGCAGCTGGGGAGCGAGGTGATGACGATGCTCCTCGCCGGCCATGAGACGACGGCCACGTCGCTGAGCTGGGTGTGGGGCCTGCTGTCGAAGCACCCGGAGGTGGAGGCCCGGCTGCACGCGGAGCTGGACGCGGTGCTCGGGGGACGCACGCCCACGGCGGAGGACGTGCCGAGGCTCGTTTACACGAAGCAGGTGGTGGAGGAGACGATGCGGCTGTACCCCGCGGCGGTCATCTTCAGCCGCACCGTGAAGGAGGATGACGTCATTGGCGGCTTCCACATCCCGAAGGGAAGCGCGGTGGACGTGAGCCCCTACGTCACGCAACGACATCCGGACTTCTGGGAGGAGCCTGAGGCCTTCCGCCCGGAGCGCTTCGCCCCCGAGGCCGCGGCGAAGCGCCATCGCTTCGCGTACTTCCCCTTCAGCGGCGGGCCGCGACAGTGCATCGGCAACAGCTTCGCGATGATGGAGACGCAGCTCGTGCTGGCCACCGTGGCCCAGCGCTACCGCCTGCGCGAAGCGCCCGGCTTCACGCTGGAGCCGGACTCGCACCTGACACTGAGGCCGAAGGGCGCGCTCCCCATGTCCCTGGAGCGCAGGGCCTGAGCGTTCAGCAAGGCGCCGTCAGGGATTACTTCTGGGTGCTTCGCAAGTCCACGAGCGCGTCCGCGAGCTCGCGCTTGTAGCGATTGGAGATGGACGCCTTCATCCCGGCATCCAGAGCCTTGTTCTGATTCACATACTTCGTGCGAGCCGCATAGACGGTGCGAAGCATCTCTTCATCCCCCATCTTGCTGACATCCCTGCCCTTGAGCGCCCCCTGGATGACCTCGGCTGCCTTTCCATGCTGGATGGACATGGACCACACCATGTCGTTGACGGCCTTGGAGCGTTTGCTCAAGTCGAGATTCGGAACGGAGCTCTCCACGGCTGCCTTCACGGGCATGAACCACTTCTGCGCCGCAGCGTAGTGCTGGGCTTCATAGAACTGCTTGGGTTGCTCCTTGGCGAGCTTCTGCCATGCGGCATCGAACCCAGGCGAACCCGGCTTGTGCGCGGCCAGGGCGTTGTACTGGTCTGGATACTTGTCCTTGATGGTCTTCATGAACAGGTCCAGCCCCCCCTTCTTGGACGCGAACTGGTAGGCGCCGTAGGACTTGCCACCCGGGTCCCTCGGGGTCGACTTGGAGATGGTGTCGATGTTCCCCTCGTTCTTGCGGCTGAGGGAGCCGAGATCCGCGATGCCGAATCGTCCGTCACTGCTCACTTCATTCGGCTTGCCTGTCTGCGTTTGAGGCCTGACGAACAGGTCCTGGTTGAAGCCCAGGTCCACCCTCGGCCTTGGCGCGGCCTCTGGCTTCGGCTGACTCGCCAATGGATTGGGGTTGGAAACCCTGGCGGGAGCAGCCGCCGTGGAGGGCAGCAGACGCGCCAGGCCGCCGAGAACGCCATTGAGTCCCATCGCGCTTCCCCCTCTTGCTCGCAGTGTGCCCTGCGAAGCCTGCCACACCTGCCAACCCAGAATAAAGGGTTGGGTCGCGTCAGTGAGGCGTCACGGACGCGCGCTGCACCTGCGTGACGCCGGGCAGCGTGGGTGCGGGGTTGAGCGCCTGGACCAGCATGGCGCGCAGGGCCTCCGTGAGATCTTCACCCGGCGCGCTCACGCCCGCTGGAGCGCCCTGCAACGGCGCGGGAATCTCCGTGCCCACCACCACCAGCGGGATGCGGACCTCCCAGGCGAGGTAATGCGCCAGCCGCACCGCGGGCTCCGAGTTGTCCATCAAGAGCGCGCCAATGGCCCCCGCGCTGAACGGACGCCACAGCGGGCGCGCGGCCTCCGCGGGCGGCAGCACGCAGAAGTCCACGTTCAGCACGTCGCTCAGCTCCAGACGCCCCAGCGTCCCGAAGCCGCTCTTCACCGCGGTGGGATCCGCCGACATCGCCTCCAGCCCGGGCACCCTCGCCAGGATGCGCCGCGCCGCGGACGAACCACTGCCGCAGACGAACACCTTCGCCGTCGCCACCTTCGCCAGCGTCCGCGTGCGAAGCAGGCGCCCGCGCAGCGCGTGCACCTCCGCCGCGCCGATGAGGTCGCCACCGCCCAGGTTCTGGCCTTCGCTCTCCGTGGGCCGCGCCACGCCCTTCTGGAGCAGCGTGGACAGCACGCCCAACACCTCCATGTCCGTGGCGGGTGCCAGGTCCAGCACCTCGCCCAGCGCGCGAGGCTGACGCAGCAACTCCATCACCTGCGCCGTCACCGGGTGCTGCTCCTCGGACAGGTCCACCTCCGGCGCCAGCATCAGCCGCGTGTGGCGCGGCGGCAGGCCCGGCAGCAGGCGGTTCACCTCGTCCGACTGGCGCATGCCCTCCAGGAGCGCGTCGTCCATCGCGCGGTTGATGCGCGGACGCGCGGCGCTGGTGCCCGGGGTGAACGTGAAGTTGCCCTCCGTCCACGACAGGAGCCGGAACAGCGCCTTCTCCCCTTCCACCCTCCCGAGCCGCGCGTTCACGGTGCGGCCGTCCGAGACGGTGATCTCCCCGCGCTCCGAGCCACGCTCCAGCGCCAGGCGCCCGTTGCGCTTGTTCATGCCGAGAATCTGCATGAGGTCCGGGATGCTCAGCTGGCTGAGCGACCCTTCAATCTCCTGCTGCTCGCTCTTGAGGTCCTTGGCCGCTTCGTTGCGCCGGAAGATGTGCTCGATGCGGCTGAGCACCTCGTCCAGGTTGAACGGCTTGCGCAGCGTTCCGTCCCGCATGCCCCGCGCCCGGTCCGAGTCCAGGCTGGACGTCGTGAGCACCACCGGGATGTCTTCCGTGCGCGGGTTGGTGCGCAGGATCTGCACGAACGTGCGCGCGTCCAGCAGCCGGCACGCCTCGTCGAAGAGCGTCAGGTCCGGGTGCCGGAGCACCGCGACCTCCAGGGCCCGCGAGCCATCCGGCGCGTAGTGCACCTGATAGCCCTTCGTGCGCAGCGCCCGCGACAGGGCACGCACCGAGTCGAGGTCGGGGTCGGCGATGAGGATCTTCCGCACCTGGGCCAAGGTCGCTTGCTCCGCTTCGTGACGTCAGTAGGGCTGCAGGTCGTATTCGGCCTGCAGCTTGGAGATGAGCCCGTCCACCACCGCGGTGTCCGAGGTGTGGAAGCCCCACGTCGCGCCCCGCCCCCGCCGCTGGATGAGCGCATACGACGCGCTCTCCGACAGCCAGAGGATGAACTCGTGGCGCGCCACCCGTTCGTCGCCTTCCAGGAACACCGGCGTGAGCGCCGCGTGCGACTCCAAATCCACGCGCCGGCCCAGCAGGTAGATGCGCGAGGACAGGTCCGGCGGCGCCTGCTCCAGCCCCACCGCCAGCGGCAGGTCCGCGCGGATCTCCGGGCCCCCCACGTACAGAAGCCCGCGCGAGCCCGGGTCGCGCACCAGCTCCCGGGCGATCTCCACCTGGAGCTCGTCGAAGAGCACGTCCGCCACCTTGCCCCGGCGGCTGGGTTCGGCGCGGTCGTCCGTGGGCAGGCGCGGGCTGTTGGGCGTGCCCAGCAGCAGGTCCACCTCGTCCCAGAACGGCAGCCCGTCCAGCATCAGCCGGCGCTGGAGCGACGCGCGGCGTTCGTCCATGCGGCGGCGGCAGCGGTGCACCAGCTCGTCGAAGTCCTCCCCGTCCTTGGGGAACGTGCTGGCGCCGCCCACGAGCGCGAGCGGCAGGCGCTGCTCCACGTCCTGCACGTCCGGCTCGTCGCGCACGGCGGCCACGGCGCGGCGCACGAACATCATCGCGCCGAAGAAGTCCGTCTCCGGAAGGAGGAGGTAGAACTCCTGGTCGCTCGCCTTCGCGATGACGTCCGAGTCGCGGATGATCTTGCTCAGCGCCTTGATGATGCCGCGCACCGCCTTCTTCGCGTCCTGGGCGCCCAGGCGCACGCGCACCAGCGGCAGGTTGTCGATGCTGAACGTCAGCAGCGAGAACGTGCGGCCGTACCTGCGCGCCTTGTAGATCTCCTTGGACGCGTAGTCGGTGAAGTAGCTGAGGTTGTACGCGGCGGTGTCGCGGTCGCGCAGGCCCAGGCGCTGGAGCGCCATCAGCTTGCGGCCGTTCTTCACGCCCACCGCGGCGAAGTCCGCCAGCACCTTCGCGTCGCGCGTGTGCTCCGTGCGGAAGTCGCCGGTGAGCGGATCCGACAGCTGCGCCAGGCCCATCACCTCGCCCGCGGCCACCAGCGGCACGTACAGCACCGGGGAGCGCTCGTCGCGCGCGAGCCACGGAGCGGCCTCGCGCAGGCGCAGGGACAGCGGCCCCTCCGGGCTCATCTTCTCCGGCAGGAACTGCTTGTCGAGTAGGCCCCGGTACGAGCGCAGCGCCAGGTCTCCCCGGTCGTCCACCACCCACAGCGCGGCGCTCTGCGCGTCGCACACCGCGCCCAGGTCCGCGATGACGCGCTCCTGGAGCCACTCCAGGTCCGGATGGGAGAGCAACTCCAGGCAGCGCTGCTGGAGGTTGTGGAAGCGGGCGAACTCCAGGTTCTCGTCCTGGAGCCGCGCGCGCTCGTGGCGCAGCTGGGCGCGCTCCATGGCGCGGTCCACCGCGAGCAGCAGGTCCGCCTCTTCGATGGGCTTGGTGAGGCAGTCCGCCACGCCCAGGCGCAGCGCGACCTCCGAGCCCTGCACGTCGTCGCGCGTGCTGACGAGGATGACCTCCTGCTCGGGGTCGCGTTCGCGCAGGCGCGCGGTGAGCGCGAAGCCGTCCACGCCGGGCATCACCACGTCGGTGAGCACCAGGTCGAACGTCGCCCGGGCTACCTCTTCCAGGGCGAGGGTCGCGTTCTCCACCGCCACCACGCGGTGCCCGCGCCGCGACAGCAGGTCCGTGGCGAGGTTTCGGAAGAACAGGTCGTCGTCGACGACGAGGATGGGACCGGCCACGGCGCTCGGGGGGCGAAGGGAGGAAAACCGAAGGTTATCGGGCCCTTGGAAGCGCTACAACGCCTTCGAAGACGAAGGCCACCGGGCCCCGGAGCCGGATGTCGGACAGGTCGCCCGGAACGCGGATGCGCAGGTCGCCGCCCGGCAGGGTGACGCGCAGCCAGGCATTCGAGGGCAGGCGCTTGGCCAGCACCGCCGCCACCGCGGACGCGCACGCGCCTGTGCCGCACGCCTGGGTGAGGCCGCAGCCGCGCTCCCAGACGACGACGGTGAGGCCGTCCTCCTCCACGCGGACGAACTCCACGTTGGTGCGGTCCGGGAAGGCCGGGTGGCGCTCCAGGGCGGGGCCCAGGCGCTCGGCGGCCTCCAGGGGCTGGTCCAGGAGCACCAGGTGCGGGTTGCCCATGTTCACCGCGGTGCCGAGCAGGCCTTCGTGGCCGGGCACCGGGGCGTTCACGAAAGGCTGTCCTGTCGTACCGGAGGGCAGGTTCGCGGCCACCAGCCGGGCCGGGCCCATGGAGATGTCCACGCCTACCACGCCGCCGTCGCCATAGCCGGGCTCGCAGGTGAGCACGCCCGCCCCCGTCTCCACGTCGATGAGCGCGGGGTGCTGGCCGGACTGGTCCACCAGATACTTCACCGCACAGCGCAGGCCGTTGCCGCACATCTCCGCGATGCTGCCGTCGGCGTTGTGGACGACCATGCGGGCAAGGCCCCGGGACGACGGGAGGATGGAGAGCACCCCGTCCGCGCCGATGCCCCGGCGCCGGTCGCAGAGCCAGCGGGACTGCTCCGCGTCGATGTCCGCGCCCGTGCGGCGGCGGTCCAGGACGACGAAGTCGTTACCGAGCCCGTGGTACTTGAAGATGCGTTCGCTTGCGTCCACGGGGGGAAGTGTAGACGGCGGCGTTTATTCGCGCTCGCCGACCTTCTTGGGCGCGGACGGAACGTCCAGGGCGGGCATTGCGCGGCGTGAAGCCCCGGGCGCGGCGGGGGCGCTGGAGCGGCGCAGCTCGGCCAGTTCGGCCTCCCGGGCGGCGAGCTGGTCCTGCATCTTCTCCACGTGGGCCTGGAGGACCTCCATCTCCGCGGCCATCTCCAGGACGTCCTCCGGGGGCGGCGCGGCGGAGGTCTTCGCCTCCTCCAGGGCCTGGACCAGCGTCTCGCGTTCGGTTTCGAGCGCTTCCAGCCGGGCCTGCTGTTCGCGGATCCGCGCGGCGAGCTGGTCGCGTTCAGCGCGCTCGGCGTCCAGGATGCGCACGGCATCCGCGGCGGCGGTCTCCAGGGAGTTGGCGCGGCCTTCCAGGCGGACGCGGGCGGCGCGGGCGACCGTGAGGTCCGACTGGAGGCGCTCGCGTTCGGAGGCCATGGCGGTGCGCTCGGCGTCAGCGCGGCGGGCCTGGGCTTCGGCGTCGGCTGCGGCCTGGGTCAGGGCGGCGACGCGGGACTCCAGCGCGGCCTGCTCGGTCCGAGCGTCCTCCAGCGCGGCGGCGAGGCGGACCTCCAGGGCGGCGAGGGATTCGCGGGTCTGTTCGGCGGACTGGCTGAGGCGGGCTTCGAGTTCGGCCTGCGCCGTCGCGGCGCGCGCCTCGGCTTCCGCCAGGCTGGCGTCGCGTTCGGCGTTCGCGGAGTCCGCCTGGGCGGTGAGGTCCGCGAGGCGCGCTTCGAGTTCAGCCCGCTCCGCGGCGGCCCGGGCGCTGACGTCCGCGAGCTGAGCCTCGATGGAGGACTTCTCCTCGCGGGCCTGTTCGGCGAGTTCGGCGAGGCGCGCTTCGAGTTCGGCCCGATCCGTGCCGGCCTGGGCGGTGGCTTCCGCGAGCCGCACTTCCAGTTCGGCCTTCTCCGTCGCGGCCTGAGCGAGCGTTTCGGTGAGGCGCGTTTCGAGTTCGGCCTTATCCGTTCCGGCGTTGGCGAGGAGTTCGTTGAGGCGCGTCTCCAGCTCGGCCTTCTCCAGGCTGGCCCTCGCGAGGGCCTCGTTGAGCCGAAGCTCCAACGTCGCCTTGTCCGTGCCGGCGCTCGTGAGCGCTTCGGTGAGCCGCAGCTCCAGCTCCGCCTGCTCGGTGCCGGCCTGCGAGGACACTTCCGCGAGGCGCACCTCCAGCGTGGCCTTCTCGGTGGTGACGCTCGTGAGCCGGGCTTCCAATTCGGCCCGCTCCTGCTCCGCGCGCGCGGTGAGATCCGTGAGCCGGGCCGTCTCCGCGCGCGCGGCTTCCAGTTCGGCGCGCAGGCCTTCCAGCGATGCCTCCAGGTTCGTGGCCTTGCCCGCGAAGCGGCGCGCGGTTTCGAGCTGCACCACGAGCACCTCCGCATGTTCGCGCGTCGCGGCGAGCCGGTCGCTGGCATCCACCAACTCCGCTTCCAGCCGGCCGACCTGCTGGCTCCGCTCATGCAGCGCGGCGTGCGCCCGTTGCAGTTCTGATCCCAGGCGCAGCAGCTCCTGGTGCGCGGCGCCCAACCGGGCCGTCTCCGCGCGCAGGGCCGTCAACTCCTGCTCCTTCAAGCCCAGTTGCTCGCGCAGCTCGTCCAGGTCCTGCTGCTGACGCTCGGTCCGCGAGAGCGCGCCTTCCAGCTGCGCTTCCATGGAGACCCGCAGGGCACCGGCCTCGCGCAGCTCCTGTTCGCGTGCCGCCAGGGACTCCGTGAGACGCGCCGCCCGTGCTTCGGCCTCGCGTGCCGCGTCCTGCGACTGCGAGCCCGCGGCGAGACGGGCCTCCGCCTGCGCGAGCGAATCCTCCAGCGCGCTGAGGTTCGCCGTCTCGGCGGCAAGCCTGAACTCGACCTCCGTCAAGGAGGCTTCCAACCCGACACGGCGTGACGTCTCGGAGGCGGAGCGCTTCTCTGCTTCCGCGAGCGCCTGCTCCAACGTGGAGACGCGGGACTCCGCTTCCTTCAGCGAGGCTTCCAGCTCGGAGCGGCGCGCGGACTCGGCGGCAATCGTGGCCTCCGCCGTGGCGATGGACGCCTCCAGTTCCGAGCGGCGCGTGGACTCCGTGGACTGCCGGGATTCGACCTCCGCGAGCGACGCTTCGAGTGCGGCACGGCGGGTGGACTCGCTGGCCTGCCGGGACTCTGCTTCCGCAAGCGCCGCTTCCAGTTCGGAGCGCCGCGTGGACTCCGCGACAAGCCGGGCCTCGGCCTCCGTCAGGGACTGTTCCAGCGAAGCCAGGCGCGCGGACCCGGCGGCATGACGGGAGTCCGCCTCCGACAGGGACTGCTCCAGCGAAGCCAGGCGTGCGGACTCGGCGGCGTGACGGGCGTCCGCCTCCGCCAGGGATTGCTCCAGCGAGAGCACTCGCGTGGTCTCGGTCGCGAGACGGGCCTCGGCCTCCGCGAGGGCCTGCTGCATCGCGGGGAGGCGTGCGGCCTCCTCGGTGTAGCGGGACTCGGTGTCCGACAGCGACGCTTCCAGCGCGGTACGGCGGGCTTCGACTTCCGCGAGCCGGGCCTGGACAGCGGCCTGTGCATGCTCCGCTTCGGACAGGCGCTCCCGCTGCGCCGTGAACTCCGCGCGCAGGGTCTCCAGCTCCGAGCGGAGCGCGGCCTCGTCCTTCGCGCGCGACTCGCGGTCGCGAGCCTCCTGCGTGCGGGCGTCGTCCAGCGAGGACAGCGCCTCCACCTCCGACCGCCGCGCCTCGGTGAGCTCCGCGCGCAGCTCGCGCACCGTCGCGTCCTGGGCCGACTGCGCCTGCTTCGCGTCCGCCAGCGCGGCACGGGCCTCTTCCAGCTCCCGAGCGTACGCACGCGCCTCTTCCTGCGCCGTCGCCTGCGACTGTCGCAGCTCCAGCAACGCGGCTTCGTTCGTGCGCTGCGCTTCGGTGAAGGCGGCCTGGACCTCCGAAAGGGTCTGGCGCGTGTGCTCGAACGAGGCCTCGGTGGACAGCCGCGCGGCACGTGCCGCCGACAGGTCCGCTTCGAGCTGGGTCCGGGCCTCCTGCGCCGAAACCCGCGACGCATCCAGCGCCGAGGCCGAGTCCTGCTGGAGCTGGGCGAACGACGCTTCCAGCCGGGCCCGTTGCGCGCGCTCCTCTTCCAGGACGGTGCGAGCCACGCCCAGCGCGGCATCCAGCCGCAGCCGGTCCGACTCCAGCGCGCTCTGCGCCTCGTTCCACGAGGACTCGGAGCCTTCCAGCCGGGCGCGCAGGGCCCGCTCGGCGTCGAGCGACTCCTGCAGGTTCGCGAGCGCCACCTGCGCGCGGGCCTGCTGCTCGCGCTCCGACAACAGCTGCGCCTGGGTGTCGGCGAGCAGCGCCTCCCAGCGAGCCCCCCGCTCCTGTTCGGTGGTCAGCGACTCGCGAGCCGCGTCGAGCTCCGCCTGCACCGAGGCCCGGGCCTTCTGCTCCCGCGACAGGTCCTCCTGGATGAGCGCCGCCAGGGCTTCCGAGTCGGTCAGCTCCTGCCGCAGCGTGCGGAGCGTTGCCTCCAGCTCCGTGTTCCGCGCCTCGGCGGCCTCGCGGGCCTGGTTCGACTCCGCGAGCCGGGCTCCGTGTTCCCACACCTCACGGGCCAGGGTGTCCCGGGCCTCCGAACGCACTTGTTCGACCGCGGCCTCCAGGGCTTCCGAGGCACGCGCCTCCGCCGCCACGAGCCGGGCCTCCGCCTCGGCACGGACATCGGAGAGCACCTGTTCCGTCTGGCCGCTCGACTCGGCACGGGCTTCCGCGAGTGCACGGGCCGCGCGGGCTTCGGCTTCCTCCAACCGTCGGGCGAGGACCGCGTCGGCTTCGGCACGAACCTCGGCGAGCATCCGCGCCGCGCGGAGTTCGGCTTCCTCCAGCTGCCGGACCCGCTCGGCCTCGGCCTCGGCGCGGGCATCCTCCAGCGCCTGGATCCGCTGGGCCTCGGCCTCGGCACGCGCGTCCACGAGCGCTTGCGCCGCACGGGCCTCGACGTCCGCCAGGTGTCGGCTCCGTTGAGCGGAGGCGCTGGCACGCACCTCGGCAAGAGCCTGCTCCCGCCGGCTCTCCGCTTCCGCCAGGGCCGCATCCCGCTCGGCCGCCGCGTCCGCCAACGCCTTCGCCAGCAGCGCGTCCGCATCGGCCCGCGCTTGAGTCAGGGCCTGCGCCGCTTCCGTCAACGCGCGTTCGACACGGGCATCCGCGTCGGCCCGGACTTCGGTCAGAGCCTGCGCGGCCTCCGCCATCGCGCGCTCGACACGTGCATCCGCGTCGGCCCGGGCTGCATCCAGTGCCTGCGAGACCTCCGCCGTCGCACGCTCGACACGCGCATCCGCATCAGCCCGGGCGGCATCCAGTGCCTGCGCCGCTGCTCGCGCCTCCGCCAACGCACGCTCGACACGCGCATCCGCATCAGCCCGGTTCGCCTCCAGCGCCTGCGCCGCTTCTCGAGCTTCCGCCAACGCACGCTCGACACGCGCATCCGTGTCGGACCGGTTCGCCTCCAGCGCCTGCGCGGCCTCTCGAGCCTCCGCCAACGCGCGCTCGACGCGAGCATCCGCGTCAGCCCGGGCCGTCTCCAGCGCCTGCGCGGCCCGTACCTCCTCCTGCTCACGGGCCTCCGCCAGCGCACGCTCGGCAAGGCCCCGCGCCTCCTCCAGCGCCTGCGCGAGCCGAGCCTCCTCCTGCTCACGGGCCTCCGCCAGCGCACGCTCAGCAAGGCCCCGCGCCTCCTCCAGCGCCTGTGCGAGCCGAGCCTCCTCCTGCTCACGGGCCTCCGCCAGCGCGCGCTCAAAGCGAGCACGCGCCTCCTCCAGCCGCGCCTCCTCCTGCTCGCGGGCCTCCGCCAGCGCACGTTCCTGCCGCGAATCCGCGTCGGAGTGCGCGGCGGCCAGCGCGTTCGTCACCCGCTCGTCGGCTTCCGCGCGGGCCTGGGCCAGCGCCTCCTCCAACCGTGCCTGCGCCTGGGCCCGCTCCGCATCGATGGCCTGCACAAGCGCGGCCTCCACCCGGACGCGCTCCGTCTCCGCCGCCGCCAGCCGCTGCCCCGCCGTGTGCTGGGCGGACTCGACCCGCTTCTGCTCCGCCTCCAGCGCCTCCAAGCGCAGCCCGGCCGCGTGGAGTTCCTCCTCCAGCCGCGCTGCCAGTGCCCGCGCCGCCGACTCGGACTGCGCGCGCCCTTCCAGCTCCTGCCGCAGCCGGCCTTCCGCCTCGCGTGCCGCGGTGAGCTCCGTCTCCAGGCCGCGCAGCAGCGCCTCGCGCTCCGAGAGCCGGGCCTCCGCGTGCTTGCGCGCCCCTTCGGCGGAATGCATCCGCTGCTGGGCCTCCGCGAGCTCCCGGCGAGCGCGCGCCAGCTCCGCCTCCTTCACCGGCACCGCGTCGCCCGCCGTCCGCGCGGACTCCTGCGCGCGCGCCAGCTCCGCCTTCAGGTGCTCCACCGCCGCGAGCGCCGTCGAATACTGCTCCGCGATGCGCAGCTCCCGCTCGCGAGCCGCCTCCGCCTGCCGGCGCCGATCCTCGGCCCCGTCCTGCGCACGCTCCGCCGCCAGCCGGTCCCGCTCACGGTCGATACGCAGCGAGCCCAGCTCGTCCTGCAGCGTGCGCAGCTCCGTGTACGCCTGCGTCAGCCGCTCGCGCGCCTCGTCCAGCGTCGCCGCCGTCTCCTCGCGCCGCGCCCGCTCCAGCCGCACCGACTCCTGCGCGGCCAGCACCTGCACGCCCGCCTCCGCCTGCGCCCGCTGCGCCGCCTCCACCTCCAGGCGCTGCGCCGCCAGCCGCCGGTCCGCGTCCGCGATGCGCTCCGTCGCGACCTGCAACTCCAGCTCGCGACGGCGCAGCCGGCTGCTCAGGTCGTCCCGCTCGCGCGCGGACTCCACCGTGCCCCGTGCCTGCTCCAGCTGCGCGGTCAGCCGCGCCATGTCCTGCCGCGCGCCCTCCAGCGCCGGCTTGAGCGCGACCACCTCCGCCTCGCGGTCGCCAATCTCCGCGCGCAGCTTGGACACCGCCTCCTTCAGCCGCCCCGCCCGCTCCTCCCACGTCTTCGCCCGGGCGGCGACTTCATCCAGCTTGCCGCGCGTGAAGGCCAGCGGCTCCGGCGGCAGCTGCACCCACGTGGGGTCCACCACCCGCGCCGGCTCCAGGCCCGCCATCACCACGAAGTACGCCGCCTCGCTGTGCCGCACGAGCGAGCCGTCCACCTGCAGGCCTTCGCCCTTCTCGAACGCGAGCTGGTAGCCCAGCACCGGCGACTGCGTGGCCACCTCCACATGCGGGAAGTGCGCGGTCAGCGCGTCCAGGAGCTGCCCGTACGTGGGCGGCACCGCCTCTTCCGGCTCCAGCAGCTGCGGCAGCGCCAGCCCCGCGATGTTGCGCAGGCCGCCCACCAGGAAGCCCTGCCGGGCCACCAGCCGCGCCAGCTCCGCCAGGAGCTCCGGCGCGCGCACGTAGGGCGCCAGGTCCGTCACCAGCACCAGGTCGAAGCTGCCCGCCTCCAGGTCGTCATAGACGTTGGCGCGGAAGCGCAGCTGCGGGTGCGCATGGGCCTTCTGCGCCGCCTCCACCGCCGCCACGTCCGCGTCGCACGCCACCACGGTGCGAGCACCCCGCTCGACGAGAAAGCGCGCGCTCTCGCCGCCCGTGGAGGCCACGGCGTCGACCTCCAGCACGCGACGGCGCGCGAACAGGCTCTCCGCGAAGATGTAGCGGGGCAGCAGTTCGCTGGGCCCCATGCGACGAAAGGTGGGTTGCAAATGATGTTCCCGAGGGGGCGAGAACTGTAGCGTTGGAGTCCCAGAAGACCCAATTTCAGGGCCAGACCCTCACGGGCCCACGCCCGACCGACCGGAGAGCAGGCGACATGACCACCCATTCACCGCAGGGATTCGGCTACCGGGCCCGTCGCACCTTCACCCGGCTGCTCGTCTTCCTCGTCATCCTGGGCCTGGGTGGCGGCGTCGTCTTCCTCCTGGGCCAGCTCAACGCCCGCACCTTCACCGTCGTGCAGGAGAACGGCGAACTGGTGGTGATGAAGGGGCGCGCCCTGCCCACGGGCGCCGCCGCCTACCGCCCCGGCGACCCGCGCCTCGCGGACGCCTACGCCCCGCTCCCCCTGGAGGGCCAGGACGTCACCCTGCTTTCGCAGCAGAAGTTCACCGACCGCGACGACCTGGACCGCGCCCTCTTCCCCCTCCTGGAGAACCTGGCCCGCCCGCGCATCGCGTCCGGCGAGCCCGCCAAGGTGGAGCGCGGCCTCTACTACCTGCGCCGGGCGGAGAAGCTCGCCGGCATCACGGAGGAGCAGCGCAGAAGCCTCCAGTCCATGCTCACCGACGTCGCCTTCTACCAGGCCCGCCAGAAGCTGGAGGACGCCCGCCGCCTCGTGTCCGAAGGGCTGGCCCAGCTCAAGCTCGCCGCGGAGACGGAGAACCGCCACGCCCGCGCCGCCAACCAGATGCTCACCACCGTGGGCCCCACCGCCCGCAACCTGGAAGAGGCCCTGCGCCGCGCCGTCCACACCGAGAGCGCCCCGGACAACAGCCCTGTAGCACCGGCGCCCCAGCAGCCCGCTCCGTCACCTTCGGGTGACGCTTCCGCGCAGCCCCCGGCCGCCGCCCCAACCCCCGACGCGGGCAACGCGCCCTGATCTTGGGGGGTTGGATGACCCCATGAAAAAGACGGTCGCGAACGCACTTTTCCGGCCATGTAAATGTCGGCCGGAAGACGCCCGGAAGAGTGTCGTTGAGTGATCATAGATTGCAATGATCGATCCGACCCCGGCGGCAGGTTTACACAGGATCTAGCGTTGACACACTGGAGGACCCCCCATAGCTTGGGTTCGCCGGTTGCTCGCCCCCCATCACGGGGGGTGCGTTCCTGGACCCTGGAGGCGGCAGTGGTTTTCTTGCGAAATACCCACTTCCGCCATACACCCAACTACATGTCGGGTCGTTGTTGCCAGACCCTCGGGTCCTGATCGGAAAGTAGTCCCTCCCAGTCATCTCCGAAGCCGTCACCCACAGGGGCCGTCCGCCCTGATGGCTACGCCATTGCCTTGCCCGGAAGTGAGACGCCCGTGACCGTCCAGACGCCCTTCAAGCCGAACGCCGTCGCCTCGCCGCCCCCCGACTCCGCCACCGTGGCGCCCGCCACGCAGGCCGCGTCGGCGCCCGGCGACTTCGCCACCACCATGCGGGTGAAGAAGCGCAACGGCACGGCGGAGCCGGTGGACCTCAACAAGATCGTCCGCGCGGTGGGCAAGTCCTGCGTGGGCCTGTCGCGCGTGGACGTGATGCGCGTGGCCACCAAGACCATCAGCGGCCTGTACGACGGCGCCACCACGCGCGAACTGGACAGCCTGTCCATCCAGACCGCCGCGGCCCTCATCGTGGAGGAGCCCGAGTACGCCCGGCTCTCCGCGCGCCTGCTGTCCACCTTCATCCAGAAGGAGGTCAGCAACCAGGACATCCAGTCCTTCAGCCAGTCCGTCGCCGCCGGCCACAAGCACGGCCTCATCGCGGACCGCCTGCTCACCTTCGTCCAGGCCAACGCGCGCAAGCTCAACGCCGCCATCGACCCGGTCCGCAACGACCTGTTCGAGTACTTCGGCCTGCGCACCGTCTACGACCGCTACCTGCTCAAGAACCCGCAGACGCGCGAAGTCATCGAAACGCCGCAGGACTTCTTCCTGCGCGTGGCGTGCGCCCTGTCCGGCGACAACGCGCGCGAGGCCATCGAGCTCTACCGCCTGTTCAGCTCGCTGGAGTACCTGCCCAGCTCCCCCACCCTGTTCAACTCCGGCACGCGCCACGAGCAGCTCTCCAGCTGCTTCCTGCTGGACTCGCCGGCGGATGAGCTGGACGCCATCTACAAGAAGTACTCGGACATCGCGATGCTGTCGAAGTTCTCCGGCGGCATCGGCGTGGCGTACCACCGCGTGCGCGCGCGCGGCTCGCTGATCAAGTCCACCAACGGCCACTCCAACGGCATCGTCCCGTGGCTCAAGACGCTGGACGCGTCCGTGGCGGCGGTGAACCAGGGCGGCAAGCGCAAGGGCGCGTGCTGCGTGTACCTGGAGACGTGGCACGCGGACATCGAGGACTTCCTCGAGCTGCGTGACAACACCGGCGACGAGGCCCGCCGCGCGCACAACCTCAACCTGGCCAACTGGGTGCCGGACCTCTTCATGCGCCGCGTGGAGGCGGACCAGGAGTGGAGCCTCTTCGACCCGAAGACGACGCCCCACCTCACCGACCTCTTCGGAGAGGCCTTCGAGAAGGCCTACGCGGAGGCCGAAGCGCAGGGTCTGGCCGTGCGCAAGGTGAAGGCGCGCGACCTGTACGCCCGGATGATGAAGGTGCTGGCCCAGACGGGCAACGGCTGGATGACCTTCAAGGACATCTGCAACCGCAAGAGCAACCAGACGGGCCAGCCGGGCAACGTCATCCACCTGTCCAACCTCTGCACGGAGATTCTGGAGGTCACGAGCCAGGGTGAGACGGCGGTGTGCAACCTGGGCTCGCTCAACCTGGGCCGCATGGTGAAGGACGGGAAGTTCGACTTCGACCTGCTGCGCTCCAACGCGATGCTCGCGCTCAAGCAGTTGGACCGCGTCATCGACCTCAACTACTACCCCATCACGACCGCCGCGGACTCCAACCGCCGCTGGCGCCCGGTGGGCCTGGGCCTGATGGGCCTCCAGGACGTCTTCTTCCAGCTGCGCCTGCCCTTCGACTCCGTCGAGGCGCGCAACCTGTCCAAGAAGATTTCCGAGGAGATCTACTACGCGGCGCTCGTCACCTCCTCCGACCTGGCGGAGCAGTTCGGCGCGCACCCCTCCTTCCCGGAGACGCGCGCGGCCAAGGGCGAGCTTCAGTTCGACAGCTGGGGCATCGTCCCGGAGGACACGCTGCGCTGGGACGCGCTGCGCTCGCGCATCATGAAGGTGGGCCTGCGCAACTCGCTGATGATCGCCATCGCGCCCACGGCCACCATCGCGTCCATCGCCGGCTGCTACGAGTGCATCGAGCCGCAGGTGTCCAACCTCTTCAAGCGTGAGACGCTGTCCGGTGACTTCCTCCAGGTGAACCGCTACCTGGTGCGCGACCTGCAGCAGCTGGGCCTGTGGAACGAGGCCACGCGCAACCGCATCAAGCTGGCCGAAGGCAGCGTGCAGGACCTCACGGAGCTGCCGGAGGAGCTGCGCGCCATCTACCGCACCGCGTGGGAGGTCCCCATGCGCTCGCTGCTGGACATGGGCGCGGACCGCGGCGCCTTCATCGACCAGAGCCAGTCGCTCAACCTCTTCGTGGAGACGCCCAACATCGGGAAGCTGTCCTCGATGTACTTCTACGCGTGGCAGAAGGGGCTGAAGACCACCTACTACCTGCGCTCGCGCCCGGCGACCCGCATCGCCAAGGCCACCGTGGGCCAGGGCGGCCCGACGATTACGGCCGCGGCCGCGCCGGTGTCGCAGGTCGTGACCGCGGAGGCCGAAGCGGTGGCGTGCTCGCTGGAGAACCCCGAGGCGTGCGAGGCCTGCCAGTAGTCACGCGGGTGGGCGCCGTACCCCTGCTGTCCCCTGTCGTCGTGAGTAAGGGAGTGCCGAAGCAATGCTGCTCGATCCGGGAATGAACCTGACGCTGCGCCCCATGGCGTATCCCGTCTTCTTCGAGATGTACCGCAACGCCATCAAGAACACCTGGACGGTGGAGGAGATCGACTTCTCCACAGACCTGGTGGACCTGCGCTCGAAGATGACGGACGCGGAGCGTCACCTCATCCACCGGCTGGTGGCCTTCTTCGCCACGGGCGACTCCATCGTCGGCAACAACCTGGTGCTCAACCTCTACAAGCACCTGAACGCGCCCGAAGCGCGCATGTACCTGTCGCGCCAGCTGTACGAGGAGGCGCTGCACGTCCAGTTCTACCTGACGCTGCTGGACAGCTACGTGCCGGACCCGGCGGAGCGCGCCAAGGCCTTCGCGGCG
Source organism: Corallococcus exercitus (assembly GCF_003611585.1). Classification (GTDB taxonomy): domain Bacteria; phylum Myxococcota; class Myxococcia; order Myxococcales; family Myxococcaceae; genus Corallococcus; species Corallococcus exercitus. Next base: position 9,171 of record NZ_RAVW01000041.1, on the reverse strand, counting down.
GTGGACAACATCCCGTCCATCCAGCGCAAGGCGCGCTTCTGCGTGAAGTGGATGGACAGCATCCAGGCGCTGGACCAGGTCCGCTCCAAGTCGGACCGCCGCCAGTTCATGCTGAACCTCATCTGCTTCGCGGGCTGCATCGAGGGCCTCTTCTTCTTCGCGGCCTTCGCGTACGTGTACTTCCTGCGCAGCAAGGGGCTGCTGAACGGCCTGGCCGCGGGCACCAACTGGGTGTTCCGCGACGAGTCCGCCCACATGACCTTCGCCTTCGAGGCCATCAAGACGGCGCGCAAGGAGGAGCCGGACCTCTTCGACGCGAGCCTGGAGAAGGACGTCGTGCAGATGATGCGCGACGCGGTGGAGTGCGAGACGCAGTTCGCCCAGGACCTCTTGAGCGGCGGCGTGATGGGCCTGTCCGTGCAGGAGATGCGCGGCTACCTGGAGTACGTGGCCGACCAGCGCCTCCAGATGCTGGGCATGTCCCCCATCTTCCACACGAAGAACCCGCTGCACTTCATGGACCTGCAGGACGTCCAGGAACTCACCAACTTCTTCGAGCGCCGCGTGTCGTCCTACCAGGTGGGCGTGGGCGTGGGCGCCGCCAACGACGTCGTCTTCGACGCCGCCTTCTAGGCCCCTCCCCTGCCGTGACACTCGAGGCCGTGCCCCGCGAACAAGCGAGGCACGGCCTTCGTGCTTCCAGCGCCCTAGACGGGGTGCTCCACGTCACGCCGGCCCGTTACGCGTTCGCGGCGCTCGTCCTCCAGGGCCTGCTCCGCGCGCGTGGCGGTGATCTGCACCGCCGGCCGGTGCACCAGCCGGTACACCGCGGACGCGAAGGCCGCGCCCAGAAGCGGCGCGATGATGAACATCCACAGCTGGCGCAGGGCGTCGCCTCCGGCGAACAGGGCCGGGCCCAGGCTGCGCGCCGGGTTCACCGACGTGTTGGTGATGGGAATGCCCACCAGGTGGATGAGCGTCAGCACCAGGCCGATGGCCAGCCCCGCGAAGCCCACCGGCGCTCGCGAGTCCGTGGCTCCCAGCACCGTCAGCACCAGCAGGAAGCTGAGCGCCACCTCCGCGAGGAAGGCCGCCCCGCCGCCGTAGCCCTCCGGCGACGCCGCGCCGTAGCCGTTGCTCCCCAGCCCCTCCGCGCCCGCGGAGTAGCCGCCCGGCATGCCCTTCGCGATGAGCAGCACCACGCCCGCCGCGATGATGGCGCCCACGCACTGCGCGATGACGTAGCCAGCCACGTGGCGCTTGTCGAACTTGCCCGCCATCAGCAGGCCCACCGTCACCGCCGGGTTCACGTGGCAGCCGGAGATGGGGCCCACCGTGTAGACCATGGCCAGCAGCGACAGGCCGAAGGCGAACGACACCCCCAGGAAGCCGATGCGGTCACCCGCCAGCACCGCCGCCCCGACGCCGCCGAGCACCAGCACGAACGTGCCGACGGCCTCCGCCAGGTACTTCTGCATCGCCTCCCCGCCCGCGGTCGTCGTCGTCCGGGGGACCCTCGCGTTCCCGTCTCGCATGCCCACGACTCCTCCGTGTCCAGAGGAGAGGCTGTGCATGCGTGCCCCCCGCGACGCACGAAGGCCCTGCACACGGCCGCCTTGCGGCGCGTGGACAGGGCCCTCGCCATCTCAAATCCCCCACCCCGCGGGGTGGGACGATCAGGCGTGCTTCCAGATGCCGATGAACGGCAGGTTCCGGTACTTCTCGCCGTAGTCCAGGCCGTACCCGACGACGAACTTGTCCTCGATGACGAAGCCCTTGTAGTCGATGTTCACCTTCGTCTTGGCCCGCGCGGGCTTCTCCAGGAGCGAGCAGATCTTCACCGACGCGGGGTGGCGCGCCTGGAGGTTCTCCAGCAGGAAGCTCATGGTGAGCCCCGTGTCGATGATGTCCTCGATGATGAGCAGGTGCTTGCCCGCCATCGGCTTGGACACGTCCGTGGTGATGCGCACCTCGCCCGTGGACTCCGTGCCACCGTGGTAGCTGGCCACGCCCAGGAACTCGAGCGTGAGCGGCAAATCAATGGCTCGCGCCAGGTCGATGGCGAAGAACGCGGAGCCCTTGAGCACGCAGATGAGCGTCAGCTCCTTGCCCTGGTAGTCGCGGGTAATCTGGGCGCCCAGCTCCTTCACGCGCGCCTGCACGGCCTCCTCGGAGATGAGGACGCCGACATCCTTCTCGTGGAACGTCGTCACCGGGTGCTCCCTCTACACGTAGGCGTTGTTCATGATCTCCCCGAAGCCGCCGCCGCCGGGGACGATGTACTGCCGGTCATCCAGCCCCCGCTCCTTCTCCCAGAGCAGGCCCGGCGCGGTGCCGAACACCTCCGGAGGGGACAGGCCGCGGTCCAGCCGGAGCGCGTAGATGATGACGTCCGGGTGCTCCGTCGTCATCCGGCGCAGGTACTCCGGCGTGACGATGAGGTTGAGCGTGATGATGCGCCGGGCCTTCCCGGGCACCTTCGTCTTGTACAGGGTGATGGCCGTGGACAGGCTGCCACCCGTGGCCCCCATGGGGTCCGGGAACAGCACGAACGCGTCGTCCACGTCCCCGCCAATCTTCGCGCCGCCAATCTCCGAGCCCACCACCGCCTGGGCCGCGTCAATCATCCGGCTCATGATGATGTGGTCCTGGCGCACCAGGGACGGATCCACCGTGAAGTTGAGCAGGTCGTACGTCACCTGCGACGGCAGCGTGCCCGCCCGCGCGATGTTCACCGTCACCACGCGCAGCTGCGGGTCCACCACCTCGCCCTGGTAGATGCCCAGGGGCGTGGAGTCGATCATGCGGGTGGGAATCGTCACCATCTTGCGCGGGAACTCCGCGTTGATGACCGTCTTCACCAGGTCCGCGTAGAGCTGCTCCACCAGCCGGTTGATCTGCGGCTGGAGCGTGCCCTTGGCGCAGAGCGTGGCCAGCTGGGAGAGGAGAAACGGATTTCCCACCAGATGGACGTTGGGCCCATAGTGGTGGGTCATCTCGTTCAACTTGAACGGCACGTTCGCGTAGAGGGTGTCGCGCATCGGAATGAGGCTCCCGCGCCGGTCGAGGCGGCTTCTCGTTCAGTCGAACAGCTTCAGCGTCTGCGGAGGGCTCGCCTCCGCGGGTTCCGCCACGTGACACTTGCGGCAGCGCGGCTCGTAGGCACCGGCCGCGCCCACCACCACCCGCTCCTCGCTGCCAATGATGCGCTGCGAACGGTTGGCCGGGTTCCCGCACACCGCGCAGATGGCCAGCTCCTTCGTCACGTACTCCGCCACCGCCATCAGCTGCGGCATCGGTTCGAAGGGGCGCCCCTGGTAGTCCTGGTCCAGCCCCGCGCAGATGACGCGGATGCCCCGCTGGGCGAGCGCCTCGCACACCTGCACCACCTCGCCGCCCAGGAACTGCACCTCGTCGATGCCCACCACCTGCGTGTCGGGGGACAGGTGCCGGAAAATTTCTTCAGCCCTCTCGATGGGGAGGGACGTCAATTTCAACTGGGAATGGCTCACCACCTGCGTGTCGTCATAGCGGGTGTCGATGCGCGGCTTGAACACACGCACCTTCTGCCGGCCGTACAGCGCGCGCTTGACGCGGCGGATCAACTCCTCCGTCTTGCCGGAGAACATCGAGCCGCAGATGACCTCTATCCACCCGATATCTTTGGGGAATTGATGCAAGGGACACTCGTCGGGAAGGGCGGAAGCGGGGCCAATCTCGGCGACGCTCCCCTTCCCGTCAATTTCGTTTCCGGCGGCGCAAGCCCCCCACCCGCGCCGCCTGCCCGCCTGCCTCCAGGAAGACCCGCAAGTCCTGGCAAGGGATTTGAATAGCCCTACCCCCGGGTAGCACGGACGGGAACCTTCGGGGGTGGCGAGTGGCGGCGACGGCGAACGAGGTGCAGGGCGGGAGTTGGGCGCAGCAGGCTTCTTTCTACATGTCACCGGCGTCGGTGGCGCTGCTGATGCTGAACCTGATGGACGGGCTCTTCACCCTGCTCTTCCTCCAGCTGGGGGTGGCGGAGGAGCTCAACCCGGTGATGCGCGTGGCGTACGAGCAGTCCCCGCTGCTCTTCATGTTCTCCAAGCTGCTCATCGTGAACGCGGGGCTGTGCCTGCTGTGCCTGCACCGCCGGCTCAAGGCCAGCCGCTTCGCCATCCGCGCGGGCGCCGTCGTCTACGCCATCATCGTCGTCTACCACCTGGCGTTCCTCGCCCACCTGGTGAGTCACTGGCCCTTCGGGGCATAGGGGCTGCGGGGGCAGTGAACGGTCCCCAGCGCGACAGGTAGGGGGTGCTTGCTTTTCACCTCCGGTCTGTCCCAGGCTTCCCCGTAGCTCCGATCTTCCAGTGTTCGGGGGGGGACATGAACATCACCGACGTCCGGGTGTTTCCGGTCGAAGAGGACAAACTCAAGGCGTACGTCACCATCACCCTGGATCACTGCTTCGTCGTGCGCGACTTGAAGGTGATCCATGGCTCCACCGGGCTCTTCATCGCGATGCCCGCGAAAAAACGGAAGGACGGGACCTACAAGGACATCGCCCATCCGTTGAACGCGGACACGCGCAGCCAGATGGAGCGGGTCATCCTCATCGAGTACGAGAAACACCTTCACCAGACGCAGAACGGGACGCTCGTCCCCGTGGCTGCGGAACTCGACTAACGAACTTCCCTTCGGGGCTCGCACGGGTTAGTCAGCGCCCCCATGCAGCCGTCGCGTGACTTCAAGGTGTTCGCCGGGAACTCCAACCCGGCGTTGGCGCAGCGCATCTGCGAGTACCTCCAGCGTCCCCTGGGCCAGGCGACGGTGGACACGTTCTCAGACGGGGAGATCCACGTCGAGATCGGCGAGAACGTGCGTGGACAGGACGTGTTCATCGTCCAGTCCACGTGCCCGCCGACGAACCACCACCTGATGGAGCTGCTCATCATGTGCGACGCCCTCAAGCGGGCGAGCGCCGGCTCCATCACGGCCGTGATGCCGTACTACGGCTACGCGCGGCAGGACCGGAAGGTGGCGGCCCGCACGCCCATCACCGCCAAGCTGGTGGCGGACATGCTGGAGGTCGCGGGGGTCAACAGGGTGGTGTCCATGGACATGCACGCCGGTCAGATCCAGGGCTTCTTCAACATGCCCTCGGACCACCTCTACGGCTCGCCGGTGTTCCTGGAGGACATCCGCAAGCGCTTCCCGGAGTCGAGCGAGCTGGTCATCGTCAGCCCGGACGCCGGCGGCGTGGAGCGCGCGCGCGCCTACTCCAAGCGGCTGAACACGGGGCTGGCCATCATCGACAAGCGCCGCCCGCGCCCCAACGCCTCGGAGGTGATGAACCTCATCGGCGACGTGAAGGGCAAGGACGCCATCCTGGTGGACGACATGGTGGACACCGCGGGCACGCTCGCGCAGGCGGCCGCGGCGCTGAAGGACAAGGGCGCGCGCCGGGTGGTCGCGTACGCGGTGCACCCCATCCTGTCCGGCCCCGCCATCCAGCGCATCACCGACTCCGTCCTGGAGGAGGTCGTCTTCACGGACACGGTGCCCCTGGCGGCCAACGCCAAGGCGTGCCCGAAGATCCGCGCCCTGCAGACGGACGCCCTCTTCGGCGAGGCCATCGCGCGCATCCACCGCGCGGACTCGCTGAGCTCGCTGTTCGTCTGAAAGCCGTCCTTTGCCTGTCCGGACGTCTCCAGGCAAAGGGCCGCCTGGAGGCCGGGCGGCTTGACGAAGGACCCCGGGGGCTGGCATGTCCGGCCCCCTCCACCGGTTCAACGGGCCTCAGTACGGCCCGGGCGCCGTCTTCGGGGCCCACCATGGGGGTGGGATGCCGAGGGCGCCCGACGGACCGGTGAACACCGCCGTACCCCACTGAAAAGAGATTTCCCATGGCCACCGACAAGAGCACCCTCGAAGCGCAGGCCCGTGAAGGTTCCGGCAAGGGCGTTGCCCGCCGCCTGCGCTCCTCCGGCCAGGTTCCCGCCGTCGTCTACGGCAAGCACCTGAAGGCGCCGCTGCACATCTCCGTGGACCCGAAGGCCATCCGCACGGCCATCAACACCCCGCACAAGCTGAACACGCTCATCCAGCTGAAGCTGGCGGGCAATGATCAGCAGGTCCTCCTGAAGGACTACCAGATGGACCCGCTCACCCGGGACATCCTGCACGCGGACTTCATCGCCGTGAACGAGAAGGAGCAGGTCAAGGTGAACCTGCCCGTCGTGCTGACCGGCAAGGCCGCGGGCGTGGCGGACGGTGGTCTGCTCACGCAGATCCGCCGCAACCTGGAGGTCTGGGCGCTCCCGGGTGCCATCCCCCTCCAGATTGAGGTGGACGTCACCAACCTGAAGATCGCGGAAGCCATCCACGTGAACGACGTGAAGCTCCCCGAGGGCGTGTCCGTGAAGACGCACGTCAACTACACCATCGCGGTCCTCTCCGCGCCGGAAGCGGCGGAGGCGGCTCCGGCGGCGGCGGCGGCGGCGGCTGCCCCCGCGGCGGCGGCGAAGGCGGGCGACGCGAAGGCGGCCGACGCCAAGGCCCCCGCGGCGGCCGCGGCCAAGGCCCCGGCGAAGAAGTAGTCCTCTTCCGCCGTTCGGTGTCTCTTCGCGGGGCGGGCCTCTTCCAGGGCCTGCCCCGCTGTCTTTTTCCCGGGCGTGGGCCCCTTCGAGCCCCGCCCTCCTCCGGAGCCGTCCATGAAGCTCATCTGCGGGCTGGGCAACCCCGGGCGCGAATACGAGCGCCACCGCCACAACGTCGGGTTCATGGTGGTGGACGCCCTGCTGGCGCGCGCCCGCGCGGAGCTCACCCAGGACAAGTTCCAGGCGCGGGTGGGCCAGGGAAGCCTGGGCGGCGAGCGCATCCTCTTCGTGGAGCCGCAGACGTACATGAACCTGTCCGGCCGCTCCGTGGCGGAGGCCGCGCGCTTCTACAAGGTCGCGGTCCAGGACGTGCTGGTGGTGCACGACGAGCTGGACCTGCCCTTTGGCCGGCTGCAGCTCAAGGCGGGCGGCGGCGCGGGCGGGCACAACGGCCTCAAGAGCATGGTGCAGTGCCTGGGCGAGGACGCCTTCATCCGCGTACGGGTGGGCATTGGCAAGCCGGAAGGCCCCAACGCCAAGGAGCGCGTGGCGGGCTACGTGCTGTCCAACTTCGACGACGGCGAGCGCCGCCAGTTGGAGGAGCTCATCGGCAAGGCGGCGGACATGGCGGAGAGCTGGGTGCGCGACGGGCTGGCCACGGCGATGAACCGCCACAACCGCAAGGCCTGAAGCGGCGGGACGGCCGCTCGCCCCCTTCCCTCCGCTTGACTTTCCAGGAGGGGTCCTCTTAGAAGCCCCTTCCCCCGAAGTGTGTCCCACGCTTGCTGGGGGATGTTCTTTCAAAGCTTCCCGTGTTCACGCACGGGCCAAGGCGCGATGGTGACGGGCGCGCGAGAGGATTTCCCGTCCCCGGTGGTGGCCTTCGAGGGTCACCGGCCGTTTCCCCGCTCCCCGGATGGTCCGGGGGGCACTCGACCCCAAGGGGAGAGAAACATGGCAGAGACGCAGGCCGCCAAGCGGCTTCGTGAGTACGAGACCATCTTCCTGGTCAAGCCGGACCTCACCGACGACAACGTGGACAAGCTCAAGGAGCGCGTCCGCGGCATCGTTTCGCGCGAGGGTGGCAAGGTCCTCCGCTTCACGGTGTGGGGGAAGAAGAAGACGCTGTTCCCCGTGGCCAAGCAGCCGCGCGCCATCTACGTCCACACGAGCTTCCTGGGTGACGGCAAGCTGGTGGCGGAGATCGAGCGCAACCTGCGCAACCTCGACGAGGTCACCCGCTACATCTCCGTGAAGATCGCGGACGAGGTGGACCCCGAGTCCCGTCCGGTCCTCGAGGACCTGAAGCTGGCCGGCGACGTCGAGGAGACCCGTCCGGGCGCTCCCGCCGAGCGCGAGGGTGGCGGCTTCCGGAGCGAGGCGCCGGAGTTCGCGGCTGTCGATTCGGAAGAGGACTCCGCGGAGGAGGCGTAAGCCTCCTCTGACGGGTCATTCCCCCAACCTTCCAGGAAACGAGAACGTTCATGAGCAACGGCATGGATAGCAAGCAGGGCGCGGGCGCTTCCCGCGGCCCCGGTGGTGGCGGTGGCGGCTACGGCGGCGGTTCGCGCGGTGGCGACCGTGGCGGTGATCGCGGCGGTGACCGCGACCGTGGTGGTGATCGTGGCGACCGCGGCGGCATGGGCGGCGACGACGACAAGCGCGGTGGTCGTGGCTTCGGCCGCAAGAAGGTCTGCCGGTTCTGCGCGGAGAAGAACGCGTCGGTGGACTTCAAGGACCAGGCGACGCTGAAGTACTTCGTCACCGAGCGCGGCAAGATCATCCCCCGCCGCATCTCCGGTAACTGCGCGAAGCACCAGCGTGAGGTGGCGGTCGCCATCAAGCGCGCCCGCGGCATCGCGCTCCTCCCCTACAACGCGGTGGTCGGCTAGCCGCCGGTCCGCAACACAGGAGACAGAAACATGAAGGTCATTCTGCGTGAGGACATCGACAACCTCGGCAAGTCCGGCGAGCTCGTCACGGTGAAGGACGGCTTCGGCCGCAACTTCCTTCTGCCGCGCAAGAAGGCGGTCCTGGCCAGCGAGCAGAACATGCGCCAGCTGGAGCACGAGAAGTCCGTGCAGACCGCTCGCAACGCCAAGCTGAAGGGCGCTGCCGACGAGCAGGCCAAGAAGCTGGGCAACGTCAAGGTCACCATCAAGCGCAAGGTGGGCGAGCAGGACAAGCTGTTCGGCTCCGTCACGGTGCTGGACATCGCCGAGGCGCTGGCGTCCCAGGGTCAGCAGGTGGATCGCCGCCAGCTGCACCTGGCCGAGCCCATCAAGTCGCTGGGCAGCTACGACGTGGAGCTGCGCCTGCACCGCGAGGTGACGGCGAAGATCAAGGTCGACGTGGTGGCCGAGTAGTCCACCGCTTCACCTGGAGCGCTCCACGGCTCCAAGGCTTCACGGGAAGGGCCGTCCGGGCAACCGGGCGGCCCTTTTCGCGTCTGGAGGGGCCCGCGCGTCGCCGGGGAAGTCCGGCTGGCGCCGCACCGGGTCCGTTCCACGGCATCCGCGTGGAGGCGGAGGCCCGGGCGTGGGTACTTCAGCGGCGGACACCGCCTGGAGGTCCCCGCATGAACGCCTGTCTC
>NZ_RAVW01000419.1 GCF_003611585.1 Corallococcus exercitus | reverse complement strand
ACCCCGGGCCGGGAAAGGGAAGCCAGCACGTCCGCCTGCCGGCGCCATCAGGGGCAAGCGGAGCACACCCGCCCACCCGTGTCCTTCACCGTCCCGCGTCCTCCGGAAGCAGCTCCTGGCTCGGGGGCACCAGCACGGTCTGGACTCCACCATCCGGCAGCATCACGCCCCGCAGGTCGTCATCCGCGTCCACGCCGTCGACGACGCGCCGGAGGATGCGCCCGTCCGGGCGGAGGGCGTACTTCGCACCGGAGTCGAGCGCCGGGAAGCGCCGCCCACACGCGGCGGGATTCTCCTCCACGTAGACGAAGAGGAGGCCGTCCTGCCGGAGGACCCGGTACGTGTAGGACTCCGGCCGGCTGTCACAGGACGTCGCCGCGCTCCCCAGCGGGAACAGGTCGTGCGAGACGATCATCAACGCGCGCAGGGTCTCGCCATCCAACTCGACGGGCGTCCCCGCCTGGATGACGCCCGCATCGGCATCGGCATCGGCATCGGAGGAGACCGGGAAGCGGACGGTCCGGTCCTCCAGGACGGGCGCCGAAAGAGGCTCGGGCCTCCGGGCACAGCCCAGCAGTCCCAGCACCAACGCGACCGTCCTCAGCGACATGATCCGCCCTCGCATGCGGCCTTCCTACAGCGCATCCAGACGATAGGTGCGCTCATCGAGCCAGGTGACAGTGCCATGGGACTCCTGCTTCCACCGGCCCCCCGTGCGCGTCCACAGCATCATCTCCCGGGTGGCGGGAACGTACTGGTAGAAGCCGTCGCACGTGGGTGCGCTCGCATCCCGCGACCGGGAGAAGAACGCGACGATGGACAGGCGGATGCGGCCCTCCCGCGTCAGGACCTCCCAGTCGTGGACGGTGGCCATCGACTCGATGAAGCGCAGGTCCCGCGCGGAGAGGCGCGTCCCGAAGGGATGATTGTGCAGCGCGAAGATCTGCTTGAGGCTGTCCGGCGCGTAGCGGGAGTCATCCACGAACGGAGGCAATGAACAGCTCCGCAGTCCCCGCACCGCGTCTCCGGGACGGGATGAATCCGACAGCATGCTCATCTCGTATCGTCCGTCAGGCGTGGCGTAGAGCCAGGCGCAGTACTCCGTCGCCATGCGGAGGGCCACCTCGGGCTGTGCCTCCTGGAGGGCGACCACCGACGCATTCGGCTTGGAGAGGATGAGAGGACAGGCAGCGGACAGCGCGTCAGCGGCGACGTCGAAGGGCCCGAAGTTCTTCAGGGGTCCGGGGATGTGCTCCGGCGACGCGCCAGGGCCGGGCCGCCACACGCCTTCCACCTCTCGCGGAGCCGAGCATCCCGACACCAGCCCCAGGCCGACCACGAGGAGCCAAGCAGGACAGAAATAGCGGTCAAACATGAACTTCCGCACCATACCGCCAGCCTGCTCGCCCCACCGGGGCGTTCGCTTGAGCTGCAAGCAGAAAAGCAGCCGTTCGCTCCAGGGGGCGGGGAACTGTTCACTTCCGAGTGCGGGCAACCGCTCCAGGGTTTAACGAAAACAGGAAGCCCCCTACCCTGCCCCGTCCGCCACCAGCCGGTTCTCGTGATCCAATCGACCCCTGCCATCGACACGCTGCGGGCGCGGTATCTGGCCGCCCAACTCTCCGGAAATCGCCAGGAAGCCCTGCGCCTGCTCGTGGATGAGGGCCTGCTGTGCGGCGTGCCCCTCCAGGAGCTGCACCTGGAGGTCATCCAGGCCGCCCAGTACGAAATCGGCCGGCTCTGGCAGGAGAACAGCATCTCCGTGGCCCAGGAGCACCTGGCCACCGCCATCTCCCAGTACGTCCTGGCGCACCTGTACCGCCACCTGCCCCGCGACCCGGCCAACGGCAAGGTCGTGATGATGGCGTGCGTGGAGGGCGAGCTGCACGAAGTGGGCGCGCGCATGGCCAGCGACTTCCTGGAGATGGCCGGCTTCGACGTGCGCTTCCTCGGCGCCAACGTGCCCGCGGATCACCTGGCCCGCATGGTGCGCGAGACCCCGCCCAACCTCCTGGCCCTCTCCGTCACCATGCCCTTCCACATGCCCCAGGTCCGCGAGGCCGTGCGCAAGGTGCGTGAGGTGTCCCCGTCCCTGCCCATCGCCGTGGGCGGGCTCGCCTTCGACTGGGGTCCAGTTCTCGAAGAGGAGCTGGCCGTGGCCTTCTTCGGCAAGAGCGTGCGCGAACTGGTCGCCGCCGCCTGCCGCACCCTGGGAGTCTGACACCGTGTCGAACGTGAGCCTCCAGGTGGAAGCGCGGACCGCGTCCCTCGCTTCCAATTCTGTTCAAGCTTTGTACGAGGATCCGTTCTGGGCCGCGCGCTACGGCATCCAGCGCGCCCGCCGCTTCGGCGACGAGGACGCGGTCTTCCACGTGCGCTACCTCGTCCAGGCGCTCGACGCGTCCCGCCCCGCCATCCTGGAGGACTACGCGCGCTGGCTGCGCACCCTGCTCGTCACGCGCGGCATGTGCTCGCTGCACCTGGACCAGCACTTCGAGGGGCTCGCCCGCGCCCTCCAGGCGGAGGGCTTCGGCCCGGACTCGCTGCCCTTCACCTACGTCCAGTCCGCCCGCCAGGCGCTGCGCTACAAAGAAGGCCCCGCCCACCGGCTGGAGGAGGACCTCGCCGTCATCACCAGCGCGGCCGTCCGGAGGCTGGAAGCCCCACTGCCGCCCGGCAGCCGGCCCCGTCTGGAACAAGAGGTCCACCTCCAGTTGTCCTATCTCTCGGACGCGCTTGCCCTGGACCGAGCGGATCTGTGGGACGCGCACCTCCAGTGGTACGCGGGCTTCTGGCCGCGGCGGGGTCTTGCTCCCTTGAACCTTCTTCAATGCCTGGACGCGCTAAACGCCGCCCTGGGGACCGGCCACCCGGAAGCGCGAACGTTGCTCGCACGAACGCCTGTTTCGTGGGAGGAGACGCACTCATGATGCAACAGGATGACCGCGCCTCCGGGATCTTCGAATCCCTCAGCCGCGAGCTGGCGTTGGCCTGCGATGCGGAAGGGACGGTCATCTGGCGGGATGAGCGGGCCGCGCGCATCCTGGGCATCAAGCCCGGCCAGTCGCTGAAGAGCCTGGCCAGCCACGGCAGCGAGAACAAGGTGGAGAAGCTGCTCGTGCAGGCGCGCGACGAGGCCGTGGACGGCTGGGAGCTCATCCTCCAGCACGGCCACAAGCCCGCCGCGTTCGCCTTCCGCGCCCGGCCGCACGAGGGCGGCATCGCGCTGGTGGGCAGCCTGGTGCCGGAGGACTACGGCGCCGCGCTCACCCAGGTGAGCACCACGCTGGGAGAGCTGTCCGCGCTCCACCGCGAGACGGAGCGCCAGCAGCACGAGCTCAAGCGCCGCGCGGAGGAGCTGACCCGCCTCAACCGCGAGCTGGAGGAGTCCAACAAGGGCGTGCGCAGCCTGCACGCCGCCCTGGATGAGAAGGCGGAGAGCCTCCAGCGCGCGTCGGAGATCAAGAGCCGCGTGGTGGCCAACGTGAGCCACGAGTTCCGCACGCCGCTGCACTCCATCCTCGGCCTGTCCAAGGTGCTGCTCAACCCGCTCAACGGCAGCCTCGCGCCGGAGCAGGAGAAGCAGGTCCAGTTCATCCGCGGCTCGGCGGAGGCCCTCTTCGAGCTGGTCAACGACCTCTTGGACCTGTCCAAGGTGGAGTCCGGCAAGACGACGCTGCGCCACAGCCGCTTCGTCGTGTCCGACCTCCTGAGCGCGCTGCGCGGCATGACGCGGCCCCTGCTGGCGCCGGACTCGACGGTGGCACTCAACTTCGAGGACTCGCCGGAGCCCCTGGAGCTGGAGACGGACGAGTCCAAGCTCAGCCAGGTGGTCCGCAACCTGGTCTCCAACGCGCTCAAGTTCACCGAGTCCGGCTCCGTCACGGTGTCCGCCGCTCCGGGCCCGCGCGACACGGTGGTGTTCACCGTGAAGGACACGGGCATCGGCATCGCGCCGGAGAACCACGACCGCGTCTTCGAGGAGTTCATCCAGGTGGACAGCCACCTGCAGCGGCGCGTGAAGGGCACCGGCCTGGGCCTGCCGCTGGCGCGCAAGCTGTCGGAGGTGCTGGGCGGCACGCTCACCGTGAAGAGCAAGCTGGGAGAGGGCGCCACCTTCATCCTCACCCTGCCGCGCGTCCACCCGGAAGTGTCGGAGATGACGGGGCTTGCCCAGCGCAGCGAGAAGCTGGATCCGGGCCGCGCGCCGGTGCTGGTGCTGGAGGACGACCGCCAGACGCTGTTCCTCTACGAGAAGTACCTGGCGCGCTCCGGCTTCCAGGTGCTGCCCGTGCGCACCGTGGAGGACGCGCGCAAGGTGATGCAGCGCGTGCGCCCCGCCGCCATGGTGCTGGACGTGATGCTGGAGGGGGAGACGAGCTGGAGCTTCCTCGCGGAGATGAAGAACGGCGAGCAGACGCGGGACATCCCCATCCTCGTCGTCACCGTGACGGACCGCGAGCAGAAGGCGCGCGCCCTGGGCGCGGACGAGTTCTGGCTCAAGCCGGTGGACGAGGTGCGCCTGCAGAAGAAGCTGGCGTCGCTGGCCCGCGTCGGCCCGGTGGAGCGGCTGCTCATCATCGACGACGACGACGTGCACCGCTACCTGCTCAAGCAGTTGCTCAAGGACACGACCTACCAGCTGCTGGAAGCCTCCAACGGCCGCGAGGGCGTACGCATCGCCCGCGAGAACGCCCCCCACCTCATCTTCCTGGACTTCGTGCTGCCGGACATCACCGCCTTCGACGTGCTGGACGAACTGAAGGCGGATCCGCGCACGCGCGACATCCCCATCATCCTGCACACCTCCCACCAGCTGCAGGAGGCGGAGCGGGCCCGGCTGTCGCGTGAGACGTCCGCCATCCTGGCCAAGCACACGCTCAGCCGGGAAGTGGCCATCACCCGCATCCGCGACGCGCTGTCCAAGGCGGGATTGGGGAACCGGGAACTGCGCGAGGCGAACCCCCGTGGCTGAGCAACCGCGTCTGGCAACGGTCCTCAACGTCAACGACGACGAGGCCAACCGCTACCTGGTCAACCGCATCCTGGAGATGTCCGGCTACCACGTGCTGGAGGCGGCCACCGGCATGGCGGCGCTCATCCTGGCGGAGGAGCACCGCCCGGACGTCATCGTCCTGGACGTGAAGCTGCCGGACATCAGCGGCTATGAGGTCTGCGCGCGCCTGAGGGCCAACGCGGCCACGGCCGCCATCGCGGTGATGCACACGTCCGCGACGTTCGTCACGCCGGACAAGAAGGTGCAGGGCCTGGAGGGCGGCGCGGACGCGTACCTCACCCAGCCCTACGAGCCCTCGGAGCTCATCGCCACGGTGCGCTCGCTCCTGCGCCTGCGCCACGCGGAGCAGCAGGCCCGGCTGCGCACGGATCAGCTCATCGAGATGGACCGGCGCAAGGACGAGTTCCTGGCCATGCTGGCCCACGAGCTGCGAAACCCGCTGGCCGCCATCATGACGTCCATTGGCATCCTGGAGCGCAAGGGGTCCACGGACCCCAAGGAAGCGCGGATGCACGGCATCATCCAGCGCCAGACGCACCACCTGGCGCGGCTGGTGGACGACCTGCTGGACGTCAGCCGCATCACCCGGGGCAAGGTGGAGCTGCGCAAGGAGCGGCTCAACCTGACCGCGAGCTTCCAGCAGCTGCTGGACATCCTGCGCCCCCGCGTGGAGTCCCGCGGCCTGACGCTGGAGGTCCACCTGCCGCGCACGCCCTTGTGGCTGGAGGGCGACGCCACGCGCCTGGAGCAGGTCTTCAGCAACCTGGTGGACAACGCGGCCAAGTACACGGACCAGGGCACCGTCACCGTGGACCTCTTCCAGGAGGGCGTGGACGGCGACGCGCAGGCGGTGCTGCGGGTGAAGGACACCGGCATCGGCATCTCGCCGGAGAAGCTGCCCGCCATGTTCGAGCTGTTCGCCCAGGCGGACACGTCCCTGGAGCGCTCACGCGGGGGCCTGGGCATTGGCCTCACCCTGGTGCGCACGCTGGTGCGGATGCACGGCGGCACCGTGGAGGCCACCAGCGGGGGCCCCGGCCAGGGCAGCGAGTTCGTGGTGCGGCTGCCCCTGCTGCCCGCGGACCAGGTCCCGCTGGTGCTCGGCGGGGCGAACGTCCTGGACACGCGGCGCACGCGGCGCATCCTCCTGGTGGAGGACAACTCGGACGCGCGCCAGTCCATGCGCGACCTGCTGGAGCTGTGGGGTCACCAGGTGGCGGTGGCGCGGGACGGCGTGCAGGGCGTGGCGCTGGCGCTGGAGCACGCGCCGGAGCTGGCGCTGGTGGACATTGGCCTGCCGGGGCTGGACGGCTACCAGGTGGCGAAGGCGCTGCGAGCGCGCGTGGGGCAGAACCTGCGGCTGGTGGCGCTCAGCGGCTACGGCGACCCGGATGCCTACCAGCAGGCCCTGAAGGCCGGGTTCGACGTGCACCTCACCAAGCCGGTGCGGCCCGCCGACCTGGATCGCGTCCTGTCGAACCTCTGAAGGAGGGTCGCGCGCGGTCCGGTGTCCCCGGAGGCGGGAGTCGGGGTGGGGGCTAGCGCCGCTGGAGCGCGTTGGCCACCAGGCCCAGCAGCTTCACCTGGGCGGGGTCCAGCTGGCGCACGCTGCGCAGCAGCCGGCGCACTTCCGGACGCTCGGGCGTGGGCGGAGGAGCTTCGCTGGCGCGAGACGGCGGCGCACCCTGCGCCGCGAGTCCCAGCAGCTCGTCCGCGGAGACGTGCAGCTCGTGGCACAGCTTCAGCAGGGTCTGGACGCTGGGGAGCATGCCGCCGCGCTCCAGGCGGCCGTACACTTCCGTGGCCACGTCGATTCGCTCGGCGACGTCGGCCTGCGTAAGCTCCATGCGGCCCCGGGCGACCCGTGCCGATGCGCCGATGGTGGTTGCGAGTTTCTTGTCCATGCCTTTGCTTGCCGACCCGAAACGTTTGGCCGACGGCATAGGACGTATAGAGGCAGACAGACAGAACTTGCCGGGTCAGCCTCCCATTGTTCACCCATAGGGTCGCTGCGCGGGAGGTGGACTTTCAGAGTCCGGGCAAGCCCGACACCCATGCCTCTTCTGAGACGGAGTGCCCTCTGGAAACGGCCTTCGCGGCGTGCATCCCCGCATGTTTCCGGGCTTGTCGGGAGGTGACCCATGACGTTGGAGCCGCCGTTTCCTACGGTGTTCGAGCGTCCTGCCGCCACTGCCACCCTTCAGGGTTGGTTCATGTTTTACGTCTTCACCCGCCGGGCCTACCGCGAGGCCACGGTGCTCAGCTCCACCGTGCCCAGGGCGCGCGCCAGCTCCGCGCGGGAGGTGGCCAGGTCGTACGTCGCCTGCACCTGCTGGGCGGCGGCGTTGGTGAAAGCCACCTGCGCGTCGCTGACTTCGATGATGTTGCCCACGCCCGCGCGGTAGCGCCCCTCGGCCAGCCGCAGCCGCTCGCGGGCGTTCACCTGGGCCTCGTCCGCGGCGGTGAGCGCCTCGCGCGTGGCCACCACGTTGAGCCGGGCCTGCTCCACCTGGAGCCGCACCTGCTGCCGGAGCGCGTCCTTCTGCGCCTGGAGGTCGCGCAGGTTGGCGCTGGCCTCGCGCGTCTGCGCGCTGACGAGCCCGCCCTGGAACAGCGCCCAGCTCAGCTGCAGCCCGCCCTGCGCGCTCAGCGTGGCGCCATTGACCGGGTTCGCGCCCACGTCGGACACGTTGCCCGTGGCGCTCAGGCTGGGCCAGTGGCCGCCCTTCGTCACCTTCACCTGCGACTCCTGCGCGAGAATCTGGCGCTCGCGCGCGGCGACGTCGGGACGGGCCTCCAGCGCGCGCTTCACCAGCGCGTCCAGCGCCTCGTCCTCACCGGCGATGGCCGCCACCGTCACGTCCTGCACGGTGTAGTCCGTGGACGTCTCCGCGCCCATGGTCTGGTTGAGCTGCGCCTTCGCGGTGGCGTAGGCGTTCTGCGCGCGGATGAGCGCCACCTGCGCGTTGGCCTTCGCCGTGCGCTGCTGGAGCAGGTCGATTTCCGGCCGCGACCCCACCTGCACGGACGCGTTCACCTGGTTGAGCCGCGCCTCCTCGCTCTGGAGCGTCTCGCGCGCCACGCCCAGCAGGGCCTTCTGCGTGAGGACGTTGAAGTACGCGGAGCGCACGTTGCGCAGCACGTCCTGGAGCACCTGCTGCTGCGAGTCCTCCTGCGCGCCCGCGTTCTGCTTCGACGCGTTGTAGCGCCCGGACGTCCGGCCGAAGTCGTAGATGAGCTGGTTGGCGGAGATGCCTCCGCTGAAGCGCCGCGTGGAGCTGGACACCACGGCGGTGTCGCTGCCCGGCACATTCTGGATGACGGCCCGGTTGCTGGTGCCCAGCGTGTAGCTGGCGTTGGCGTTCACCTGCGGCAGGAAGCCGGAGAAGGCCTGATCCACGCGGGCGTACGCCGCGTCGGTGTTCGCCTGCGCCGAGCGCAGCATCGGCTGGTGCTCACGCGCCGCGGTCTCCGCCTCCGCCAGGGTGATGACGCGCCCCTCGGAGGCGGCGGACGCGGACAGGGACTGCTGCACGGCGGGGGGCGTCACGGGCGCCGCCGGGTTCTGGGGCGTCGTCGGAGCCTGTGGGGC
>NZ_RAVW01000418.1 GCF_003611585.1 Corallococcus exercitus | reverse complement strand
GCCCGCCACCTCGCCCGCCGTCGCCTGGGCCAGCTTCGCCGCCGCGCCCGGGTCCACGCGCGCCGTGACGAGCACGCCAATCACCGCCCCCAAAAGCAGCTCCACCCGGCGAGCCACCGTCTTGCGCGGCAGCACGCCCGCCCGAGCCGCGCCCTCCAGGGCCCGCGTCAGGTGGCCTCGCAGCAGCGCCCGGTAGTCCTCCACCGCCTGC
Organism: Corallococcus exercitus; assembly: GCF_003611585.1. Lineage (GTDB taxonomy): Bacteria > Myxococcota > Myxococcia > Myxococcales > Myxococcaceae > Corallococcus > Corallococcus exercitus. The sequence goes on along the minus strand of NZ_RAVW01000418.1, from coordinate 8,494 downwards.
TTTGCCTCCGCGTCATGCGGGCCCAACTCCGTCGCCGTATTCACCAGCAGGCAGCCCCGCCGCGTCAGGGCCGGCGGCGCGGTGGCCATCGTCGTCGCGAGCGACTCGAAGTACTGCGTCACCTGCGCAAGGCCCGGCGCGTCCTTCGTGAAGACGCCCAGCCGGGGCCCGATGACCTCCTGGAGGTACAGCGTGATGGCCCGCGCGAACAGCCCGCGCTTGCTGTCGAACGTCTGGTACAGGCTGGAGCGGTTCAGCCCTGTCGCGGCCTCCAGGTCCGACAGCGACGTCGCCTCGTAGCCGCGCGACCAGAACACCCCCAGCGCCGCCCGCACCGCCTCTGTCTCGTCGAACGCCCGCGTCCTCGCCACGTCACCCTCCTTGACAATTCTGAACTGACCGTTTCAATATGGATTCGGAACTGACTGGTTCAGAATATCCCAACCCCGGAGGGGGAGTCATCATGTCGCTACTGGCGCAGGTCTTCGCGGTCATCGCCGCGCTCATCCACGTGCTGTTCTTCGTGATGGAGAGCATCGTCTTCTCCCAGCCGAAGGTGTGGCGGCGCTTCGGGCTGAAGTCGCAGGCGGACGCGGACGTGATGAAGGGGATGGCGTTCAACCAGGGCTTCTACAACCTGTTCCTCGCCCTGGGCGTGCTGGTGGGCGTGGTGCTGGTGCACACCGGCGCGGTGGTGTCGGGCGTGGCGGCCGTGGTGTTCGGCTGCGCGTGCATGGCGCTGGCGGCGCTGGTGCTGGTGAGCAGCAACCGGCACTTCCTCCGGGCCAGCATCATCCAGGGCGCCCTGCCTCTGCTGGCCATCTCGCTCGTGGTCTTCTGAGCGCGGGTTCAGGGCGCGACGGTTTCGAAGACGTCCGCGTCCGGCAGGGAGAGGACGACCCGGCCCGCTTCGCCCAGCTTCTCGCGTGGCACGTCGCGGAAGCGCTGCACGAAGCTCGAGGATGGACGCAGCGTGAGCGACTGGCCGGTGTCGCGGTTGCGGAACGTGGTCACGGTGTCCTCCGGCGTGGGCGCCGTGACGAGCGACAGGTTGAGCTTGCCCAGGCTGGCCCCGGTGGCCGCCGCCGCTCCGTCCGCGACGCAGGTGTATTGGACCTGCGCCGGACTGTGATGGATGACCTCCAGCTTGAAGCTGCCGCGGGGCAGGCCCAGCTGCTGGAGTGCATGTTCGCCCATCCGGTAGCCCGCGACCGCCCAAGGCCCCGCGCCGCCATGCACCAGCGCCACCCGCTCCAGCGCACCCGGTTCAGCGGGCGGGGTCGCGGTGGGCTTCGTGCTCGCACAGCCCAGGGTGAGGCCCAGCGTGACGGAGAGCAGGAGACGGCGGCGCACGGACATTGGGGGCTCCGGAGGAAGGACGGGCGGAGCGTTCTACCTGGAAGCGACGGACCCTGACGACCGAAGCGCAGGCGCCGCTTTCCCTGGAAGTCCACGTAGGCCTTATGGAGTTGCTGCATCCCTCGTGGATGGCTTGTCAGTGCTGAATGGCAGAGTCGGGTCAGAACAAACCGCGCCATGCAGCGCTGGCCAGTCCGTCGGGGGGATGCATCCAGATGCCACAAAGCTTCAACCACACGCCCTATGTGCCCATCCTCAAGCTCATGATGGGAGAGCGTGAGGCGCTCGCACAGCTGGAGGTCACGCAACGAACGCGCGTCACTCCGCTCTTCGAAATCCGTCCTCCCAAGTCAAAGCCCGTGAAGGACAAGCGGAAGACCTTCCGGATGGAAACAATGGAAGAGGTGCTTGGCAGGATTGGGCCCCAGCTCGCCAAGGCCATCCCGGACTGTCGCGCCTTCATCGACGGCCTCCATCTTACGCCCGCGCAGATGATGGCTTCGGGAGAGCACCCCCTGGCGTATGTCCTGGCCCAAGCGCGAAAGTCCGGAGTCGCACTCGTCCCGTCGACAGGCCCTGAGCGCCCCCCCGAATACCAGGCCGTTGTCAGGGCCGCTGTCGCGGAAGACCAGCGAGGTATTTGCGTCCGCGTTCGCAAGAAGGAGTTGTTCGAGGACAACCTCGACGAGAGGCTCTCGTCGGTCCTTCACACGGTAGGAGCTTCCCGTGAATCAACCGATCTGGTGCTGGATCTCGGGTCAGTCGAACCCGATGACGTGAGCATGCTCTCGAAGAGCATCCCCGGCGTCCTGAGCACCCTCCATGGCGTGACAGCGTTTCGAACCTTGACCCTGGCAGCCGGTGCATTTCCGCAGTCCATCAGCCACATCAAGCTGCCGACGAAGGTGCCGAGGGCGGACTGGCTGCTGTGGCAGACCCTTGCCAGCAAGGCAGAGTCGCTCGTGAGGCTGCCAACCTATGGCGACTACGCAATCCAGGGGGCCTCGCCCCCTTCACCGGATGCGGCCATGCACCCTGGAAGCCCCAACATCCGCTACACGGCCGATGATCACTGGCTGGTGGTCCGTGGCGGCGCCTTCAAGCATCATGGCTATGATCAGTACTCGGCTCTTGCCGAGCACCTGATGGAGCAGGAGTGCTACGCGGGGCGCACCTTCAGCTGGGGCGACGCCTACATCTTCGGCTGCGCTGGTGGCGCCGAGACGCCCGGAAGCCCGGGTGTGTGGCGCAAGGTGGGAACGAACCACCACATCACGAAGGTGCTGAAACAACTCACCAGTCCTCACGCGCCTTGAGCAGGCGGCGGACCTCCGTGCGCAGCGCGTCAGCAGGGAGCAGTTCCACCAGCCGCTCGTAGAGCATCTTCCGGGGCTTGCTCCGCAGTCCCTTGGCAGCCTCCAGAGACTCCAGAAGCTCCAGCGCTTCATCGCGCCAGAGAAGCTTGGCCATGGCCACCATCTGCTGCTGGGGATTGCGCCGTGCCTTGCGCAAGGGCCGAAGCTTGACCGAACCATCACGCTGGGTGGTGGCCGTCTTGATGCCCCACCATGCGGGAATGAGACCGATGGCCTGTTCGACATGACGGGCGCCAACGACGAGCGTGGCCCTGTCGAGCACCGCGCTGTACGCCTCGACCTGTCGAGGAAGACGCGCCAGGGTGTCCCGTTCGCTCTTCAGTTCGTAGCCATGCATCTCGCCGTTGATGACGGCCACGTCCACGAAGACCTGGCCGTGCTCCAACCCCAGTTCCTCACGGATAAGTGTTTCGGAGTCATCCGCGTGGGTGGCCTTGAGACTCGCCGTGAGGGCCTGTCGAACATCGAAGTCACGCATGGTGGAGGCCGTGAAGCTTACGGACACGGACTGGCGAACGCGACAGGATGTGTTCGGGGAACCTGGTTAGAGCGAATACCCGACCATCAGCGACGCGGAGGCCCTGGGCACCAGCGCCGTGCCGGAGTCCCGCTTCGCCATGACGCCTCCGGCGGAGGCGCTCAGGAGCATCGACAGGCGGCTTCGCAGGTCCAGCCGCACGCCCCCGGTGACGAGCGCCAGCGGTTCGAGCCCGAAGCGGGATCCCTCCTCCGGAAGCCGGGTCTGGAAGACGGCCAGCGCCCCGGCCTCCAGCGCGCCGCTGAACGTCCAGGCGCCGTGCTTCCAGTGCGGCCCCGCGCCCAGCCGCAGCTCCAGCTCCGTTTGCTGAAAGGACACCGCGCTGCCCGTTCCCCGGCGCACCCCGAGCCCCAGGCTCGACGTGTCCACTCCGGAGAACAGCCGCCCTTCGCGCACCAGGCGCACGTCCAGGCCCGCGATGGACGACAGACCCGCCACGATGCCCGACGTCAGCGACGGCCCCACCGCGAGCAGCAGCGACGACGCCGCTCCCCCCTTGCGCGCGAGCCGCAGCCGCGCGGCTTCCTCCAGGGGTGTGCCTCCCACGGAGACGGTTCCATTGAGCGGCACCATCACCGACCGCTCCAGATAGCCTTCGTCCGCTCGCAGCAGCAGCCGGTACGCGCCGGGCGCCACGGCGAGCGTCGTGGGGCCCTCGCCCTTCTCCAGCTCCGCCACCAGCGACCCGCTCTCCGACGCCACCACGAGCCAGCGGCCCGGCGTCTTCACGTCGAGCGTCAGCCGACCTCGCGCCTGCTGGGGCTCGGAGAGCACCAGCTCGCCGCGTCCGCTCAGGTCCATCCGGAACGTGGGGCGCTGCACGCCTCCGGGTGACACGAGCGTGGACTCCAGCGTCCTTGCGTAGGCGTAGCGGTAGGCCTCTTCCAGCGTGACACGCCCATCGCGTGAAGCATCCGCCGCGCCGCGCAGCCCCACCGACAGGTGGTGCGTGAAGAAGGAGCCTTGCAGCGCATCCGACTCCTGCGCGTACTCATCCGCGCCCGAGGCGCTGATGACGATCCGCCCCTCCAAGTCCGAGGCCTCCATCGTGACGGGCGCGGTCACGGGCTTGAGGCCCTTCAGGCGCGTGGCGATTCCGGAGCGGCAGGAGTCCAGGATGAGCAGCCCCACGCCCACCGGGGCGCCCTTGAGGAAGTCCACCAGCTCGCGCATCGGCAGCTCGGTCCCGCGCAGGTGCAGGCTGCCGTCGCCCGCGTGCGACGACACGTAGAGCAACAGCCAGTCCCGCGACGAGGCCTCCACCGCGAGCCGCGCCCGGAAGCCCTTGAGGGCCTCCCGCAGCGTCGCGGCATCCGTGCCCAGCAGCATCAGCGTCCGCTCCGGCGGCACGGTGCCCACTTCCTGGAGCACCTCGCGCATCCGCTGCGCATCCGCCTCCGCGAAGCGCAGCCGCTCCTCGCCGGCCAGGCCCTGGTTCTCCCCCACGACCAACGCCCAGCGGCGCGGCGCCTCCTCGGCGGCGACAGCACGGAGCGGGCCCAGCATCGTGAGCAGTACCGCGAACATCCGGACGCCCAACGCCCAGCAGCGCGGAGTTCCCGCCTCGGAGATCCTCCGGAGCGGGCCCAGCACCGCGAACATCCGCATGCCCATGCCCAGCATCCGGCGGCGCGGAGTCGCCTCCTCGGCAGTCCTCTGGAACAGGCTTGGCACCGCGAACATCCGCATGCCCATGCCCAGCATCCGGCGGCGCGGAGCCGCCTCCTCAGCGGTCCTCTGGAGCAGGCCTGGCACCGTGAGCAGCACCGCGAACATCCGCATGCTCAGGCTCAGCAACGGGTGGCGTGGGGTCCCCGCCTCGGCGGTCCTCCGGAGCGGGTCCAACATCGTGAGCACCCGCATGCCCAGGCCCAGCGCGCGCTTCACGGCACGACCCTCAGCAGCGTGCGCGCCTGGGCCTTCCCGATGTCACCGGGCGTCACCACGTCCAACGGCCCCTGTCCCTTCGCGCGAGCCTCCGCGACGCGCGCGGTGAGTCCCTCTCGCGCCTGCGCCTCGTCCATCGGCGCATCCGAGAAGAACGCGTGCAGCGCCACCGACCCCGGCGTCACCTCCAGCGGCGGGGACAGCTTCACCTCCGCCCCTGGCTCCACCGTACCGCTCGTCCGGCCATCCTGTGGCCAGAGCCTGTCCACCGTGCCCGCTTCATCCACCGCGAGCACCAGCACGTTCCGGTATGGCCCCGTGCCCACCGCCAGCGTCACGCGCTCGCCCGGCTTCGCGTCCAGCACCGGCGCTCCCTGCGCGGACAGCAATCGCAGCGCCACGGTGCCCTTCAGCCGCACGCCGTCCTCCGTCCCGCGCGGCACGTAGACGACCAGCGCGAGCCCCACCGCCAGTGCCGCCACCAGCGGCACACCCCAGCTCCAACGGGGCTTCTCGGACCGGGCCCGCTTCTCCTCCAGCCTCGCCAGCACCGCCTTCGCTCGGGGCTCCCGCAGGCTCGACTCGCGCGACTGCCGCATCCGCTCGGCAATCATCGCGCAGGCCGGGCAGGCGGCCACGTGGCGCTCCGCGCGGCCCGAGTCATCCAGCCCCGCCAGCCACTCGTCCAGCTCCAGCCTCGTCAGGTGCTCAGCCACGCCCTGCCTCCAGCGCTTCCGGCAGCCGCCCCAGCTCCGCAGCCTTCTTCCGGATGGAGTCCAGGTCGCGGACGATGGTCTTGCGCGACACGTCCAGCATCCCGGCGATCTCCTCCTGGGTCAGCCCGTCGAAGAAGTGCAGCGTGGCCACCTCCAGCTCGCGCTCGCCCATCCGCCCCACGAGGTGGCGGATGAAGTCCGCGGCCTCCCACTGGCTGGGGGTCAGCGCCGCGGCCTCCGGGGCTTCCAGGAGCACCGGCTCCCGCAGCTGGCGCGAGCGCAGCGCGTTGAGGCACAGGTTGGTGGTGACGCGGTACACGTACGTCATCGGACGGGCCTCCCGTCGGAACCGCGCGCCGGCCGTCAGCATGCGCTCGAAGACCTCTTGAACGATGTCCCACGCATCGGCATCGCGGCCCAGCAGCGCGAGCGCGCGACGGTGCACCACGGGCGCGAAGCGCTCGTAGAGCTGCCTGAGCTCCTCCGCGTCGAGCCCGCTCCCCATCCGCCTGGTCCGACCTTCCCTTTCGTCCTTGAGACACCCGGCCCCGGCGGCCTGGGACATCGCATCGCATCCGCGATGGGCCGTGGGATATTAGTCGCCCCCCGGCGGCATGTCCCAGGCCGGCCGCACCGGGTGTCCCAAGCGCCGTGAAACGACTGCTCCTCGCCTCCCTCATCGCGCTCCTGGGCGCCTGCTTCGACCCGCTCTACGAGGACCCGACGCTCATCGGCGAGGCGTCGTGGGCCGTCTGCTGCGTTAGCGGTCAGGTGGACACCTGCCTCTGCGAAGAGGCCGGGGGCTGCGAGACCTCCTTCCGAGCGTGCGCGTCCGGCACCTGCGTGGCGTCAGCCAGCCAAAGCTGCGGTTCCGTCCAGGGGAGCCAGGACGCCGGAGGCACGGATCTCGACGCGGGCACCACCACCGACGCGGGCACCACCACCGACGCGGGCACCACCACCGACGCGGGTGTGGACGCCGGCACCGACGCGGGCACCCAGCAGCCCGTGAGCTACGAACCGTGCTGCGACCCAACGTCCCACCGGGTCACCACGTGCCAGTGCGCGCCCTCGGGCTGCGGCACCCGCCCTCCATTCACGCCTTGTGCGTCCACCCGCTGCGCGCTGGCGGGGGAGTCGTGCGGGTGAGATACCGGGCGCGATGAAGGGCACGTTCCGTTCGCTGCGCGGCTTCAACTACCGGACGTGGGCGGCCGGAGCCATCGTGTCCAACGTGGGCACGTGGATGCAGCGCACCGCCCAGGACTGGCTCGTCCTCACCCAGCTCACCCACAACAACGCCACGGCCGTGGGCGTGGTGATGGCGCTCCAGTTCGCGCCGCAGGTGCTGCTGCTCCCCCTGACAGGCTTCGCGGCGGATCACCTGGACCGCCGCAAGCTCCTGTTCACCACGCAGGCGACCCTGGGTGCCCTGGCGCTGGGGCTGGGACTCCTCACGCTCTGGGGGCACGTGCGGCTGTGGCACGTCGACGTGTTCGCGTTCCTCCTGGGCTGCGTCACCGCGTTCGACGCCCCCGCGCGCCAGACGTTCGTGGCGGAGCTGGTGGGCGAGGAGGACCTCTCCAACGCTGTGGCGCTCAACTCCACCTCGTTCCACGCCGCGCGCATGCTGGGCCCCGCCATCGCGGGGGTGCTCATCTCCTGGGTGGGCTCCGGGTGGATGTTCGTCATCAACGCGGCGTCGTTCGGCGCGGTGCTCTGTTCGCTGAGCCTCCTGCGCGCGAACGAGTTGCACGTGAGGGACCGTGCGCCAGGCACGCGCGGGGGCCTGCTGGAGGGCTTCGCCTACGTCTGGAAGCGGCCCGACCTGAAGGCGGTGCTGATCATGTTCTTCCTCATCGGCACCTTCGGGCTCAACTTCCCCATCTTCATCTCCACCATGTCCGTGAGCGTGTTCGGCCAGGGCGCGAGCGGCTACGGGCTCCTGACGTCCATCATGGCCATCGGCTCGGTGACGGGCGCGCTGCTCTCCGCGCGGCGCGCGCAGCCCCGCATCGGGCTGCTCGTCGTCGGGGCCGCGGTGTTCGGCGCCGGGCTGATGCTCGCGGCGGTGATGCCGACCTACGCCCTCTTCGGCGTCATGCTCGTCGTCATCGGCGTGTCGGCGCAGACCTTCACCACCACCGCGAACAGCCTGGTGCAGCTGTCCACCGCCCCGTCGATGCGCGGGCGCGTGCTCGCCATCCTCCTGGCCATCGCGCTGGGCGGCACGCCCCTGGGTGCTCCCGTCGTCGGGTGGGTCGCGGACACGTTCGGTCCGCGCCAGGCGCTGTGCGTGGGCGCCGCGGCGGGCTTCGTCGCGGCGCTCGTCGGACTGCGCTACCGCGCGAAGGCGGCTGCGACTCCTACGGGGTGACGCCCGCGACCTGGCGCAGCAACTCCAGGGGCCCCAGCGCGGCGACCGCGTCGAACTGCTCGGGCGTGCGCACCAGGAGCGACCCCGCGAAGCCCAGCGCGTTGACGTTGACGCCCAGGTGCTCCGCGCGGCTGCGGGGCACGAGCAGCATCCAGTCCCGCGTGACGAGCAGGTTGTACGGCGCGTGGTCGCCCAGGCCCATCGCCTCCCGCAGGAGCCGGTAGGCCGCCAGCATCCGCTC
>NZ_RAVW01000417.1 GCF_003611585.1 Corallococcus exercitus | reverse complement strand
CTCCGATGCCTCCCGCGCCGCCGGCCGGTAGCCCGCGTGCTCCGATGCCCCCCATGCTCGCGGCCGCGCCGCGTCCCCCCGCGCCTCCCGCCCCTCCGGACATGGACCTCGAGGACGACGACACCTTCGCGTACATCTCCGACGGCCGCACGATGATGGCCGGCTCCTCGGACGACCTCTACATGGCGCGCGCCTTCAAGCAGAAGGGCAAGGACCTGCTCTTCGTGCGCCGCGACGGCAAGCCCCTGCTGATCCGCGACGCCAAGACGCTGGAGCAGGTGCGCAAGCTGATGGAGGACGCCGGCAAGCTGGGGGACGCGCAGGGCGCGCTCGGTGAGAAGCAGGCGGCCCTGGGCGCGCAGCAGGCCGCGCTGGGCCAGAAGCAGGCGGAGCTGGCCTACCCCATGGCTCAGATTGCCGCGAAGCACGCCGCCATCGCCGCGAAGCGCGCGGAGATCGGCCTGGAGCGCGCCCGCCTCCAGAACCAGGAGGACAGCCCCGAGCGCGACCGCAAGGAGGCGGAGCTCGACAAGCGCGACGAGTCCTTCGACCAGGAGCTGGAGGGCCTCGACAAGCAGCAGGAGGAGCTCAGCCAGAAGATGGAAGCCCTGGGCGAGGAGCAGGAGAAGCTGGGCGAGCAGCAGGGGAAGCTCGGCGAGGAGCAGGGCAAGCTGGGCGAGCAGCAGGCGGCCCAGAGCCGCGAGCAGATGAAGAAGGTGATGAGCGTCATCGACGACGCCATCCGCAAGGGCCTGGCCGAGCCTCTGCCCTCCTGAGGACGGAGGGCGCGGCCCCTCGGTGACGGCGCACGCGGGGGTTCCCTATACCGGGACCCGGTGTGAAGCCTGTCTCGGAGGTCGCCATGTCCGCCGCCGTCCCGCAGTCCACGTCACGCACCACCATCGACATCCTGGTGCGCCGGGTCCGTCAGGGCTCGAGCGCGTGGGTGAAGCTTGCCCTGACGGAGCGCATCCGGCTCCTGGAGGACCTGCGCCAAGCGTACGTCGCCATCGCGGAGCCCAGCGTGCGGGCGGCCTGCGAGGCGAAGGGCATCGACCCCGGCGGTCCACTCGCGGGTGAGGAGTGGCTCGCCGGGCCCATGGTGGTGGTGCGCAACCTGCGCCTGCTCTCGGAGGCGCTGAAGGACATCCAGAAGCACGGCGTGCCCGTCATCCCCCGCCAGCACCTGCGCACGCTGGAGGACGGCCGGCTCGCCGCACGGCTGTTCCCCAAGGACCGGCTGGAGGGGATGCTGCTGCCCGGCACCACGGGCGAGGTCTACTTCCAGCCCGGCGTCACCGCGGACAACCTGCGCGACCACCAGGCGTCCTTCTACAAGAAGCCCCACAAGGGCCGCGTCTGCGCGGTGCTGGGCGGCGGCAACGTCAACTCCATCCCGCCGCTGGACTGCCTCTACAAGCTCTTCGTCGAGGGCACCGTCTGCGTGCTCAAGATGAACCCCGTCAACGCGTACCTGGGCCCGTTCCTGGAGCAGGCCTTCGCGCCGCTCGTCGCGCGCGACGCGCTGGCCATCATGTACGGCGGCGCGGAGGAGGGCGCGCAGCTGGTCCACCACGACGCGGTGGACGAGGTGCACATCACCGGCAGCGACAAGACCCACGACGCGCTGGTGTGGGGTCCGCCCGGCCCGGAGTCCGACGAGCGCCGCCGCAAGAATGAACCGCTGCTCGCCAAGCGCGTCTCCAGCGAGCTGGGCAACATCTCCCCCGTGGTGGTGGTGCCGGGCCCGTATTCCGACGGCGAGCTGCGCTTCCAGGCGGACGACATCGCCGGCATGGTGTCCAACAACGCGTCCTTCAACTGCAACGCGGCGAAGCTGCTGGTGCAGCCGAAGGACTGGCTCAAGCGCGGCATGCTGGTGGACCGCATCCAGGCCAGCCTGGGCCAGGCGCCCGTGCGCCGCGCGTACTACCCGGGCGCGCAGGAGCGCTGGCACCAGTTCACGGACGCGCGAGCGAACCTGCGGCTCGTGGGCAACCCCGGTGAGGGCGACCTGGCCTACGCGCTGATTCCGGACGTGGACCCCGCGAAGACGGACGACCGCGTGTTCCGCCACGAGCCCTGGTGCACGGTGCTGTCGGAGACGGGCCTGCCGGGCTCCGACGAACCGGTGGCCTTCCTGGAGGCCGCGGTCGCGTTCCTCAACGAGAAGGTGTGGGGCACCCTCAACGCGATGCTCATCGTCCACCCGAAGACGATGCGGGACCCCCGCGTGCGCACGGCGGTGGAGAAGGCGATCCGGGAGCTGCGCTACGGCACGGTCGCCCTCAACACCTGGCCCGCCGCGGGCTACGCGCTGGGCAGCCTGCCCTGGGGTGGCCATCCGTCCGCGTCGTCACGCGACATCCAGAGCGGGCAGGGCTGGGTGCACAACACGTCCATGCTGGAGTCCGTCGAGAAGGCCGTCCTGCGCGCCCCCATCACGTCCCTGTTCCCGCCCCCGTGGGTGCCAGGTCACAAGAGCATGGCGACGCTGTCCCGCCGGTTGATGGAATTCGAGCAGTCCCCGTCCTGGTGGAAGCTGCCCGGTGTCGCCCTGGCCGCGCTGCGCCGGTAGGGGCAGGCGGGGAGGCGGGGTTTCTGGAGGCTCGTGGTAGGTAGGGGGACCATGGCATCCAGGTACGCGCAAGAGGGTGGGCAGTTGCTGCAGCAGGGCCAGCCCGCGGAGGCGGTGAAGCGCTTCCAGAAGGGCCTCTCCATCGACCCGAAGGACGTGGACTGTCTGATGGGCCTGGTGCGCACCCACCTGAGCACCGGCGCCGCGAAGGACGCGGAAGGCGCCGTGACGCGCCTGTTGCAGGTGCAGCCGGACAACACGGAGGCGCAGGCCCACCTGGCCATGCTCAAGGCGCAGGCCGGGGACCCGGTGGCGCTGGTGACGCTCAAGGCGCTGGCCGCCGCGCCCACCGCCGGCTACTTCGAGCGCTTCAACCTGGGCACGCTGCTGGCCGAGCGCGGCGACCTGGAGGGCGCGAAGGCCGCCTTCGAGGCCGCGCAGGTGGTGGCGCCCCACAGCGTCTACCCGCACTTCGAGCTGGGCCGCATCGCGGTGCAGCGCAAGGACCCGGCGGCGGCCGCCGTGCACTTCCAGCAGGCCGCGTCGCTGGCGCCCCAGGAGGCCCTGCCCCACCTGATGCTGTCGCGCGCGCATGCGGCGAACGGCGCCATCGGCGCGGCCATCGCCGCGGCCACGCGGGCCCTGGAGCATGCGCAGGGCCGCACGCGCGTGGCGGTGTTGCAGGACCTCTTCCGGCTCTACCTCCAGGCCAACAGCAAGGACGCGGCCCGCCGCACCATCCTGGAGCTGCGCGAGCTGGACCCCGAGCAGGTCCGCTACGTCCACCTGCACGGCCTGGCCTGCATGCTGGCCGGGGAGCTGGCGGAGGCGAAGGCCCTCTTCGGTGAGGCCCTCCAGCGCGCCCCGAACCAGTGGGACATCCGCCACTCGCTGGCGCAGGCGCACGAGGCGCTGGGCGAGCGCGCCGAGGCCCGCAAGCTGCTGGAGGAGACCGTGGCGGTGGTCCCGCACGAGCCCGGCCCCACCAACGACCTGGTGCGCCTGTTGATGGGCGACCAGGACCACGCGCGGGCCCGCGTGCTGCTGGAGCGGGTGCTGGAGGCGAACCCCCAGGACGCGCTCACGCACCTGAACCTGGCGCGCGCCACCCAGCCGTTCGACCGGGCGGAAGCCACCCGGCACGCCAGGCAGGCGCAGGCGCTGGGCGCGGACGCCACCGTGAAGGACGAGGCGGCGCAGCTCCTCACCGAACTGGGCGGCTGACGCACCCCGTCTTCCCCCGCTCCAGGCCCGTGCCTACCTTCAGGCCCGGTCCCATCAGGGGGCAGGGGGGCGGCGCATGCGCAAGGCGGAGCAGGCACTCATCGAGCAGCTCGAAGCGCGCTTCCGCGAAGTGACGCGGCTGCTCTACACCACGTCCATCCCCGCGTCGGTGCTGGAAGCGGAGCTGATGCCGATGATGGCGGAGGACGTCACCTTCACCGACCCCTGGCAGAAGGGCGGCGGCAAGGAGACGTACCGCAAGGGCGCGGCGGGCTTCCACTGCATGTTCCGCTTCGACTTCGACATCTTCCAGCTCAACGTCCAGCTGGAGCCGGACGGCAAGAGCGGGCGGGCCATCGTGGACGGGGTGATGAACCTCAAGCAGTTCGCGTGGCTCTACACGTACCCACTGCGCACGATCCTCGTCTACGACTTCACGCTCCAGCGCGGCGAGGGCGGCGGAGAGGTGCTGCCGCTCATCCACGCGCACGAGGAGATGTGGAGCTTCGGCGACATGATCGCCAACGTGCCCGGCGTGGGGGCGCTCTACAACCGCTTCCGCAACGCCTTCAGCGTGGGCTTCCTGGCGGCGTCCGCGGTGTGCGGGCGCCTCAAGAAGTCCACCTGAGCACGCGACAGGGCACGGGCGTCATGCCCTGACACGTCTGTCAGGGATTGAGGCGTGCTTCGCCCGGGGCGGCCGTCTGTCGGCTGGTGGGCACGGGTGTTGCTCTGGGGCGCCGGGTCCACTGCTCCCGGAGGCCCCGCGTGCGTCGCTGGCTCTTGCTGCTACTCCCCCTCCTTGCTGGCTGTGAGCCCGGGCTGGAGGCGGCCGGCGTGTTGGATGCCACGGCGACGCGGCTCGAGGACGACCGCGTCTCCGTCGAGGTCACGCTGGCCTGCGGCCTCGTCTACGGCATGGCGCGGTCGCAAGGCTGTGACGCGGATGGCGAGCGCGTCTGCGTCTCCGCGGAGTGGTACGCGGCCGACGACACGGCCTTCGCCCATCCGCTGCACCGGGCGGAGTCCTGCCAGAGGGTCCCCGACATCATCGGCACCCGGGTGACGGTCACCACGCCGGAGGCCGTGGACCGTGACCCCGGGCTGCGCATCCTCGTCAGCGCGGATCCCCGCGTGATGAACGTCGTCCTCGCCAACCCCTGAGGCCCCATGAATCCGACCTTCTTCATCGTGGCCCTCGCGGGCCTGCTGACGGCCTGCGGGCCGCGTTGGGACGCCGTGGGCGTGCGCGCCGCTTCCGCCACCCGTGACGCGGACGACCACGTCACCGTGACGGCCGTCTTGACCTGCGTGCCCGCGAACGGCTCGGAGCCCGACGGCTGTGACGAGGACGGGGAGTCCCTGTGCATCGAACTCGTCGGGTACCCGACCCCGGACGTCCGGGACGAGGGGGGCTTCAACGGGAGCGCCTGGCGCACCTCCGAGTGTGTGAAACCCAAGCACTGGGAGGGGACGACCGTGGTGTTGCGCTCACCGGAGCCCGTGCCGCGCGACGTGCCCTGGACCCTGGAGCTGGGACGGACCCTCATCGGTGGAGAGGGCCCGCGCGTCTTCCTCGCGAGCCCCTGACGCACCCGGCGCTTCAGGCGGGGATGAGCTTCTCCGCCTGGAGCTGACGCATCAGCGCGACCATGGCGTCCGTGCTGTCCAGGTGCATCTCCTGGAAGCCGAAGCGGCGGGCCTTGTTCACGTCGAAGAACGCGTCGTTCTCCACGCCGAAGATGAAGTCGCCGAAGGCCCAGTTGGCCAGCTTCTTCAGACCGTGCGGCTGGAGGCCATGGCGCTGCGTGAGCGCCTCCCAGACGGGGGACTTGTCCTTCATCGCCTCCGTCAGGGAGAAGGGCTGCGGGTCCGCGCAGGGGATGCCGAACGCGTCCGCGATGCGCGGGAAGACCTGGCTCCAGCGGAAGACGTCGCCGTTGGTGATGTTGAAGATTTCGCCCGCGCAAGCCTCGTTGAGGGCGGACCACTCCATGGCCTTGGCGAGCACCGTGGCATCCGTCACGTTGGCCAGGATGGAGTAAGCGCGAGGCGTGGACGGAAAGCGCAGGGGAACGCGCAGCGTCTTGCACAGTGACGCATACACGCCGATGAGGTTGCCCAGGTTCATGGGGTTGCCCACGGCGAGCCCCATCATCATGTCGGGCCGCAGGGCGGTCCAGGTCCAGCGCCGGCCCTGGGACGCATCGCGCAGGTAGTCCTCCTGGTCGTAGTAGAAGTTCGGCGGGAAGTGGCGCGGGTCGGTCTCCTTGGCGGGCGTCTTGTAGAGGCCGAACTGCGCGCCGTATGCCTTGCCGCCCTGGATGAAGGACACGTGGCGGAAGCCCGGCGCGTGCTTCTCCACCGCCTCCACGACGTTGCGCAGCAGCGACACGTTGATGCGGCTGAGGTCCGCAGGGTCCGGATGCTCCTGGTACGCGGCGAAGAAGACGTGCGTGACATCGCGCAGCCACTCCGCCGCGCTGGCCAGCGAGTCCGGAGACTGGAGGTCCAGCGACTTCACCTCCGCGCGCGTGGCGAAGTCCGGCGCGCGGCGCGACACGGCCTTCACCTTCCAGTCCGGCCGGGTGTCCAGGTACGTGAGGAGGTTGCGGCCGATGATGCCGGTGGCGCCCAGCACCAGCGCGGTGTGCTTCGTCGTCATGGGAAAGTCCCTTGAGGGAAAGGTGTCTGTCTTCAGCGGCCGAACAGCCCGCGCCGCTTCGCCGGCTGTGCCTGGCCACCCAGCCGTGACAGCCGCTGGCCCAGGATGCGGCTCATCTCCAGCGCGACGGCCGGATTCGCCATCATCACGCCGCGGAAGTCGTCGCGGCCCACCGCGGCCAGTTCGCACGGCGTGGCGGTGACGGCGGTGGCGTTGCGCGGCTCGCCCGTGAGCAGGGCCAGCTCTCCGAAGAAGCCGCCCTGCTTCACCGTGGCCATCGTCTGCCGGGCGGCGTCCTTCATCGCCACTTCGCCGGAGATGACCACGTAGAACGTCTCGCCCGCGTCGCCCTGGCGGAACAGCTCCGTGCCCGCGGGCGTCTGGAGCAGCTCCGCGCCGCGCGCCACCGCCTCCAGCTCGTCCTCACTCAGGGGCGCCAGGAAGTCCAGCTTGCGCAAGGTCTGCGCCAACGACGACGCCAGGCCCGCGCCCAGCGGCGGCTCCGACGTGAGGAACTCCACCGCCTGCGCCACCTGCGTGCGCCGCGCCACGAGGATGACGTTGTGCCCGGCCTTCAGCTGCGTGTTGCCCTCCGGCAGCGCGGTGTGGCCCTGCGGGTCCACCAGCGCGATGAAGATGCACTCGCGCGGGAAGCCCTCCATGCCGCGCACCTGCGCCACCGTCTGCCCCGCCACCCGGGCGCGCACGGGGATGGCCAATTCGAACAGCAGCGCGTCACCGCTGCTGAGCGGCAGCGACCCGGACACCTGCGGGAAGTCGATGGCGGTGGTCATCTTCGAGACCACGACGTCCGCTTCGGCGACCAGCTCCTTCACGCCCGCCAGCCGGTACGCGTCGCGGTAGTTCGTGTCCAGCATGCGCACCATCAGGCGCGCGCTGGACACCGCGCGCACCAGCATGGTGAACGCCAGGTTCGCCGGGTCGTGCGCCAGCACCGCCGCCGCCACGTCCGCCGTCCCGATGCCCGCCGCCTCCAGCACGCGCGGGTTGGTGGCGTCCCCGCACACCGTCACCACGCCCACCTCCTCGAAGAGGCGCGCGCAGATGGTGGCGTCGCGTTCAATCACGGTCACCGTGTGCTGCTCCGACACGAGCCGCGCCGCCAGCGCGCCGCCCACCCGTCCTCCCCCCGCGATGACGATCTTCATGACGCCTTGTGCTCCTTGCTGTCCTTGCTCGCGTGCCCGCCGTGCAACACCTTCTCCAGGTCCAACATCCGCGCGTCCAGGTGCGCCAGCATCTCCTCCGCCGTCGCCTCCGGAATCAGCCCGTTGCGCCGCGCGCCCTGTAGGGCCGTGCGCTCCGCGTCGATGAGCCGCCTGCGCATGCTCAAGAGGTCCTTCGCCCCTTCCGCCAGGTGCTGCTCGCTGATGCGCCGCAGCTCCCGCTCCGCCCGGGCGATGTTCACCTGGTACTCGCTGCGCAGGTGCTCGTAGGCCGCGCGCGGCAAGAGGCCCTGCGTGTGCAACGCATCCAGCTCCACGTGCGCCGCGCGGCTGGCGATGAGCTTCCCGCGCTGCTCCGCCATCTCCAGCGCCACCGCGTCCTGCTGGAACAGCCCCAGCGCCTTGAGCGCGCTCGTGAGCATCAGCCCCTGGCCCACCATGGACACCAGCGTGACGCCGAACGCGATGGAGACGATCTGTTCGCGCGCGGGCGTGGACTCCGGAAGGCCCAGCGCCAGACCGATGGACAGCGCGCCCTTGATGTTGCCCACCAGGAACACGTGCTGCCAGCGGAGCGGGATGGTCTCCGCGGGCTTGAACAGCCGCAAGAGCAGGAAGGGCAGGTAGATGGCCACCGCGCGCCCCAGCACCACCGCCACCACTGCCATGCCCACGCCCGGCAGGTGCCCCTGGAGCGCCTCCGGCCGCGTGTCCAGGCCCACGGAGAGGAAGAGGAACGTGTTGACGCCGAAGGTGGCGTACTCCCAGAAGGAGTGGATGGCCACCTGGCTCTGCGGTGCCACCTCCCGCCGCAGCGTGACGCCCACTGCCAGCCCCGCCACCACCGCGGAGATGGCGCCCGACAGGTGCACCTCTTCCGCCAGCACGTAGGACGCCAGCGCCACCGCCGTCGTCACCATGATCTCCGCGAGCGGATCCTCCGCGCGTCGGATGATGAAGCCGCCCAGCAGGCCCAGCGCCAGCCCCACCACCGCGCCGCCCACCGACGCGAGCAGCACATGGCCGCCCAGCGAGCCCAGGGACGGCGCCGCCCC